>JBKQVT010000089.1:0-103033 GCA_052139835.1 Thermoguttaceae bacterium
TTGCAGCCCACAACACGAACCCTCGCCCGTTCACTTGGACCGCCAAGGCGGATGAAATTCTCGCCAAGATCGAACGTGCCCGAAACGTCCTTCATAAAACCCCAACAGCGTGAATCACTACACTAGCATACCGCCTGTGGCGCGTCGATTTGGCGGGGGACTTGCCGGATTCTCGTTCTCTGCGGTCACACCCACGGCGGCAAAGGCAGTCAAGTCTGGGGCCGCCGGCGGCGACCGCAAATTGCTCCGCCGAGCCAGCACCCGCCGGCCGGACTCACGGCCGTCAAGGCGAACATCACCGGCAGCGTGGCCCAGGTCGCCTGGTTGCTCACACCCATGAGCAAGATGCCCACGCCGACCAGTTCTTGGATCGAAGCCAGGGTGAGGTGATAAATCGGGTCCCGCACCACCGGCGCCTGCATTACGGGGACCAGCGGCAGGAAGGAAACGGCCAGCCAGACGACCAGCGCCACCAGCGCCCTTTTCACGTTGAGGAATCGGCCCTTCATTGCTAAATCTCCCACGAGGAATGTCGGAGGCTGGGCAATGCGGATTGCCCAGCCCCCGACGGGAACCTGCCCGGCACCGGGCCGGCAGGCATCAGGTCCGCACTTGCGGCGCGCCGCATTGCGCGGTGGAATACTTGCTGCAAAGCGCACCGTCGTAAGCATACGTGCCCTTCGCCGCGATGGCAAGCTTTACGATGGTCTTCATGGCAACACTCCCTTTCTTGGAGATGGTCGCCCCTTTGTTGAATCGGCGGCTGCGCCAGGGGCCAGCGGCAGTCGCCGTCGATTAACGTCCGAACTCCCGCAATCGATCCTTGCGGTCCACGTCAGCCTCTCTGATATTCTCAGCGGCCGGCGAACCGCTTTGGGGGATCTTATTTTTGCGACGGAGGTTTCCTTCTTGGTGAATTTTTTCGATCTGCCCGGCGAATTGTTGCGATGGCAAGCGGCGGGGATCGCAGGGGGAACCGCATTGCCGCAACATCCGCCTGGCCGAGGCGCCGAGCTTCGGGCAGTCGATCTTCCAGTACGCGCCGGACTCGCACGGAGCGGAAGACTACCGGCGTCTGGCCGAGGAAATCGCCGCCCAGGGGACTGTCCCCCTCGGTTGACACAGAAATCGGGACGGCCCCCCACCCAGCGCTGAAGTCCCCTGGGGCGTGATAGGCGGGCACGGTGAACCATAGCAGAAGCGGAGCCAACGCCACGCCGCCGGCCGCCATGGCGATCAGCCAGCTTTTGGAGTTGGGTCAAGCCTTTGAGGTGTCGGCGCAAAACGCAGAGCCGATGGCGGGAAGGCCGTTTCAAGGTGCTCTCCATCATCTTCGAGCCAACCGGCTTGCACGCATCGCAAACGGCTCGCGGGGGCTTGACTGGCTGGACTACGCAACTGTAGCATCATGAAACAGGGGCGTGAGAGGGCAACCCCACAACCCCAACTGCTGTCCGACCAATAACTTCGCCTTTTGCTCACCCACCGCCCTCGCCCCCTGCCGCTCTGCCGCGGACCATGCTTCGCACGGCGCCCGGCGAGGAGAGGAGTAATTGTTAGATAGCCGCTAACCTCGGAGGATCAGATGGCAAGTTCAAGACCGGTTTGGCGCCTAGGGCGCAGAGGGCTGATTGCCGCATGCTCCGCGGCATTGACAAGCGCAGCAGCGCTTTCCGGCGCCGCGAGCGGTCCCGGGGGCGACCTGCCCGAGATTGCTCTAGCTCCGGCCAATCGCGTGATAACGCAGTCCGTTCGGATCAAGCCCGGACGCTACGAGTTCGCCGATCCCGAGGGGAAAGGCGCAGTCAGAGTGGAGGCGGACAACGTCACCGTCGACTTTCAGGGCGCTACGCTCCAGTCCTGTGATATCGCCAAGGCGAAGCGGAATACGCTCAAGGGACTCGGGATCAACGTTCAAGGCCGGAAAAACGTGACCATCAAGAATGCCAAGGTCTTCGGGTACAAGTACAACATCCGACTCCTCGACGCGGAGAACGTCCAGGTCGAGTCCTGCGACGTCAGCTACAGTCTGGCGGAGCGCCTGATGGATAAGGGAAGGGCGGTCTGTGGCGGTCTGGACCTCCGCGGCCCGGACGCCTGGAGGAATTACGGGGCCGGAATCTGGATGGAGAAGGTCCGCCACGGCAGCGTCCGTCGCTGCTCCGGGCTGTACGCCCAGAACGGCCTCCTGCTGTTTCACTCCGACCATTGTCTGGTCACCGACAACGATTTCTCATGCAACTCCGGCTGGGGGATCGGGCTCTACATGTCGTCGGACAACGTCGTCAGTTGGAACCTGACCGACTTTGTCATCCGCCCGGGCTGTGGCGACTCGGCCTCGATCGTCGCCACCAACGGGGCCAACCGCAACTACTTCGTCGGCAATTCGATGACGCACAGCGGCGACGGCTTCTTCCTCTCGAACCTGACCGACGTCGGCGAGGATCCCGTGACCAAGGTGTTCCATCCCAAGGGCTCCGCCGACGACAACGTCATCGCCTACAACGACGGCTCGTGGTCGCCGTGCAATGCCTTTGAGGGGACCTTCGCCTTTCGCAACGTCTACTACAACAACATTGCCAACGACTCGGGGTACGGCTTCTGGCTGGGTTACTCCTGCGACACGCTGATCGCGGACAACGAGATCAACCACAATCGGGCGGACGGGGTGGCCATCGAACAGGGCCACGGCAACCTCATCGAGCACAATACGATGGAGGACACCGCAGGAACAGCGGTTCACCTCTGGGCAGCGCCGCCCACCGACAGGCCTCGTAAGCGCTGGCCTTCAAAGAATCTCGACATCCGCGACAACATCATCCGCAGGGCAGGGGCCGCCTATAACCTGGCCAACTCCACGGATTACTACGTAGGCAACAACACCCTGGAGAAGGCGCCTGTTCCCAAGGATCTCGCCAGTTCCAAGCAGCCCAACCAGACGACCGGTCTGGCCCGTTTCCTCTCGTCCGACCAGCGCAAGAGGCTCGACGAGATTTTGGCGACCAAACCGAAGGGGTTTAAGTTGTACAGGGAGACCGGGGGGCCGGTGGGCCAGAAGGCGTTTGAGAAGGGGTTTTGGGATGAGTATTCGCCCCACGACGTGCGGGGGCTGAAAAAAGAGTTCGTGCTCGTCAGGCAGGGCGCGCCGCAGGCCGTCATCGTCGTGGGCGACAAGGCCACGCGCACCGAGCGCCATGCGGCCGATGAGCTTGTCGCCTACGTGCGCCAACTCAGCGGCGCCACGTTGCCCGTCACCACCGAAGGCAGTCCCGCCGCACGCGGTGCCCGGCGTCAAATCTTGATCGGACGGCCGGAGACCAGCGCCGGGATCATGGCCCTGCGTGCCAAGGGGCAACTCGACCTCTCCGCCGATCATCCGGGATTGGACGGCTTCGTGATCCGAACGGTCGGCGATCAGCTCGTCCTCGGGGGATCCAGAGACAGGGGTACCCTCTTCGCGGTCTACTATCTCCTGGAGAAGTATTTCAAGGTCGGGTTCTTCTGGGACGGGGAGTATGTGCCGGCGTCCAAGGACCTGGCCCTGCCGGCGATCCGCCTGGCCGAGCGGCCGCGCTTTGCGACGCGGCTTTGTGCCATGGGAGGTGATTATTCGTTCGGCGGCAAGTGGGGCTTTCCGCAGTGGAAGAAGGAATTGGATTGGTTGCCTAAAAACCGCTTCAACACCGCGTGCCTGGCCGTGCACGCACAAGCCGTCGAAAAGGCGGCCATGGAGAAGATGGGCGTCGGCCCTCAGCGGCTCACCGACGAGGACAAAGCCGAAGTGGAATTAGCCAAGCGGATTTATGACTATGCCCGAACGCTCGATCTGGAGGTCCCCACGCCGGCGCCGGGACTGGCGGTGATGCCCGAGTTCGTCAAGGCGCATCCTGAGGGGAAATACTTTGTTTCGGGCTGGTGGGCCGACGAGTTGGCAGGCCGTAAATCCCCCCAGTGCCTCTACCCCACCGATCCGCTGTATGCGAAGCGGGTCAAGACATACATCGAGACCTGGATCGCAATCTTCGGCACCTGGCACCTGTACATGCTGGATCCGCCCGCCGAGGCGAATGTCAAGACCACCGACGACGAGAGAAAGCGCATCAATGCGTCGTTTTCCGTGGGGCCGCTGGCGGGAATCAAGGCGGCCGATCCGCAGGGAGTTTGGTGCTTCAGCGCATGGGGTTGGGTGTTTGATCAGGGATTCTGGCCCCAGCCCGTGCTGAAGGAATTCCTGGAGAGAATACCGCCCCAGGGCGTTATGATCTGGGATATCTGGGCGGATGGGGCTCCACAATACTGTTCCGAGCGGTGCAAGGGTTTCTTGGGACGGAACTTCACCGTCGGATTCTTGCACCAATACGGCGGCGACGACTATCTGCACGGCAATTTCCCCAGGGCCATCGAGATTGTCCGCGACGCGGCCAAGTTCGGCAATTGCACCGGGATGGGGCTGTTCCCCGAGGTGATGCACTACAGCCCGCATTACTACGATCTGCTCACGCGGGTGGGTTGGAATCCCGCCGCCATCGAGCTATCCGCCTATCTCGACGACATGGTCCTGCGGCGATACGGGGCGGAGGGATACAAACCGATGCGTGCGGCGTTCCAGGGACTGGTCGACACCGTGTATGGCGGCGGCGGATCAAGTGAGGCCCCCTACCAGCACAGGTTGTATCCAGGCACGGTGGAAGATTGCTGCCATGGGAACCACCCCGCCGGGCCTGTGCCCGTCGAGCGCATTAACAAGCTCGCCGGTTTTCTCCGCGCCGCCCTGGCGCTGCCGCCCGAGGTGCGGGGCAGGCGCCTGGTGGAAAACGACCTGGTCGACGTGTTCCGCCAGTACGCCAGCGAGGTGTTCATGCAGCATTTGGCGCTGCTGGAGAAGGCCGCCGCGGCCAAGGACATCGCCAAGTTCGAAGCCGAAGCAAAGATTCTCAGAACGATCCTCGACCAGCTCGAAGTGGTCTTGTCGAGCAGACCGGACTATCGGCTCGAAGACATCATCCGATCGCTGGCCGGCGCCGAGTCCGGACCGCGGCGGGAAGCAATCAAGGCATGGCTCAGGGATACCTGCTTGACCTTCGCCATCTCCTACCCGTCGCTGTTGGACTATCAGAGCAAGGACATCTACGAGTTGAATCGGTTCTACTACCGGCCGCGGGTGGAGCGCTATCTGACGCTGAGGTTGGAGGCGCTGAAGTCACCAACAGGGTGGTCCAAGGACCGCAACAACCAGTTGATCGCCGACTATCACAAAATCGAACTGGCATGGTGCAAGAGCGGCTGCGATCCCCAAAAAGCTCCCCCGTACACCGGTCCGATGTGGCAGGCCGTGCAGGAGGCATTTGCCAAACTCGCCAGCGATGCCAGAACGAACTGAGCATTCTTCCAAACTGCGCTATCACCCCATCGGGGACACCCCGACGCTGGCCACGGCGATCAGCACCGTCCAGCCCTTGTGCTCGCTGAAGGAGAACCGGCGAAACCACGCCGGCAGCCCAAGGGCCCCGCGATTGTTTCGCTCGTCGAAACGGTCACCGAGCGCTACCTCCTGACGTCCCATGCGCTCGCCCCCGTCACTGCCGTGGGCAACGAATCGCCGTACATGGGCACCAGCTCAGGCGGCGGGGCGGCGACGGCGCCGCTCACTTCAGCGCGTACAGAAAACGCGATCCGGTGCCGCCCAGGATCCCAGTGGTCGATGAAGAAGTGTACGGCGTCGTCGCGGACCTCGATGGCGACGACCCCGTCCACGCGTTGCGGCGCGTGAACCAGTTCCATGCCGCAGGGCCGCGGCAGCGTGAGCCGCGCGTGCGAAACCGGCTGCCTTAAGGCCGCGTCGATCTCGACCTCGTGCGTGACGCCGCAGGCGACCGGCAGCCGGCCGGCGCCATCGGGCGCCACTTCCCGCCGCAACGGCTGCAACTGAAACAGCCGCGTCCGCAGCGTCACGGGGGCATTGGCTGGGACCGCCGGCGGCGCGGCGGCAAGACCTTCCACGCGCAACTGGTAGAAGTCCTCGCTGGGAAGCTTCGCCGCCGCGAGTTCGACCGTGCCGACTCGCGACAGCCTCAACTCGATGCGGTTGCCCGAGGCGGCCGCCAGGGCGCCCAGAGCGCGGCCGTCGAGCGAAACGGTGACGGGCGTTTCCGCCGGCGGCGGCGCCGCCAGCACGGCCGCTAACCCGCGGACCGCCGCCGAGGTGGTCAACGTGTCGCCCCAATCGTCGCCGCTCCGCGCGGCGGCCAATTGCCGGGCCAAGAGCGGCCAATGCGGCCGGTTCGGCTCCAGGGCGGTGCCCAATTCCAGCAGCGCGGCGGCGGCAAAGATCGATCCGCGGTTGCCCCGCTGGGGAATCGCCTCGACCGTGAAGCGCTGGAGGTCTTTGGCGGCGGCCACCCGGTCGCCCAACAACCGCCAAGTTTCGGCCGCCAAGATCCGGTCGAGCAAGTTCGGCGAAGATTGCTCGTCCGCGCGGCGCAGGAGCGCCGCCCGCAAGTCGTCGAGCCCCTGCTTGTGTTCCTGCGGGGACTGCGCGTAGGCCAGGGCCAGCGCATGTGCGGCATACACGTCGAGGTCGACGTTGCCGATGCTTTCCGGCCGGTGACCGCCAAGGCACTGCTCCTTGAGGCGGTCCAGGAGGTAATCGCTTCCCTTGTGGAGGAGCTTGGCGTCGATCGGCTGGTCCAGGCGGCGGCAACGGGCCAATCCCTCCAGCACGTACGCCGTCATAAAATCATTGCTTTCGTCGTCCTTCCACCACCCCCAACCGCCGTCGGCATGCTGGAATTCGGCGAGCCGGCTCAGGGCTTGGGCAACGACCTCCGGCAGCCGCTGGGCCGCCGGGCTCCGCAGCCCGGCCTTTTTCATGGCCTCGCCGGCGACCACCGCCGGCATGAAACGGCTCATGGTCTGCTCGACGCAGCCGTAGGGATACTGCACCAGTTCGTCGAGCGCCGCTGCCACCACCCCGGCCAATCCGGGCTGACGGCAAACCACCATCTGAAGTTTCTCGCCCTGCCGGGCATTCATATCCACGCGGATGGTGGCGGCCGTTTCCAGCGGGCCGGACCAGGTGCGCGTCACCGGCCGGCCGCGCGAGAGCGGCACGAGCGTCCTGCGCACGGCATCGGCATCGCCGCCGCCGGAGTCCCGCACCGAGGCGAAGACCGTCAGGGGCTCGCGGTCGCCGGCTGTCACCGGCACGGTCAGGCGCAGGTCGCCGTGGGCCGGCAAGAGCCGCTTGGCCCAGGGCCGCTCGGCTGCCTTGCCCACGCGGGTCGTACACTCGACCGTGCGGGCCGCGTCGCTGTTGTTGTGGAGCACCACGGGCAGGTCGATCTGATCGCCCACGCGCAATCCGCGCGGCAACGCCAGGTCCACCGCCAGCGGCAGCAGCGTGCAACGCGTCACGCGGAGATCGCCCACGCGCGTGTCGGCCGTGACACCGCGGGCGGTGAACCGCCAGGCAGCGACGTTGTCGGGGAAGTCGAACGTGGTGCGGGCCTTCCCCTCGGCGTCGGTCACCAGGTCGGCCACCCAATGGGCGGTGCTCTCGAAGCGGCGACGGACCGGCGGGCGTCGGTGCCCGTAGCCGAGAGAGCAGCCGCAGGCATAGCCGCCATAACAGCCAAGGCGTGCGGATCGCCTGCCGCTTCCCCAATCAAGCAACGTCGGCCAGTAATAGCCCCAGGCATAACGCGGACCAAGGAGAAACTGGAGCGGCTCGGCCGGCGGCCCCTGCTCCTCGAACTCGCCCACGCAGCAGTCGGCAACCCGATACTCGTAGAGCGTCCGGAACAGGTCGGGCAGCGGGTCGGCTCGGACCTGGTAGATCGCCTCATCGACCACGCCCAGGCTGATGTCGGCCCCCGGCACGATCCGCCCGCGATAATCGGTGGCCGTCACGATGGCGGTGCAGCGCTCGCCGGGGCGATACTTGGCCTTGTCAGTTTGCACTTCGAGGGTGAGAAATTTCTCCGTCGGATGAAGGTAGCAGGAAGCCGTCTCGACTTGGGCGTGCCAGCCGCCCAGCAACACGGCCACAAGCGTCACGCTCGGCGCCCACTCTCGCTCGGTGGGGATCGCCAGGCGATGCGTCCCCGGCGGAAGGCACAGCACGCGGCTGCTCAGGAGCCGATCGCTCTCGGCGAAGATGGCCACCATGGCGCGGCGATCCGGCGGCCCCTTCAGCGTCAAGGTGCAGTCCACCGGCTGCCCGGCATCCGTCCGAGGCGGAGCCTGCCACGAGGTCAACTCGAACTTCGCGCGGTCGGGGGGACGGCTGTCGTCCGCGGCCGTGTGGCCGCTGGGCGACTGCTCGCGCAGCGTGACCTCGAAGGATCGTTGGACCGCCTTGCCGCCGGCAATGACGGTCACTTCGGCCCTCTTGCTGTCTGCGCCGACGGTCCAGGGGAGCCTGGCCTTTCCCTGCCGATCCGTGGTTGCCGTTTGCCGCACGCCCCCGGCGACGACGGTCGCGCCGGCCAGCGGTTGGCCGGCCCAGGTGGCGGCCTCGACCTCGATCTGCACGGTAGTGCCCGGCGCGACTTGCCACTCCGAGGGGTTTGCGCGGACCTCGAAGGCGTCGGCCCGGCACGTCACGTAGTCGCATTTTGTGTAGGACTGTCCCGAGACGTCGGTCGCCGTCGCGCGGAGGACGAAGGTCTCATTCCGGCTGAGCGAGGGCGCGGAGAGCGAGAAGCGGAAGACGCCGTCGGGGCCAGCGGCGCCGGCCGCAGTGGGCGCGTCGGGGCTGGCCGTCTCCAGAACGACCTCCACGTCGGCGTTGGCCACCGGCTTCCCGGTGAAGTAATCCACCGTGACGCGCCCTTCGATCCGCTCACCGCCGGTGTAGACCTGGCGGGCCATCGAGAGGCCGACCTGGTAGGTCGAGATGCGGAACTCCTCGACGACCAGAGGCACGTCCGGCTCGGCGCGGACGCCGTCGACGTGGAACCAGCACGAGCCCATCCGTGCGCCCGGCGGAATGCGGAACCGCCCGTGCAGCGTCCCCGCCGGCGACAATTCGCAGGGTCCTTCCCAGAGCTTTCCCTCCGCATTGTCGACGCGAACGAGGAGCCGCCGGCGGGTAGCCGCCGTGTGGTCGGCCAGCCGCCGGCCGTCGAAGCGACGCACCAGGCCGGCAAAGTCCACCACGTCGCCGGGCCGATGGATGGGCCGGTCGAGCCAGACGATCGCCCGCGTCCGCTCGGATGCGGCGGCCGGCTCCTGGTAATCGAGGCTCACATGGGGTCCTGGGCCGACATCCCGCCCCGCGGCCGTGCGCTCGACGTCCAACTGGTAGCGATACGCGCGCTGGCCGAGGTCCACGGCCACGGTCGCGGCGCCGTCCGCCGCGGTGCGGAGCGGGCGAACCTGCTGGAAATCGGGATTGCGGCGGCGGGCCTCGATGCCCTGGACGTAGGACTCGGCCGCCCGCCGCACCGCCGAGAGCGAGGGGTTGCAAAGTTCCTCTTCACCGCATTTCGCCTCCCCGGCGGGATCGGCATCGGGGTGGGAGGAATCTTTGGCCGGCGACGGCTGGTCGGCCGCCTCGGGGCCGCTGTCGTAGTGTACCGCGGCCTTTTCGCCGCGGAAGCCGCGGAGGAACTCCTCCTTGACGGCGGGCTTGCAGCGCTGGCAAAGCCGGTTTTCGTCGGGCTTGCCGCTGATGTGCAGACGCAACGGCAGATCGGCCACGGGCCGGCCGTCGCGGCGGTCCACCGCCACGATCACGGCCCGATCCCGCCCGGCGCGCAGGTAGACGGCCAGGTGATTCACGCAAAACTTGCAGGCCGCCAGCATGGGTGCGTAGCGGGCCTCGGCGGTCAGCAGGTAGTAGCCCTCGCCGAGGTTGTCCAGCGGCACGGGCCAGTCCTCGGGGTCGCTGTTGTTGCACTCCAACGGCTGAAACGTCTGCGACCAGGTCCGCTGGGGCTTCAACCGCGTCAGCCCGGCGGCGCCGAGTTCCTGCCAGGCCGCCAAGGTCGCGAGGCGATAGAGCCGGAAGCGGATGGGACCGTTGAAATCGGCGTGCAGGGTCAAGGCCGTGTGATTGGCGTCGACGGCGTCCTGCCGGGTCTGATAGAGCACGAGTTCGGGTCCGCCGGTGGCCAGGTAGAGACGCTTCAGGTCGTGCAGTTTCAGCAGCTCCCACGCCCGCGCCGAGGAAGGCATCTCCAGCGACGGTTCCAGCAGCCCCTCGTTCAGCCCCAAACGCAGCAACGACTCGTCCACGTCGCCTGGCGAAGGCAAGTCGACGGTTTCGATAGAGCAAGGCTCGCTGTCCGCCGAACGCAACTCCGCGGGCAGGCGGCAGAAGGTGGTCCGTCGCACGGTCTCGATCCATGATTTCACGGCCGGGTCTTGGCTGCGGCGGTCGAGGTAGCCGCGCAGGTCGAACTCCAGCGGCACCAGGGGAACGTGTGCCGCCAGCGCGGCGCGCTGGGCATCGTGGCGCACCAGCAGCGTCAGGGCCGCGCGCGAAATGTCGTCGGCCGAAAGCTTGGCGTGCCGATCTGCCAGCGCCGCCAGCAAGGTTACCGCCCGGTCGAAGCGGCATTCCGCCAACAACAGCCGCGCCAAGCGGAACTCGGCCGCGGGGCCGGCCGCCTTGGCTGCGGCGGCCGCAGCGTCGAGGTCCAGCTCGCCGAAGGCATAGCCCAGCAGCGTTCGCGCTGCCCGCTGCTCGGGATCGGCCTTGGGGAGCGGCTCGCTGTTGAGTTGTTGCCACATCTCCTCCAACCGCTCCTGCCGATCCCTGGCCCGTTCGATCATCGCGGCTGGGCCCTGCTTCGGGTCGCCGGCGCCTCGCCGCCCGAGGTCGAAGCGGGCCGGTTCGTAAGGCGGCCGGGCCGACACGACCTCGGCCAGCAACGTCGCCAGCGGCGCGGAGGTCTTTTTCGCCTTGGGCTCTCCGGCCATGACCGGCCGATACGCCACGCAGAGGGCGATCGCCAGCAGGGCCATCCAACCGCCCGTCCGCGATCGCCGCAACCAACGCGCATACTGTCCCCACTTTGCGACCTTCATGGGACGTCCTCCACGACTGCCGGATCAATGGCCCTGCATCCCTAGGTTCGCGGTGGGGGACCCGGTTTATTCCCCAGCCGGCCGTAGTCCGCTACCCGAGCCGGTAAACGAGGCGCGGCGGACGCGTCACCGCCTGTCGTCCGACGAGCGGGTCTCTTGCTGCTTCTTCAGGATGGTGATGAGAAAGAGGAGGCCGCGCGGACGCGGTGGAGAAGCGGGTTTCGTCGCGTCGTCGGGTCCGACGAGCGGAGGAGGGCCGGGCGGCGCTCCTTTCTGCGGCAGTTTTCCGGGTTCCATCATGACTTACCTCAGATCCAGCTTTTTGGCCAATTCAGGGGTGAGCGTCTGGACCTCCATGCCGAGTCTTTCGATGCGCGGGGTCTGCCCCTCGGTCTTCCCCGCCGCGGCACTCCGCGGCGGCTGCGTTCTGGGCCATCAACTCGACGATCAAGCGATCTCCCCAGTCGTTGGCCACGGCCCGCAGCAGCGCCGCTTTCGAGAGCACGCCGACCACCTTGCCCCCCTGCGCCACGGGAAAGTAGCACTGCCGGGCAAAGAGCGCCGGCGCCACTTCATCGGCGCGGGCACAAGCGGGCAGGAAGACGACGGGCACGCGATGGTCGGGAAGCGAAGGGGGAAAGGCCGCGGGCGAGGCCTGCTCCGCCGCGTCGCCCCGGCCGAAAAACACAAACCACCCGGCCAACAACACACTCCCCAGGGCCAGCGCCGCGAGTATAAAAAGGGCCGCACTGACCGCCGACGCGGAGGCGACGCCGGCCAGGAACAGGGTCACTGCGACCCAGGTGGGTACGATCAGGAAGGGCCAGCGACGGTAGACGTCGGAGCCGAACAGGCGGCGGATCCTCCGGGAGTCGTTCATGGCAAGATGCTCTCGTGGGGAGACGCCCGGCGACGGCCGGGTGGCGTTGCCAATCCACCAATGCACAAGTCGTGCCAAACTACGCGCGACGGAGGGAAAGGGGTACAATACAGGTTGGCGGCGGGGCTGTCCCGATTTCGGTGTCAACCAAGGGGGACAGTCCCCTGCCGGCGGCCGATTCGCCGGGCCGCGCTGCGCCGCCCAGCGCGCCCCAGGATGCCCCAGTCGGGAAAAATGCCCCACGAGCAAGGCTCGTCCCTATCCCGTCCTGTGAAAGGAAGACATGCGACTCGCGCTGAAGTTCGTTTTGGCTTTCACGCTCGGGAACATCCTGCTGGCGGCGCTCTACGGCTACTGGGCGGTCCGCCGCGAAGTCCGCCTCTTCCAGCACACGGCCAGCGTCGAGGCCGAATCGCTCGGCCGCGCCATGGAGGACATGGTGGCCGACGCCTGGCGCCGCAGCGGACAGCAAGGCGTGCTCCGCGTCGTCCGCAAGGTGAATCAGGGGCAAGAGCATGAACTCCACGTTCGCTGGGTGTGGTTTGACGCCCGGCCGGGCGATCCCTTCTTCCCCTCGGTCTCCCCCGAACGGCTGACGACCGTGACGATCCAGCAGCACCTGGCAGTCGAAGCCCTCGACCCGGACGGCGCGCCGCAGTTGGACATCTACTGGCCCGTGGCGCTCGGCGCCGAGCGCCGCGGCGGCCTGGAATTCGCCCACGCGATGACCGAGTTGCAGAACAATCAGCGGGAGATCGTCCAACGGTCGGCGCTTCTGATCGGCGGCATGGCGCTGCTGAGCGGGCTGCTGGCCGCCGCGTTGGGCGTCCGCCTGGTGGGACAACCGCTGCGGGCGTTGATGGAGAAGACCCGCCTCATTTCCGCGGGAAACCTGCAAGGGCCGATCCACCTCGGCACGCACGACGAGTTGGCGGAACTCGGCGAAAGCCTGAACCTGATGTGCCAACAACTGGCGCAGTCGCAAGGGAAGATTCGCGAGGAGACCGCCACCCGCATCGCCGCCATGGAACAACTCCGCCATGCCGACCGCCTGAAGACGGTCGGTCGCATGGCCTCGGGGATTGCCCACGAGTTGGGCACCCCGCTGAGCGTGGTGGCCGGCCGCGCCGGGTTGATCGGCTCGGGGAAGCTGAGCGCGGATGAGGTTGCCCAAAGCGCCGCCGCCATCAAGGCCGAGGCCGACAAGATGACGAAGATTATCCGGCAACTGCTCGATTTCGCTCGGGCCAACACGCCCCATAAAGCGGCGGTCGATCTGCGGCAGGTGGCCGGGCAGACGGTCGACTTGTTGCGCCCCTTGGCCGCGAAGCGGAATGTCGCGTTGCGACTGGCCGCCGGCGATCCGGCCGTCGCCGAGATCGACGCGGGACAGATTCAGCAAGTGCTGACCAACTTGATCGTCAACGCGATCGAAGCGATGCCCGGCGGGGGCAAGGCGGACCTCACCATCCGCAGCCAGGCCGCTTGCCCGCCCGAAGGCGGTGCCCGGCCGTCGCACTACTGCGCCATCGAGGTCCGCGACGAAGGCGTGGGGATCGCCGAGGAGCACCTCTGGCGCCTCTTCGAGCCCTTTTTCACCACCAAGGAGGTCGGCGAGGGGACCGGCCTGGGGCTGTCGATCGCCTACGGGATCGTTCAGGAGCACGGCGGCTGGATCGACGTCAGCAGCCGGCCGGGTGCGGGGAGCTCGTTTGTCGTCTTCTTGCCCGCGGGAGCCAAGCCGTGAAACCGAGAATCCTCATTGTCGACGACGAGCGGAGCATGTGCGATCTGCTGGAGACGGACCTCCGGTTGCGCGACTATGCGCCTTGCTGCTTCACCTCAGCCGAGGAGGCGCTGGAGGAATTCTGCCGCGAGGACTTCGCGGTCGTTTTGACCGATTTGATGATGCCCGGCATGGACGGCATCGAGTTCTGCCGCCGGCTGGCCGCCAATCGGCCGGACGTTCCGGTGATCGTGATGACGGCGTTCGGCAGCTTGGAGACGGCCATCGCGGCGATTCGCGCGGGGGCCTACGATTTCGTGACCAAGCCGATCGAGTTGGAGTTGCTGGCGGTGATCCTGCGGCGGGCGATCGAGCGGCGGCAGCTTCAGGAGCAGATTCGCTCGCTGCGCGCGGCGGTCGAGCGTACGGCCCGCTTCGAGGAACTGCTTGGCGAAAGCCCCGTCATGCAGAAGCTCTTCGACCAGTTGGCGCAGATCGCCGACTCCGACGCTTCCGTGCTGATCGCCGGGGAGAGCGGGACGGGAAAGGAACTGGTGGCCCGCGCCCTGCACCAGCGAAGCCGGCGCCGCGAGCGGCCGTTTGTGGCCGTCAATTGCGCCGCCCTGCCGGAAACACTGCTGGAAAGCGAGCTCTTCGGGCACGTCAAGGGCGCCTTCACCGACGCGCGGAGCGACCGCAAAGGGCTGTTCCTGCAGGCGGAGGGCGGCACGCTGCTGCTGGACGAAATCGGCGAAATGCCGCTGGCCATGCAGCCGAAGCTGTTGCGGGCTTTAGAGGAGAACAAGCTCCGGCCGGTGGGCGGCGAGCGCGAAGTGGCCTTCGACGCCAGAATCCTCGCCACCACCAACCGCGACCTGGAGACCGCCGTGGAGGAGCGGCGCTTTCGCGAGGACCTCTTCTTCCGCATCAACGTCATCCAGGTCGAGTTGCCGCCGCTGCGCGCCCGCGGCGCCGATGCCCTCCTGTTGGCCCAGCACTTCCTTGCCCTGTACGCCGCGCGGGCCGGGAAACAAGTGCGGGGCATGGCCCAGCCGGTGGCCGAAAAACTCCTGGCCTACTGCTGGCCCGGCAACGTCCGCGAGCTGCGCAACGTGATCGAGCGGGCCGTGGCGCTGGCGCGCTTCGACCAGATCACCCTGGCGGACCTGCCGGAGAAACTCCGCGATTATCGCGCTCCGCAAGTGATCCTCGGCAGCGCCGATCCGGGGGAGCTGGCGCCCTTGGAGGAGGTGGATCGCCGCTACATCCTGCACGTCCTGGAAAGCGTCGGGGAGAATCGCACCTTGGCCGCCCGCACCCTGGGGCTCGACCGGAAGACGCTCTATCGAAAACTGCGGCAGTATGGCGCGTTGGGCGCCGAGGGGGAGTAAGCAGCAAAGTTACCCTTCGACCGCGAACAGCGCCGTCTCCCGCGTGTCGATCCACAGCCGCACCCAACCGTGGCCGTTGTGGTGATAGACGATCGCGTAGGGCAGCATCACCCTGGCGACCTTCACCTCGACGTAGAGCATCCCCCAGTGGACATGGACCACGGATTGCGACAGCGGGGCATAGTGGGCGGGCGTCAGGATTCGGCGCCCCGTGCGGAGACTTCGCATCCACATCCGCACCGGCGCGCCGACCTTCATCAGCGCCGTCATGCCCACGACAAGCTGTTTGAGCGCGACCTCCTTCATCGTACACCCCCTTGCGTCTACGTTTCCAACTGTCCCGTCCCTGAAACGCTTGCCTGCGACAGCATAAATGCATTCGGCGTGCCAAACGACGGGGCTTTGAAAAACGGCTGCCGCAGACCGACCAAATGGGGCGGGAGGCAACCCAGCGCGCTGGCCGCCGTTGCCCGCCATGATCCCGTGGCGCCCCAAATCGCTGCGCCGGGGCAATATGCCGCGCGGCGGCGAGGCTGAAGAAGTTGCCACGGGGAGGAAGAATGACGTAGGTGCCGGCAGAAGACGGGGGCAGTGCACTTCGCGACTGTCCCCTTACCTGAAGTGTCCATCGTGAAGCGTTCGGCGTGCAACTGGTTTCGCCCTGCTCCGATGGGTGTGAATCGCACCAGCGGCGCCATCCACAATATTACCTAACTACTTGATATTACATGCGTTGCGAAATCTGCATTCAGGCCCTTGGAGACGCGCGCAAGGCGCTTGGTGAACGTCTTCGGGTGGGGTACTACCGCGAAGGTGGCTGTGTGATAAAATGCCTCATTCTCGTAGCTCGACGACGCCTGGGAATGCACGGAGCGAACAGCGAGATGCCTATCACGACCAGAATCCACTTATCGCGATCCGACAAAGGAGAGACCATGTCACGCATCACTATCCCGGTCCTGGCGGCCTTGATTGCTGTTTCAGGGGCAAGTCTCGCGCGCGGCCAGGAAACCGCGACGGCGGCCTCGGCCAGCGCGGCCGGCGCCGAAGAGCAGGCAGTTCGCCAAGTTACGCAGAATTTCGTCAAGGCGCTGAACGCCGCTGATGCGGAGAAGGCCGCCGCGCTGTTCTTCAGCGGGGCGGAACTGATCGACGACGCCGGCAACGTTCACAAGGGCGCCGCCGCCATCAAGGACGTCCTGGGACGCTTCTTCGCGAAGTTTCCCGGGGCAACGTCCACCATGAGCACCGACTCGGTGTGGATGGTCAGTCCGGGGCTGGCCATCGACGAGGGCCGGCGGGTGGTGTCTACCAAAGACGACCGCTCGTCCGCCGCCACGCGCTATACGCTGGTGATGATCAAACAGCAGGGCCAGTGGAAGATCGCCTCCGCTCGCGAGGTGGAAGACGACGAGTCGCTCTCGCCGCACGAGCGTCTCAAGCCGCTGGCATGGCTCGTGGGCGATTGGGTCGACGAGGGTTCGGATGCCGTGATCCAGATGTCGTGCCGGTGGTCGGAGGACAAGAATTACCTCCTCGTCGATTTCGATGCCAAGGTCCACGGCAAGCCCGAATTGAAGAGCAGCCAACGGATCGGCTGGGATCCGCTCACCCAGAAAATCAAGTCATGGGTGTTCGACTCCGACGGCGGCAACGGCGAGGGGATCTGGTCCCAGGTCGAGAATCGCTGGGTGATCAAGTCGACCGCAGTGCTGCCCGACGGGCAGACGGGCTCGGCGACCATCGTGCTGGAGCCGCGGGACAAGGACTCGTATCTGATGAAGGGCTTCGACCGCATTCGCGGCAAGACGGCGGAGCCGGATTTCGAGGTGAAAATTGTCCGCAGGCCGCCGGCCCCGGCGAAGTGATGCGGGCCAAGCCCCCGCAATCCGCAGCCCGAAGGAGAACAGCATGACAGACAGGCACACATTCCGGATGGCGGCCTTCCTGGTCGCCGCGCTGGTGATCGCGACGATTCCGGCGACGTCTGCCGCCCGCGGCGGCGGTGGCGGCGGCGCGCGCGGTGGTGGTGGTGGTGGCGGCGCCCGGCCCGCCGCGCGGCCGTCCATGGGCCCCAGTGCGCCGCATCCCGTGTCACGGCCGGCGGCGAACGTTTCCCGGCCGCCGGCTGCCGCCGCGCGACCGTCGTTTTCGCAAGGGAGCAGGCCGACTGCGCACCCGGCTCCATCGCCCACGCCGCGACCGGCGCTGGGAGCAGTTCATCCATCGGCGCCGGCCGGGCATCCGGTCACGCGCCCGGCTGTTGCGCAACGGCCGTCGGCGCCGAGCATACCGGCGAACCATCCCACCTTTGGAAACGTAAGCCACCCCTCGATCTCGCCGCCCGGTCTGTCCAATCGCCCTGCGCCGCATCCAGCGCACGCGGGTGAGCGGCCGGGCGTTGGCGAGCGGCCGGGCGTTGCCCAGCGGCCGAATATCGGTGAGCGCCCTGGGATTGCCGAGCGGCCGGGCGTTGGCCAACGGCCCATCATCGGCGCTGGAAATCGCCCCAGTGGCGGCAACCGTCCCATCATCGGCGGCGGCAACACCATCGTCAACCGCCCCGGCGGCAACAATACCTTTGTCAACGTCAATCGTCCCGGCTGGGGACTCAGCGGCGCCGGGCACGGCCATTGGGCCGACCATTGGTACAGTCACCATGTTCCGCCACACTATCACGGCTGGTATCACGGCTGCTGGAGCGGGAACTGGGGCCGCTATTGGTATGCGCCGATCGTTGCCGGCGCCACGGCGTGGGGCCTGAATGCCTTGCTGCCATCGTGGGGCTACGCTTACGGCACCACCTACGCCAACCCCTACTACGTTGCCTCGGCGGCGCCGGCGTATGACTACGCACAGCCGATTGTCATCAATAACTACGACGTGCCGGCAGACGATGCGTCGGCCGAGTTACCCTACGACGCAACGCCTCCCGCGGCGGAATCGCCGCATATGACCGCAGCCTACCAATCCTTCGACCAGGCGTTGGCGGCCTTTAAGCAAGGCGACTACCGGCGTGCCTTGCAGCTCGACCAGCAGGCCCTGCGGAACTCGCCCCACGATCCGGTGATGCACGAGGTGTCTGCCCTTTGCATGTTTGCCCTGGGCGACTATACCGGGGCGGCAGCCGTCTTGAACAATCTCCTGGCCGTCGCGCCCGGCATGGACTGGACGACGCTGAGCGGGCTGTACGGCGACGCCGATGCGTACACCGCGCAGCTACGCGCGCTCGAAGCGCGCTGCAAGCAGAAGCCCGACGACGCCGCGGCCCATTTCGTGTTGGCCTATCAGTATTTGGTCTTGGGACAAGGTGACGCGGCGGCCGGGGAACTCAGACGCGTCGTTGCCACCCAGCCCGCTGACCAGGTGGCCAGCCGCATGCTCGCCGCCCTGACGCCGCCGGCCGAACCGCCGCCCGAGCCCGCCCAGCCAGAGCAAGCAGCCGGTTCGCCGCCGGTCCAGGCCGGGCCGTCCACCGAGCTGATCGGCCTATGGCGGGCCCAGCGCAACGGCGACGCCTTCGAACTTTCCGTCGACGAGAACAACCAGTTCACGTGGAAGGCCGTGCCCAAGGGCAAGCCGCCGATCACTTTGGCCGGCACGCTGGCCGTCGCCGGCGATTCCCTGCTTCTGCAAAGCAAAGACCAGGGCACGATGGTCGGCCAGGTCAAGTCGGCCGGGGCGGACCAGTTCCAGTTCATCGCCGCCGGCAGTCCGCCGGATGACAAGGGGCTGTCGTTCCAACGAGTCGAAGAGGGCGGTTGAGGAGACCGCCGCAGCCGGCTAGCCCGGATTGTGGGGCGGGGGCGACGGCTAGTATAATGGCGGCGTGCCGCGGCGAGAAGACGAAGTTACTGCGTCACGCGAGCAAGCGAAGGGAGCCCGTCATGCGTTCATTGATCAAACTGCTGGCTGTGCTCTTGATCTGCCTGGTCGGGATCGGCTTTTACCGGGGGTGGTTCAGCCTGACGAGTCCCAAACCCGACGCCAGGGGCAAGAAGGGCGACAAGGTCAACGTCAACCTGTCGGTCGACGAAGGCAAGATCAAGTCGGACGTCAAGAAGGCGGAGGAGAAGGTCAAGGAGAAGATCGAGGAGCTCAAGGGCAAGGGGAAGGCCAAGGAAGAGGCCAAGTGATGTTCTCGTTTTCGGCGCGGTGCTTCGTCGAGACGACTGAGACGGCCGCAATCCTCATCTGACTCACCCATCGCTCTCGTCGTAATCGTGTTTGCGGGCCTCCCGCCAGCCCTCTTCCCAGCAACGGCGGGCATCGGCCTCCTCCTTCGCGTCGTAGGGATTGTCGCTGACGTCGACGCCATCCCAGTAGGCGTCGTAGCCCTTTTCAAAGGCGGCGTGGTCGATCATGGCGTCAACTTCCCCAGGTTACTGGCAATCGCACCTTGTCTCGGACAGTGGTCAGGGCGGGGCCATCTCGTTACCTCATGTGTTCCATCAAAGCGGCAATCATCACTGCGATCACCCCAATCCAGACGACAACGGCTATCAAGGAGCACAACAGAAGCACCCTGGACGACAAGGTGTGGCGGCGTCCCCACAGGCCGGTCATCACCACAAAAGTGGTGAAGGGCATGGGCAGAAACCAGAGGCACAAGAAAACCGGGTTACACCAGTCCGGCGGCTCGGGAAGAGTAATTCTGGAGTGTTCAAGACCTATTTCCAAGATAACGTAAAGGGCCAAGCACGCCCCGACACAATTCCAGACCAGGAGCAAGCCCCGCCACGGAATGCGACCCATGCCCATGCCAGCCCCTTTTGCTTTCCCCATGATCCAGCCCGCTTCAGAGGATGCCTCCGTGAAACCTCCCGAATGCCCGTGCCAGCATGAGTGCCATGACCAGTATCCCAAGCCCCAGAACAGCCACATGCCCCGTCTTCCGCAGATCGAACCGACCAACTCGGGCCACCAGCACGTAACCCACGGCCAAGTTGAACAGTCCCCAGAGGACGTTGACCAGCGAAGATGACAAGCCTTCGCCAGGTGGCGATGCGAACGGGCTTTGGAACGGGCTTCCTGAAATGCCGCTGACCAGATGTGGAACCGTGTTGGCGAGGAAAGCCCCGCCGAAGAACCAGGCGATGAAGTGATACCAACGTGTCACTGTTTCCATAAGTCACCCCCTTTAGTCCAGCCTCCGTAATTCTCCCTCCATGATAGCCTTTGGCCGATCCGCTTTGAATCCCCCCGCCCCCAGCCCGGATCAGTGGAAAGGCGATGGAGAGGAAGCCCTTTTGCGGGCTGGAGCCCCTATTGCGATGAACCATGATACGCGGCCGGCGGGGCCGCAGGACGCGGGCACGCAGTTCTTCATGTCGGACGACATCAGGTGCCCGCAGCGCACCTTTCGCGCGGAACCGCCAGAGGGTGCTGGCGGGCCGGCTTAAACTCGCGCGGGCAGGGGATCGAGATCGGCTCGGGCTGCTTGCCGTAGGCGCGAGCGGGCCGGGCCGGCTGCCGCGCCTTGATCCCATTGCTCGGAGAGGAGGACGACGACGACTCCGCCCAGCGCCCCGCCGAGCATCGCCAGGAACAAGGTGAGGGCCTTCCGCGGGCTCACCGGCAAGGCGACCAGCGTGGCGGGCTGGATAATGCTGACGTTGGAAATCCGCTCGATCCGCAACGCCTGGTCCATGCGGGCCGCCTCCTTGTTCTCGGCATAGGCGAGATACTGGGTTTGGATCTGCAGGACGTTCCGCGCCAACTTGTCGATGCGGACCTCGTCGCTGTTGAGCGTCGCCAGGCTCTTCTGCAAAAGGCCAAGCTGGCTCAGCAGGCATTGCTTCTCGGCGGCCAGCGACGCCTGGTTGGCGGTGTCCTGGGCGGAGATCGCCGTGATCAGGTACGGCCGCTCGGGCTCCTCGCGACTGAGCGCGCCGGTGACCTCCTGGACCTCTTCGTGCACAGCCGCCGCGACGGGGTGCGACCGGGAGAGCTTCGAGCGGACCTCGTCTTCGTGCATTTGAAGTTGGAACAGCCGATCGCGCATCGCGGCCAGCCCGTCGTTGGGAACGCCGCCCACCATTTGTTTCAGCAGCGGCGCCGGCAGCGACTGAATCGCCGCATTGAGCGCCTTGGTCTTGGCCTCGGCGGCGGCCAGCGCGGCGCCGACTTCGTGGATTTTCGTTTCGACGGCGTTGATCTGGCCTTCGAGCGCGGTACGCCGGCCTTCGATCGAGGCGATGCCGATCTTGTTCTTGGCGTCGCGCAGCGCGCCCTGTGCAGTCTCCAACTGCTCGTCCAGATGCTTGCACTGCTCGGAGAAGAACGCGTACGACGCCGGCGACCGGCAAGTCCGCATGTGTTCTTCCAGGTACACCTCGACCATGGTGGCCACGATTTTCTGCGCCTGCTCGGGGCTACCCGCCCGGCCTTGCACGGTGACGACCGTCGTGGCGCGGGGCGACGTAACCGAGAGCGCGTCGCCCAGCGCGATGAGGGCCTTCTCCCGCGTTACGGGATCGGCCTCGGCGGCCTGCGGGTCGAGCCGGGCCAGCGTCCGCTCGAGGATGTAGCGGCTGCGGAGATGCTCGACGATGGAGTTCATCTCCTCTTCGCGGGAGGCGCTGACCGCCATCGTCTCGCCCTTGGTGAGCGTGGGGTCGAGGGCCGCGTTTTCGCGGCCGACGCGGACGAAGAGCTTCGATTCCGACTCGTACCGCCGCGGCACGAACAACAGGTAGAGCATGGCCAGCAGCATCGTCAGCGCGAAGAAGGCCATTGCCCTCCCCTTGAAGCGGCCGGCGGCCTGGAAGTAATCCCGAATGGTCCACGAGCGAGGAGTGTTCATAATCGTGCGATGACCTCAAAGAAAAGATTCAGCAATGCAGGATGTTGGTAACGCATGTACGGTGATCGTCATCCGAGCTCAGCGCTGCGGTCGCGTCTTCGCTTGCCGTTGGCGGAGGAAACGTGTTGTCGTGGGGCGATGGAGATTGCGGACCCGTGGGGCGCCGTGAGCGGTCGGTGCTTGCCGGCCGCGCGGATGGTCTGGACAATTCGCACCAGGTCGTCGCCGTCCAGGTTGGATCCGCTGGGCAGGCAGAGGCCCTGCTCGAAGAGCCGGCGGGCGACGTCGCCGCCGCGGCTGCGGTAGCCGGCGAAGACCGGTTGCAGGTGCATCGGCTTCCAGACGGGGCGCGACTCGATGTTTTCCCGCTCCAGGGCCAGGCGGATGTCTTCACGCGTGGCGCCGAATTGCTCGGGATCGACCGTGATGCAAGTGAGCCAGCGGGTCGATCGTCCCTGGGGCAGCTCGGGCATGAAGGCGATCCCCGGCAGGCCCCCCAGCGCCCGGCGGTAGAAGCGGAAATTGCGGCGCCGCTGCCGGATGCGCTCGTCCAGCACGCGGAGTTGTCCCCGGCCCACCGCCGCCAGCAGGTTGCTCAAGCCATAGTTGTAGCCGATCTCGGTATGCTCGTAGTGCGGCACGGGGCTGCGGGCCTGCCTGGCCAAGAAGCGGGCCCGGTCGGCCCATGCCCGCGACGAAGTGACCAGCATCCCGCCCGAGCTGGTGGTGATGATCTTGTTGCCGTTGAAGGAGAAGCAGCCGATCTGCCCGAACGTGCCCGCCATTTGCCCGCAGTACGTTGCCCCCAAGGCCTCGGCCGCGTCCTCGACCAGCGGGATGCCGTGCCAGCGGCACAAGGCGCGGATGGGCTGGTAATCGGCACATTGGCCCAGGACGTCGACGGCCAGCACGGCCTTGATCGGCCGCCCGCGCCGGGCGGCTTCTTCCAACTCCTCGGCCAGCAGGTCGGGATCGAGGTTCCAACTGCTCATCTCACTGTCGATGAACACCGGCCTGGCGCCGACGTAGCGGATGGCGTTGGCCGTGGCCACGAACGTGAGCGTCGACGTGGCCACCTCGTCGCCCGGCTCGAGGTCCAGCAGCAGCATCGCCAGGTGCAGGGCGGCCGTGCCGCTGGAGAGCGCGACGGCGTGCTCGACGCCGATCTTCTCGGCGAATTCCCGCTCGAAGGCCTCGACGTGCGGCCCCATGGGCGCGATCCAGTTCGAGTCGAACGCCTCCAGCAGCAGCTCCGGCTCCTGCGTCGACATGTGAGGCGGTGAGACGAAAATCCGTGCTTGCTCCGTCGGCCGATGGTGATTCATGATGATCGCCCTCCGAATTCTTCCTGGTTGTCGTAGTCCCTGGTTTTCATGGCACGCCCGGTAACATTTCCTCGGCGGCCGTGGCGAGGTAGACGTCGCCGATCTCTCGCGGCCGGATGATGCGGGCCGGGGTTCCGTAGGCCGTGACGCGGGAGGGAACGTGGTCCATGACCGTCGAACCGGCCCCGATCACGCTATGCGCGCCGATGCGAATCTGGTGGATGACGCGGGCGCCCAGGCAAAGGGCCGAGTAATCGCCGATTTCGACGTTTCCTCCCGCGCAGGCCTGCGGGGCCACGCTCACGTAATCGCCCAGCCGGCAATCGTGGTCGATCGAGCAGCCCGTGTTGAGGATGCAGAAGTCGCCCACCGTCGAGCCGCAATTCACGACGCAGCCGGCCAGCACCACGTTGCCCTCGCCCCACGCGACCCGGCCGGCCACCACTGCCGAGGGGTGGAAGACGTTGGGGAAGCGGACCTGCGGGGCCACGGCCCGGACGGCCGCGACCAACCTCGCCCGGATCCAGTTGTCGCCGATGCCGACCACCACTCCGCCCAGATTCTGCCGGCGCATCAGGGTGGGAATGTCCTCGATGTGGCCGAGAACTTCGCACCCGGAGACCTTCTCGCCGACCACGAGCCTGCCGTCGAGGAAGCCCAGCAGGTTCAGCGCGCCGGCTTTCTCGATCGCGTCGGCGATGACGGCGCCGTGGCCGCTGCCGCCGAGGACGGCCACCCTCATTTTTTCAGCGCTGCGTTTAGCCATGGAACCTTACTTTTTTTCCGATCCCATAAACTCCAGCATGGTCACGTCCTCGGCCGAATTGATCCCGTCCCGCCGCATGACCCGCCAGATGGTCAGCCAGAGGATGCGGATGTCCAGCCACAGGCTCCAGTGATCGATGTACCACAGGTCGAGTTGGAACTTTTCCTCCCAGGAGATGGCGTTTCGCCCATTGATCTGGGCCCAGCCGGTGATGCCGGGGGGAACGTCGTGCCGCCGGGCCTGCTCCGGGCTGTAGCGGTCGAGGTACTGCATCAACAGTGGCCGCGGGCCGACCAGGCTCATCTCGCCCCGCAGCAAGTTCAGCAGTGCCGGCAACTCGTCCAGGCTGCTGTGGCGCAGCAGTCGGCCCAACCGCGTCAGGCGTTGGACGTCGGAGAGCACCCGCCCCTGGCCGTCCCGGAGGTCGAGCATCGTGCGGAACTTGAGGATCTCGAAGGGCCGGCCGTGCAGTCCGGGCCGCCGCTGCCGGAAGAGGATGGGGCGGCCCATGGTCAGCCGGATGGCCAGCGCGATGCCGCCCAGCAGCGGCAGCAACAGCACCATTGCCACCCCGGCCACCGCCAGGTCCAGACCTCGTTTCAAAGCGTGCAATGGGAAACCTCCGTCCTATCTCCATGAAGAATTACACCGCTTGGGTTCGGCGCAAGGGCCACCGGTAGGCGGGAAAGAAATCGTCGGCAAACTCGGTCTGGACCCCGGTGATCCGCGGCCACTGGGCAACCAAGGCCTGATACGTGTCGGCGCGCAAAACCGCGCGCCAGGTGAGGAACTCGCCCCGCAGGCTGGAGAAGCCGCACTTGTAAAAGAAAAGGGAATCGTTCTTGGCGCCCAGCCCCCCACCCAAATGAAAGACCCGATTCCCCCGCTCCTTCGCCCAGCAGCGAATGAAGTGCATCATCAGCTTCGTGGGCGCAACGGTAGGCTTCTCCTCGCGGCGCCCCCCGAGGTGGGCTTGAACGATCCCGCACACCTCGGAGAACGTACCCGCGCACGCCAGCGACTCGCCGAACCGCACAATGCAGAGGTGGAGCCTGTCCCCCAAGGCATCTCTCAACTGGTGGAAGTAGCCGCGGGAGAAGAAGTAGTACGGGTCCGCGTTGACCCGGTGCATGGTTTCCGTGTAGAGGTCGAAGAACTCGTCGAAGCGGCTCCAGTGCTGATCGATCTCGGCCACATACCCCAATTGCTTGGTGTGGTTGATATATCTCCTGTACTGCGAGCGGGTCTGGCGCCACCACTCCTCCTCGGACTGGGTCAAATCGACGAAAACCGTCTCGCCGTGGCGGACCAGCGTCCCTTGGCGGCGAAACGGCTCCTGCGGCAGCGGCAGCAGCGGATGCAGCCTCAAGTACAGGCTGACGACGCGGCGCTCCTGCAAGGCCGCCAGCAGCGACTCCAGGGCGCGGTCGAGAAAGGCCGTGCGCTCCTCCTCGCTACGGCCGCCGGCCAGCAGCGGCGACGGGTAGCCGTAGGGGCTGGTGGCATCGCACAACGTGCCGCCGGCCGCACCGTTGAGATCGATCGGCCGCACGATCAGCGGCACGAAGAGTCGATGCTGGCCGTCGTCGGCCACGAAGGCTTGCGCCGAGCCGCCCTCGTTCTCTGCGCTAAGCCGCAGGTAGCCGGGCAGGTGGTAGAAGTCGTGCGGCATCCCCGCGAGGCAGTCCTGCCACAGGCGACTTTCCGTGGATATGAATTGGGTTTGCACTTTCGCTCTCAGGCAGTAAGGTCGTACACGTCGGTGAGTATCTTCCGGGTAATCTTGGTTTCGTTGAATTCGTCACACGCCTTCCGGTAAGAATGGCGGCCGAACCTGGCCTGGAGTTCCCGGTCGTCAAGCAACGCGCGAATGGCCGACGCCAGCGACGCGGGATCCTTGACGGGCACGAGGAAGCCATTCTTGCCATGGTCGACAACCTCGCGGCAACCGACGCTGTCGGTTGTCACCACCGGTTTCTCCAGGGCCAGCGCTTCCAGCAGGACGCGCGGCACTCCCTCCCGGTAATACGACGGCAGCACGACGACGCTGGACAGGGCCAGGAGTTCCAGAATGTCGTCGCGCGCGCCGAGATGAAGGAATCGCGGTGAGCGGGCGCTGCGCAGATACTCCTCCGAGACCGCATCGGGGCTGTCGGGTTCCAGCGGCCCGACCAGCACGAACTTCGCCGGGAGATTCCACGCCTCCGCCAAGGTGCTGGCCTCGACGAATTCCCGGACTCCCTTGCTCCAGATGGCCCGCGCGACGACCATCAGCACGACCTGCGTGGGCTCCGCGATACCCAGCTCGGCGCGGAGCCGCTTCACCGCATCCAACGGGACGCGCGCATTGGAGAACTCCTCCAAATTGATCCCCTCGCTGCGAACAAGTACGGCACGGCCGGGCGTGACGATTCTGGATCGCACGAAGAGATCGAGATCGTCGCGGTTGAGGAAGTACATGCAAGTATTCAGCCGCCCGCTGAACTGGTACAGACGCCGCACCAGAAAGCGCACGGCAGCGCGCTTCCAGCCTCCGCCCTCGGAAAAGCCGTAGCCCGCGCCGCACACCAGGCTCACGATCCTGGGCACGCCGGCCAAGCGAGCCGCCAGGCTGCCGTACACGTTCGGCTTGACCGTCATGTTGTGGACGACGTCCGGCCTTTCCGCGCGGAAGATCCGATACAGGTCGCGGCACAGCGCCAGATCGGCGCGGGGGGCTACGAATTCGCTCAGGGTGATGGGAATGTGCCGCACGCCGAGCCGGACAATCTCGTCGACGCACGGGCCCGCAGGGGTCACGGCAACCACGGCCATGCCACGGCGCAGCAGCGCCTCCATCAAGCCGCGGCGGAAGCGCCACAGGCCCTGGTCGCGATTGCACACGAGAATGACTTTCACGGGCCGACCCTCGCTTCGTTGCTGCAACAACTCGCCAGCCACCCCTCGGTCCGCTGCCGGACGCAGCGATAGAAGGCGGTTCGCCGCCCTTCCAGCAGTTCCTCGCGATACTGCTGTGCCTCGTCAAGATTCCGGGCCGACATCCGCGCCATCCGCTGCGGGTCGGTGACGACCTCGCGGATCTTCGCCGCCAAGGCCGGCGCATCGTCCGGGCGGACCATGTCCTCCGGCGGGAGCAACTCGGGAATCCCGCCCACGGTCGAGCCGATGCAAGGCAAGCCGCGGGCCATAGCCTCGATCATCGCCCTGGGCAACCCCTCCTGGCGCGACGGGAGCACGAACAGATCCGCACGGTCCAGCTCCTCGCGGATGGCTTTCCCGGCCGGGAGCTGGCCGCGGAAACAGACGCGATCGCCCAGTCCCAGCCGCGCCGCCCGCGCCTCGAGCTCAGCCCGATATTTCCCGTCTCCCACGAAGGTCAGCCGCAGATCGAGCCCGCCGCGGGCGCAGTGAGCGACGGCATCGATGAGGACCTCCGGCGCCTTGTACAACTGTGCCAGCGTGCCGACCAGGACCAGCCGGCAGGGCGACGAGGCGACCGCCCCGCGCGGGTGCTGGGCGATCTGCCCGTCGATCTGGACGTCGGAATAGTGGACGCAGTAGGTGCCGGGACCGGCTGGATAGCGGCGTTGCAGCGTCTCGGCCGTCACGTAGGCCGCGGCGCAGGCGTGCCGGCAATGTGCCCGCAGGGCCCGCGCGAACATCGCGCGGAACCAGGGCCGCAAGGGATGCCGCACGGCCCTGGGGGCAAACACGTCGTAGGGATCGGCCAGGACCTCCACGGCATAGGGATGCCCCGTGCGTCGCAACGCGGGGAAGAGCAGCCCGGCGAGGTTCGAGGAAACGCGCAAGATTACCGCGTCTTCGGGACCGACGGCCTGGCGGACGGCGCGCCCCACGGCGCGGGATTTGCGCAGATACTCCCACGGGCCGAGGTAATGGGGCACCGGGGCAAAGACAACGCCCTCTCCGTCGGCACGCACCCAGTCCCGCAGCGCAGCGACGACCGGCTTCACGCGGGCGATCACCCGGACCTCGTCGAAAACAGCGCGGTACCGCGACCAGAAAGAACAGGGGCAGGGACCATCGGTCCAGACCGCCCCGTCGCTGGTCCCAAAGAACCGCTGCTCAAGTACGACGCAGAGTCTCATGCCAGGGCCTCGCTCCCTTCTAGGGCCGCATTGTCCGGCCACGTCTCGGCTGCGTCTTTCAACGGCTCGGC
This sequence comes from Thermoguttaceae bacterium, assembly GCA_052139835.1. GTDB lineage: Bacteria > Planctomycetota > Planctomycetia > Pirellulales > Thermoguttaceae > JBKQVT01. Next base: position 28,108 of record JBKQVT010000089.1, read on the forward strand.
CCCGAGGCAACGCCTTGAGGAGCATGCGCCGATGAGCAGCAACGGCATGAGGAGATGTTTGCTAGTATCGTAGAGGATGTTATCCAGATCCCCAACGAGGACGATGAAGGTCAGGTTGACCAGGAAGGGAAAGAGGAGAAGCCGGCTGTCGAACGGCCTGAGCCTGATGAGCAGCCAGCGCAGCCGAGCGACGAGCAAACCGAGTCCGAAGAAAGCCACGGGCACGGCGAGGGGACCGAAATTCAGCATGGCTTCGCCCGCCAGCCCGTACACCTGGGAAGACTCCCACACGTCCTCCCGATAGGAGCCCACCCCGTCCATTGCTTCGGTTCCTTCGCGGACCTTGGTGGGGGGCCGCGCCGGCCAGAGGGCGCGGGGGACAAAGATCGCGACGTCCCCGAGATACGTGCGGCCCCATGCCAGGCGATAATCGCTCTGGGCAGCCCAAGTCCGGTACAACAGGTAAGCCTGAACGTCGCTCCTGCCCAGATCGCCCAACAGCAGCGCCGGTCCGCTCCGGCCCGTTTTTGTTTCCATGGCGGCCCGGGCTTCCGGGGAGGTCAACTGGCTAAAAGCCTCCAGGCCGGCGCTCTTGAAGAAGCCGTACAAATACATGAACATCAGGACGAACACCCCGCCGCAGATCAACCATTTCTTGTTAAACGGCCGCACCCAGAAGTGGATGATGCCGACCGCCCAGAACAGGGTCCAAACCGTGTTGCTGCGGCTGCCGTGAAGGCCGCCGAAGAACATCGCCAGCGCCAGGAACCCTACCAGCGACAGAACCACCGCCCCAGGCGACCGCAGCCACGCCCGCCGCCGCGCGAAGACGGCCAACGCCATGATGGCCAGGATCGGGAAACCCTCGGAGACCATCAACACGGCTCCCCAGCCCCGCAGCGGTTGATACTTGAGCCGGTCCGGGTCCGTGGCCGCGGCGATCATGCCCCCGATCCCGCCGAAACGCGCATAGACCCAAACCTGCAACAGCGCCATGACGGCTAGCGCGAGGATCACGGCGGGCCAGAATCTGCCCGGATCGATCGTCCAAATGCGGTCCGGGGATTCGACGCCCGGCCCGCGCGCGGCGAAACGCCTGCCGAGCCGGTATGCCAGCAGGCCGAGGAGGTTCACCAGCGCCATGCCGGCGAGCCAGTAGTGCCACCCCGGCGATGGGACGGCGTCAACCATCCAGAAACCCCACGCGACGTGCAACAGCGGGGCGAGAAAGAAGAAGTGGACTCCCAGCAGGCCGAGAATGCCGATGGGATCGAAGAGGGACACCCGCCCACGAATCCAATCGACGGCGTCCGTGCCGATCAACACACCGCAGCACCATACCGGCAGCAAGAACCAATCCAAACACCGATCCGAGGCGGCGACGAACGCCATCACCAGCGCCGTCGAAACACAGCACGCGATCGCCCCGCTGCCTATTTCCTTGACAGCCGAACCATCGCGGTTTTCACTCAGCACGGTGTCGCAAGCCGACCCCATGGTAGACCGACTCCAGATGATGTATGCTCGCCCGGATGTTCACGGGCGAATGCTCGATGCGAACGCGGGCCTGCGCCGCCGGCACCGACGGCCCGGCGCCTTGCAAGGCCAGCACCTCTTCGGCCCAGGCCGAGGATGTCTGCGCTAGAGAAACCCTGCGGACCAGCGGCTCCACGAGGATCGCTTCCTCGGGAATGACGTCGGAAACGACAGAGGGGAGCCCGGCGGCCTGGGCCTCCACCAGGACCAGTCCTAGCCCCTCGAACCACGACGGAAATACAAACGCGTCCATGGCGCCCAACATCAACCGCGGCACGTCCGGACGTGACCCGGTGAAGCGGACGCGACTCGTGAGGCCTCGGCGCGAGAGCATCTCTTCGATAGCCGGTCGGAGATCCCCTTCGCCCACCAGCAGCAGGATTGAATCGGCATTCCGCCGGACCACCTCGGCGAAGATATCCACCAGGAAGGCATGGTTCTTCTGCCGATCGAAGCGGCCGACGTGCCCGATGACCAAGGCACTGGGGGAAATCCCCAACTCCGCGCGGACGGCCGCCCGGTCGACGGCATCCTGAAAAGGGGCCAAATCCAAGCCGTAATACAGCACTTGCCAGCGGGGATCGGCCGCCCATCGCGGTCCGAACAGCGAGACAGCGGCCTTCCGGCTTGCCGCCAGACCGTGCGTCGCGTAGCGGCGGATCCAGCGGCGCATTAGCGCCAGGTATCCCCGGCGAAGCAGTCCGGCCTCGACGTCCAGCGGCGACGTGTCATTATGGCTGTGCGCAATCTGCATCGGCACGCCCGCCTGATGCGCCAGCCGCAGCACGTAGCCGCTATAGTGATGGACGTGGCTATGGACAATATCGAACGGCCCGTGCTCGCGCAAGATCGCTTTGAACTTGCGGGCGTACTGTCGCGGCCGATGGGGTTGCGAACAGGGATAGATCCGGCTTCCCAGCGTACGGACCTCATCGTCGTAAGCGCCCGGCCCCGCCTGGTGGACGAGGAAGTCCATGTGAAACGCCTGGCGATCCATGTGCCGCAGCACGTGCAAGAGCCACGTCTCCACCCCGCCGCGGTCCAGCCCGCCGAGCACGTGCAACACGCGGATCGCTGAAGTCGCTACCATCAGCCTTGCTCCGGGAAATTGAGGCGGATGCTCATCGCTTCGTCGGGGCTCCTTCGCGACTGGCTTCGCATGGCGTGCGAAAGAACGAGTCCTGCGCCGACGAGTTGGACCAGGGCGGAGATCGCCAGCGACAGGGCTGCGCCCTGCAGTCCGATGCGGGGAACCAGCCACCAGCAGGCGGCCGCCGTCGTCGCAGCGCCCAGGGCGAAGAGCGGGATTTGCACGAAGAAGTAGCGGGCGGAGGTGATGCCGTAGCCGGAAAACGAGGTGATGTAGCCGATCGCGCTGGCGACCATCATCCACACCAGCAGGTTGCCGTGCGCGGCGTACGCCGGCCCGTACAGCATGAGGATCTGCGGCCCGGCCACCAGGGCAATCGCGATGCCCGCCGCTCCGATCGCCCCGCCGATCGCCGCCAGTTTCAGCAGCAGCAGCGCAAACGCGGCGGTCTGGCCCTGGGCGTAGCAGCGGGCCAGCCGCGGCACGGCCGACTCGCCCAACGCGCCGACGGCCATCGTGCCCGCAATGCTCAAGTAGCCGATCGCCCCGAAGATGCCCAGCGCCGCCTCGCCGCTAAAATTAGCGACGAAATAGCGCGGAATGTAGTTGCTCAGCACCAACAGCATCATCACCAGCCCCAGCGGCAGCGACAGCCATGCCAGCGACAAGAGACGCGTGGAACGTGTCCGGAACCTTCTTTGCGAGGCGCTGGAAGAGTCGCCTGCACGAGAGGTTCCTATCGGACACAAGGTTTCTGACACTTTGTCTTCGTGCAGGGCAGCCGTCGTGTTGTGCAGGTCCCAGGTCAGAAAAACCAGCCCCCGCACCACGGCGACGGCCAGGATCCCGTAGAACAACCGCCTGGTGAGAAGCACGACCGCGGTCAGGGTGGCCAGGGCGAGGAGCCCCCGAAGGATCATCGACTGTGCCATCCGGTCCAGACGTTCGTGCTGCTGCAAGAGGCCATAGACAACGTCGCTCATGGAATCGACGGCCGCCAGGATCGCTGCCGCGATGATTACCAGCGCCGTCTCGCGCCGAAAGCCGAACGCCAGGGCAACGCTCACGATGATGGCCAACGCCACGGCCGTGGTGGCCAGCCGCAGGGCCAGGTAGTCGCCGAACCGGTAGTCGCGCCGCGCGTCGGTGGCCTGCACGGTGCGAAGCTGGAGCATGAAGAAGGCCATCACGGGCGCGGTCACCGCCAGAGCGAGCACAAACTGGCCGACCATGGCCGGCGTGCCGACGCGGGCCAAAACGACCACCATCCCGAACTGGCAGCCGTAAAACACCATGTTGCCCGCCAACATCCACGCGGAATTGCGGCGGAGCGAGACCGTAGGCCGGGCCTGGCGCTGGCCGCGTTGGACCGCGGCCGGCGGTAGGCTCGCCAGCGGCAAGGCAGCGGGTGGGTCGGCAGTCATAGGTCGCAATCTGCCCCGGAGGGGCATTTGACAGTAGCCCAGCGATCCAAAGCTGAATCGGCGTTGACACGCGTCCCATAGGGACGCTGAAACCAAGCGAATTACCTAGCGGTCGTCCCTTCGCGACCAGCAGCATGACGAGGCGTTGTCGCTGCCCGGCGATTGTGACGTAATATCCCTTCCTTTCCTTTCACCGCCACGGCTTCAGGGTACCGGTCACGCGTACCACCAAAGGCAGGGCGATTGCGTCACAATGGACTCGATGGCGGAAGATGGGAAGCTGACTCCTGATCTTGATTAGGGGACGGAAAAGCGAGTATGTGAACGACAACCTCGGCCTTAGCGGTAAGTTTGGTCGGCTACGTAAAGATCAACTGGGCTGTTTATGGGTGAGCATAAACCACCTTAACGCATATAAATCACGCAAGTGCCCTATACGCCCTATTATCGCTAGAGTCCGTGCAACTGCAAGTGGTTGGTATCAAAATCTTCGCCGTTTAACAGCTTGGGATTCTGCACCTGAAATCCTCCGGAGCCGAAGATTCTTCGTGTTCGAATCAGGAGGCAATACCTGTAAGTACCTACAAAAGAACGACTTAGGACGACTGTGCCGGTCAAGCGGGTGTTGGCCTCGACTGCCCTGGTCCAGGAAACCTTTGCAAACATGGACTTGTGGGTCCATTTCGAGGCGAGTCACAATGGCTGCCGGGCACCGAAACTCCGCATAGGCGATAGACGCAGGTGGGGAAGCCTTGGTAAGATGGAATGGTAAACGAGCCTGGATCGGTTTCAGGCTCACGGCAAATGGGAAATGTCGGGTGAATCTTTTCGTGGCGACGCCGGTCTCACTTCCGGCGGAAGACTGCCTCAACAGAGGAAAGGTGATCAATGACTGCCAGTTCACAGACCGATCCTGGCAACGGGACGGGAAGCTCGACTTCGGCCATACCTCTCCCTCTCGTGGTGCAGATTGAGCCGACCTCGCGGTGCAACTTGAAGTGTCTCGGGTGTGCCCACCGGCACCGCACGGGGAACCTGGCTGACATTCCTTTCGAGAGGGTGAAAACCCTGCTGGACGAACTCAGGGGACACACCACGGAGATCATCTTCTCCGGCATCGGGGAGCCCCTGCTCAACCCGCAACTCGTCGGACTGCTGGCGTATGCCAAGCGGAGCCCGGGTTTCCACACCACCATCGCCAGCAACTTCATGTTGATGAAGCGCAAAGCCGTCGAGGAGTTGTATCCCCTCGTCGACAAAGTGATCTGCTCCATCGATGCTGCCGACAAGGAGACCTTCGAGGCGGTGCGGCCGGGAGCCAACTTCGATACGGTGCGCGAGAATCTTCAACGATTCCTCGACTACGACGCCCGCAACGGCGGGAAGAAGTATGTCTCGATCAGCACCCTCATCGTCGACCGCAACGCGGGCGAGACCTACAAGATCTACCAGTTGATCAAGGACTGGCGCATTTCCAGGTTCCACGTGGCGCTGTGTTATACAGCCGACGACTACGAGCATAAACCGGAAACGATCAGCCAATTCATCCATGACACCCAGAGGATCAGGAGCGAGGGGCCTCCGTTCTTGTTGACCACCATCGGCGGTAAGTACTGCGCTTCGCGGGACGCGTCGTGCCAACCCGACGGCTCCTGCACCCTTCCCTGGCGCTATGCCTACGTGAGCAGCAGGCTTCATGTGCTTCCTTGCTGCCTGGCGCTCCAATCGTCGGACTCCACCGCCCACGAAGTGGATTACGCGGTGGGCAACCTTGAGCAAAGCACTTTCACCGAGATCTGGAAGGGAGCCAAGTACCATTCCTTCCGGGAGCAGCTCGCGGCAAAACAGTTTCCTCCCTTGTGCCAGCATTGCTATACGTTTTGGAACCCAGGTTGCCAGGGTGCGTAGTGCACGCGCTCGTGGAGCGGCGGTCCGCCGCCGCAAAGCCTCACCGTTTTCGCAACGGGCTTGCGCCGCAGGCTCTGGATCTTTTCCACGGTAATATGGCGGGCTGTTGTTTCGGCAGCAGCCGCAATCGCCTGCTCGAGTTGCTCGGTTGGCGAGAGTCGAACAGCATCAAGCCCGTGCGCCCTTAAGACCTACTGGCGTATCCGTGGTGAATTCGAGCATGAGAACCATCCCTCTAGGCAACAGTTCCTTGGTGAGCAGCCGGCTGGCATACGGTTGCTGGCGGATTGCCGGCAAGGAAGCCGGCGCCGAGCACGAGACTCGCGGCCGCAGGGCCCTTCTCGCGGCCTACGAAGCCGGTTACATCCTGTTCGATCACGCGGACATCTATGGTCAAGGCCGGGCAGAGACCATCTTCGGCCGGGTGCTCACGGAGGTTTCCGGGATGCGCGACCGGGTGCTCCTGGCAAGCAAGTGCGGTATTCGCCCGTGTGGCGATCCTGTCGTCGGCGCGCCCTATCGTTACGACCTCTCTGCCAAGCACATCGTTCACTGCTGTGAAGGCTCCCTGAAGCGTCTGGGCGTGGAGCGCATCGACCTCTACCAACTCCATCGTCCCGACTATCTGATGTGCCCCGAGGAAATCGCCGAGGCGTTCTGCACTTTGAAGCAGGCAGGCAAAGTGCGCGAGTTCGGGGTGAGCAATTTTCGCCCCTCCCAGGTGGCGGCCTTGCAGAAGACCTGTCCCCTGCGGCTGGCGGTGCATCAGGTCGAGATCAGCCTGGCCAACCGAAGCAGTCTCGACGATGGCACGCTCGATCAGTGCCGGGCGGAAGGCATGACGCCGCTGGCCTGGAGCCCGCTGGCCGGCGGTTTGCTCGGCGACGGCGCACGCCGTCTGCTGCCGCTCCAGCAAGCTTACCGGACCGAGGCGGTGGTATCGGCATTGGACGAGATCGCACAGGCGCGTGGCGTGAGCCGGACAGTTGTGGCGCTGGCTTGGCTCCTGAAGCATCCGAGTCGGATCGTCCCCATTGTCGGCTCAACCGAACCGGCACACATCCACGAGGCCATCGGCGCCGACACGATGGATCTTTCTCGGGAAGAGTGGTACTTGTTGCTGGAAGCGGCGCGGGGAGAACGCCTGCCATAGCCATAAGGCATCGCCTGCACGGCCACAACGGCCAGACACGCCTGACCGCAAAAGGGATTTTTGGTGACGAACAAGGCCGGTCACGACGTCCAGGAGCCTTGGCCGGCGGCGCCGTTGTACCGGTCGTGCCGTTTCTAGCGATGCCGATTCCCGGTCTTTGCAGTTTTATGACCACCGGCATTCCTTCCGCTGGTGGGAACTAGAACTAGAGTTTCGATAGGGAAACATCTTCTTATCTTCGACTTCCCGGCAGCAGATCGGTGGCTGCCAAGCCTTATTTCTACGGTCCTTGGTCTCTGGTCAGATGACAGCGGTTCACCGGCCGCGTACACCTCTTTTCTAAGGAGCGGGCAATGATGAAGCATGCAGTGATGGCGCTGGCAGTCGCGGGACTGATCGGGTTCACGGGATATGCCCAGGCCGAGCACGAGGGGTCCCATCCCGTCAAGCACCATCACCACAATCTGCACCACGATCGTCAAGCCGTGCACAACGACAAGGCGAAGTTGCATGAAGAGGGCCCCGGCCAGCAGGGGCATGGCACTCAGCAGGCAAGCAGCGGGTCAGCGTCGTCTTCGAAATCGCCGGGTTCTGCCGTTCACCAGGCTTACCAACAGGTGCAACAGGATCGAGGCGATCTTGCCCAGGCTCGTCAGGCCCTGGACAACGACTACAACCAGCAGGCGCAGGCCCGCCAAAAGCTCCAGAGCGATTGGCAGAAGATTCAGGCCGATGCGGCCTCGGGCAACACCGCCCAGGTGCAGAAGGACATGCAACAGTTCCAGCAGGACCGGCAGCAGTACCAGCAGGACCGCGCCCAAACGGACACCCAACGGCAGCAGTTGTCGGCGGATCGCCACGAGCTGCGGCACGACGAGCGCCAGTTGGGGCAAGACCTCCGAGACCGCGGTGACAGCCAGAGCCCCGGCCAGCAGGGCCATGGCACTCAGCAGACAAGTAGCGGCTCGGCGTCGTCTTCGGGATCGTCAGGTTCCCCCGTTCAGCAGGCTTACCAACAGGTCCAACAGGATGAAGGCAATCTCGCCCAGGCTCGTCAGGCCCTGGGCAACGACGAGAACCAGCAGCGTCAGGCACGCCAGAAGCTTCTGGGCGATTGGGAGCAGATTCAAGCCGACATGGCCTCGGGCAACACGGCGCAGTTGCAGAAGGACATGCAGCAGTTCCAGCAGGACCGGAAGCAGTATGAGCAGGACCGTGCCCGAACGGAGGCCAAGCGGCAGCAGGTGTCGGCGGATCGCCACGAACTGCGGCACGACGAGCACCGGTTGGGGAAAGACATCCACAAAGATAGCGGCAGCAACGGCAGCGCCGCCGGCAGCGGCAGCGGCAAGACACAGAAGTCCGGCTCGCATACACCCGCCCCGGCGAAGTAAGCGGCGAAAACCGCACAATCGGCGCCAGCGGACCGGCGCCGGCAACCGTGGAGGGCCCGCGCGGCCGCGGGCATCTTGGCGGTGGCGGGCGGGGCAAAATGCTATGGTTGTGCGGGAACCCATCGCGGCACGGCGCGATGGGTTGCGGAGGGCGGCAAGACCTGCAGACTCTCCCGCAACGGGAACTATTCAGGGAAAAGGGAAGGATCCCGCAACTGGAGACACTCGATGATCATTTCGCGGGTTTTGCATTGCAAGCGTTCGGCCCGCCGAGGATCGGCGGCGGTTGAATTTGCGCTCGTCGCGCCCATCTTTTTTGCCTTTATCATCGGCATCGTCGATTTTGGGCGCATGATGATGGTTCAAGAGATCATGACCAACGCCGCCCGCGTGGGCGCACGGCAAGCGACACTCCCCGGCAGCACCGATGCAAACGTCCAAACCACGATCGCCAATTACCTGTCGGCAGCCGGCATCAGCGGCTACTCCTACTCCATCTCCCCCGATCTCGGCTCGAGTCCCGCCCCCGGATCCGGCACGGCAATCACGGTCGCGGTCAGCGTGCCCTGGTCCAGCGTCAGTTGGAGCGGGTTTCTGGTGTGGTTCAACGGCGCCACGGTCTCGGCCAGCGTCGTCATGATACACGAATGATGCTTCTGGCGCCTGGCGCGCATTCGCAACGAGCTTCAAGGATAAAGGTGCGCTGTCTACAGTTCCCATGAAGGAGGGTAACGTCTATGGTTCGGCGACATCGACGGGGAGGTTCTCGCCGCGGGGCCATCGCCCCTCTCTCGGCTTTCCTGATGATTTTCCTGCTGGGCATGGTCGCATTTGCCGTTGACGTCGGCAACATCTGCCGGGTCCAGACGCAAACACAAGCCGTCGCCGATGCGGCGGCGCTGGCCGGCGCCAGGGGGCTGTCCGTCAGCTCCTCGCAGGTGCAGAGCCTGGCGATCGCCTGCGCGCAACTGAACAAGGCGAATGGGCAGGCGGTCACCTTGCAGAACTCCGACGTCGTGCTGGGCACCTGGAACCCGACGACGCGGACCTTCACCGCGGCCAGCGGCACCGCCCAGGCGAACGCTTGCCAGGCCACTGTCTCGTTGACCGCCGCACGGAACAACGCGGTCCCGACGTTCCTGGCAAACCTTTTCGGCGTTCAATCCGTCAACGTAACCTCCTCCGCGATCGCCGGCGGCGGGCGCTGGGACATAGTGATCGCCTGCGACATCACCTCTTCCTTTAATGCCGACCTGTCCCAGGCGGTATCGGGCATGCAGACCATATTGGCCGACCTCAACCAGTACTCGCCGTCGTCGAATTTGGGCATAGTCACCTTTGGCGGCCAGGGGTGGATCAATGCTTCCTTGCAGCCCGTCGGCACGAACTTCACCACCCTGCAAACAGCCATCAACAATATCAAGGACTGCGCATCGGGGGGCCCGGCGTGCAGCGGCTCGGACCTGGCGGCAGGAATGGCGCAGGCCGTAGCGCTCTTCAGTGCCTCCACCTATAAGCCCCCCTCGGGCACGCGCAAAGCCATCATCTTTATCAGCGATGGCGCGGCGAATATCGGCTCCGGATGCGTCAACTCCAAACTCAGCGACACCGCGGACAACACCCTGACGGCGACCGAGGCCAGTAATGCCTGGAAGAACCAGCAGATTGCCGTCTTCTCGTTGTTATACTTCCATGGCAGCGACAATGCGACGGATACCAACGCAATGCAAGCCTTGCCTCAGGGTAACGGGTTGTTCCTCCAGGAACCTAATGCCGCCCAGTTGACGACAGACCTCCAGAACATGCTGATGAACAATATGGCGTATGCCCTGCTGCAGTGACCTGAAGAGGCGGGGCCGTCGCAACCTTACAGCGAGCTCAGATGTTGGTCCAGAGAGACGCGGAAACAATGCGCATCGCGACGCCGGCCATGGTCGTTCTCACCTTCCTGGCCATGACGGCTGTCGCCGCGCCGGCAATGCTGGCGACGGGCCTTGCCTCGCGCACCGGCGGGTACGACGATTACGGCCGTTCTCGCCTTGTTTCGCGCGACGCTCGCGTGCCGGTCCAGCCCAGCGAGCCGCGAACAAGACCGGCCTCGCCCGCCCCCGCCAGTCCCAAGGCCGAAATAGCAGGCGCGGCCGAGAAGATGTTCCTGGGCGGCGCGACCAAGGATTTTGGCGCCATCCCGCACGGGACGCAACTCCTTCACCGCTTCCCGATCACCAATGTTCATGCGGTGCCGGTGGCGATTGTCTACCTGCAGGCCAGTTGCGATTGCGTGACGGCCGCCGCCGCCAATCCCATCCTCCAGCCGGGCGAAAGCACCACGATCGACGTCCGCATGGACACCCGCCATTTCACCGGCGCGAACATGCAAAACGTGCGCGTCAAGGTCGTCGGCCCTGATTTCGACTCCACTTGCAAGCTTGTGGTGTCCGCCGTCAGCGGGACCGATACGGCGCGCGGGCCGGCGGGGACCCCAACGCTCGCCCCAACGAGGCCTTCGCCCCGTTGACGAGGCGGCCCGGCGCGGGTACGCTCGAAGAGATGAGCCAGGCTGTGGCGGCGATCTTCGACATGGACGGCGTGCTGGTCGATACCTACCAGGCGCACTATCGAAGTTGGCTGGCACTGGCCAGGGGAGAGGGACTGGACTTCAGCGAGGAAGACTTTGCGCAGACCTTCGGCCGGACCAGCCGCGAGGTGATCGCGAAGCTTTGGGGGGGAAGGCGGCTGGGCGAGGCCCGGATCACCGCCATGGATGCGGAGAAAGAGGCCGCTTTTCGCCGTGTCATCCGCGAGGAGGTCCCCCTCATGCCCGGCGCTATCCCGCTGTTGGAATCCCTGCGCGCGGCGGGCTTTCGCTTGGCGGTAGGCTCGTCGGCGCCGCCGGAGAACGTCAAGCTGGTGCTGGACTGGAGGAATCTGCGCGATTTGTTCGACGCGGTCGTGACCGGCGCGGATGTTGCCCGCGGCAAACCCGACCCCCAGGTCTTTCAACTGGCGGCGCAACGTCTGGGGGCGCCGCCGCGGCGGTGCGTGGTGATCGAGGACGCGCCGGCGGGACTTGCCGCGGCCGCGGCGGCGGGCATGGCCGGCGTCGGCCTGGTCAGTACCGGCCGCACCCGCGCCGCGCTGGCCGATGCCGACCTGCTGGTTGATTCGCTTAGCGAACTTTCCCCCGAGGTGCTGCAGGGGGTGATCGCACGGCGTACGGCGCCATGACCTGTGCCCCGAGGGGGAAGACGCGTTGTGAAGAGCGTTTATGTAATTCTGACGGCCGCCGCGATGCTGTCCGCGGGGATGAGCGTGGCAAAGGCCACCGACCCGGCTGCGGACCCGGCCGCGACCCGGCCCGGCCCGGCATCCTCGGAAAACTGCTTCCTCTTCTCCTACTTCGTCGACAACGGCGAAGACGGCCTGCACCTGGCACGCAGCGCCGACGGCTACAAGTGGCAAGCCCTCGGCGGCGACAAGAGATTCCTGGCGCCGAAGGTGGGCAAGAGGAAGCTGATGCGCGATCCCTGCCTGCTGCGAGCCCCCGACGGCGCCTTCCAGTTGGTGTGGACCGATAGTTGGGACAGCCGGACCATCGGCCATGCCTCCTCGAAAGACCTCGTCCATTGGTCGCCCCAGCAGGCCATCGGCGTCATGGCCCATGAGCCCCAGGCGATGAACTGCTGGGCGCCGGAAGTGCTCTATGACCAGCAGCGGCAGCAGTACGTGATCTTCTGGTCCACGACCATTCCCGGCCGCTTCCCCAAGACGGACGGCACCGGCGACGGCCCGTACAATCACCGCGTGTACGCCACGACGACCAAGGACTTCAAGACGTTCACGCCCACGCGGCTGCTCTTTGACGGCGGTTTCAACGTCATCGACGCCACCATGCTCCAGGCGGGGGCGAAGTATTACTTGATCGTCAAGGACGAGACCCTGAAGCCGGTGAAGAAGAATCTGCGGATCGCAGTGGGGACCAGCCCGGAGGGGCCGTTCGGCGAGGTTTCGCCGCCTTTCACGCCGAGTTGGGTGGAAGGCCCGTCGGCCATTCGCATCGGCGACCAGTACATCGTCTACTTCGACTGCTATACGAAGGGCTGCTACGGCGCGGTCCGCTCGCGGAACCTGAAGGACTGGGAAGACATTACGTCCCGGCTCGACTTCCCCAAGGCCGCGCGGCACGGCACCGTGCTGGAGGTGCCCCGGTCGGTTGTGGACGGACTATCCTCGAAGCGGTAACTGCCCCGCTGGCGCGCGCCGATTGCGGTCACTCGCTACCGTATCCGTAGCGACCGACCTCCAACTCGTTGCGAACGAGCACTACGCCTTCCACGGAGAGCGCCAATTCCTCGGCAATTTGCTTCAGATAAGGCGCCGGCACCGACCCGCGAAGCGTGACCACCCCTTCATGGGCTTCGCAAGAGATCTGGCGAATATATTGGGAATGCGTCCGCCGCAAGCAGGCGTTCACGCGCACTTCCAAGGGCGGCCAGGTTCGCTCGACCCTTGGCTCTTGCTGCTCCGTCGAGAACTGCTCGCTAGTGACAACCGACATGACCCACCTCCCTAACTGTGCGGACGAGAGGAACCGCCTGCCCTCCAGACTTACCACCGCCCGACTTCCTGGTACTTTTGATCCGGCTCCCGTCTATGATAGTCCGCCAGGAAACCTTGAAAATCCACAAACGCCGGGCACTGACGACAGGAAATCGCTGGGAATTTCCTCAGGATTCTCCGCAACCCGATGGGGGTAGCCGCGTCACGAATCCCAGCCCCCAATGCACGAGGCCAGTGCCAAAGGGGTGACACGAACCAAAAAAACTTGGCAAATAGGTCCTTGAAATAGTTGACATTATAAACAACTCCTGGTAAATTGGGACGGTCTGCTTCTCCTGAGCTTGGCCATCCTCGGGGTCGTCGTCGTGACGTCTGTCCTGGTCCTGATATTACCCATACCAAGGGATCGTCGATTGCCCGCTGGAGGTGGGTGGCGATGAGTTCGACTCCGCGCGCGTTGAGCAAACGCCGAGTGATTGTGGTGGACGATCATCCGATCGTGCGTCGCGGGCTGGCGTTGACGATCGGACAGGAGTCCGATCTGGAAGTCTGCGGCGAGGCCGCCGACGTGGGCGAAGCCCTCCAGCAGATGGAGCAACGGCAGCCGGACATTGTCGTCATCGACATTACCCTCGGCGGCGAAGACGGCATCGAGTTGATCGACTATGTGAAGTCGCGCTGGCCCTCGGTCAAAATCCTGGTCTGCTCGGCCCATGATGAAGAGACGTTTGCCGGGCGGGTGTTGCGCGCCGGGGCCATGGGATACATCTCCAAGCGCGAGGCCGCGGCCAAGATCGTCGAGGCCATCCGCCAGGTCCTCCGCGGCGAAGTGTATCTCAGCGCGCGGATGAGCACCACGCTGCTCCATCGGGCGGCGGTGGGCGAACCGCTGGACCGCGACCCGGTGGCCACGCTCTCCAACCGCGAGCTGCAGGTCTTCGACATGATCGGCCAGGGGCTCAACACCGCCCAGATCGCCTCCAAGCTGCAGTTGAGCCCCAAGACGATCGAGTCGCACCGCAAGCTCATCAAGATGAAGCTGAAGCTGCAAACCAGCGCGCAGCTCAGCCGCTGCGCCTTCCGCTGGGCGCAAGAGAACCACTAGCCGGTCGCGTCCGCTGGCAGTAAAGCGCAGATTCACCAGGGAGACAGTCGAGTAGGAGGGGGGCAGCGAAGCTGCCGCCCCTCCCCTCATCAAACCGGACGGGCGGATTTCCCGCATCCGGCTTGCCCGAAAACTGTCAGCTTGGGCTGGAAAAGGGGACATTGCTCATTTCGGCTCTCCAGCTTGCCAATATCAGTGATATCCCCTTTGCCAGCCCCTGGAGGAGAATGATGCCAAGAGTGCTTTTGCTTATGTCCGTTCTGGCAGCGGCGACGGCGTCGGGCGCCGAAAGAACGGATTACACGGCCTTTCAAAGGGCTGTTGCTGCGTCCTTTGAGAAATTGGCGCCGGCAGTCTGTGCCTACGTCGCCTGCCAGGACGATCCCAAGAGCCACTTTAAGGCGACGGCCGAGATAGAGCGGCAGCGTCGCGAGGCGGTTGCGGAATTCCGAAAGCAGGTTGCCGCACATTGGCCGTACCACGATCCGGAATTGAAGAAGCAGCAACAAGCAAGCGAGGTAGCGTTGAGAGAAATACGCTCCTTGTTTAATCGCGCCAAGGGCGGTGAACCGCCGAGCCTTGACCGTGATAAGGCCGTCCATCGTATGCTTCAACTTGCTCAGTCGTTCCCGAATTCTCCTGTCAGCGACGAGGCACGCTTCTTTGCAGGCTACCTTTTCTGGGACGTAAAGCCACGGCGGGAGGACGAGGGCTTCGAATTGATGCGAACGGTGAACGCCTCGACGGGGCCGCTAAGTCGTTTCCGAATCATGGCAATGGGTAATTTAGCAAGTCGATCCGATTCGGATGAACAGCGAGTGCAAGATCGCCAGAGATTCTCCGCAACCCTGCGCGAAATACGGGATCCTACGGCGTTAAAGCGACGATTGCTCGATCCGCTCCAAATCGAAACACAGGATCGTTATGTGGAGCGTGTGGTGGGAACACTGACGACCATTGAGAATTCTTACGCTCTGAACGCTTCTAATATGGTCGTAGATTCGATGCGCACGGCGGAGCCGCAAGAAAGCATCGACCGGCTTCGGAAGAGCGAGGCAGGGAATCCTTACCTGGAGCGGGAGATTAAGCGGCGGGGGTTGGATAAGCCACTTACACTTGGAAATCGCTAGTCGCGTTCGCGCGTTTGGACGACGATCTGCGCCGGATTGCTCGTTGTTTTGGTTGCCGCCTTTGCGGGGCGCTGCGTGCACAGACGACCGATGCCCCTTCAAAAACGCCTATGAGCTTCTCGAGCGTCGCACCTCCCGTTGCGGAACGGCCAGTGAGGTCCTCTTTCAAGACGTCATCCGGTGGGTTCAATGAGGCCAGAAGTCGAAACTGGGAGGTCGAAACTGGGACGCAGCTAGAGCTGGTAACTTGGGTGCTGAAAACTAGCTGCGTCCCCATACCGATACCCCGTACCAGATGCTCCTCCGGATCTTCCGTGCCGCCGTGGTGAACCCTGCGTTTTAATTCTAGTGCGCCGTCGACTTAGGCGCCGTTGGCGAGGGTTCTTTCTTCTTCGGCGGCGCGACCACGATGGGCGTGTCGTCGGCGTTGCCCCACTCGCCCCAACCCGCGTAGTAGCTGCTCACGTCGCCCGCCCCCATCAACTCCATGGCAAAGACCATGACCGCGGCCCGGCCGCCGGATTGACAATGGGCGGCGGTCGGCCTCTGGAGTTCGATGCCGGCTCCGCGAAAAAGCGGGCGAAGCTCCTCGGCGGTCTTGAAGCGCCGCGTCTTCCGGTCGATCAGGTCCAGCCATTCCAAGTGCTTCGCCCCCGGGATGGCCCCGGCATGTTTGTTGGTTTGTCGGTCGGTCCCGCAGAACTCGCCCTCGGAGCGGGCGTCGACGATCTGCAAACTCCCGCTTCCCAGGGCGGCGAGGAGCTGCTTTTTGACAGCCAGTCGGCTGGCGTGGGGCACTGCCTGGAAAGTCGTCGCCGCCACGGCCTGGGGCTTGCCGGTCTCGACGCCCAGCCCGGCCGCTTGCCAGCCCTTCCATCCGCCGTTGAGCAAACGGGCGTCTTCCACGCCCCAGTAGCGGAGAATCCACCAGATGCGGGCGGCATCCTTCACGGAACCGCTGTCGTAGACCACCACCTTCGACGCCCGGCCGATGCCGAGGCCGCCGATCCGGCCGCTCCATGCCGCCGTCTCGCGGCCGGCGCCGAAGGCCTTGGCCCACTCAGCGGCATCGACCCAGCGGGCCCCTGGAACGCGGCTTTGGAGGAAGTCCTTGCGGGCACGGGCATCGAGGACGACAAACTGCCCGCCCAGGGCGGCCTTGGCCAGGACGGCCGGCTCCATGAGCAATTCCGGCCGGGCATAGCCGCTGCCAGGGGTGGAGCGTCCGCAGCCGGGCAGAAGGACGGCCGCGGCCAGCAGCGCGGCGATCTTCAGAGCAGTTTTCGGCACCGATTCCCCCTCACCCTAGCGTGGCCGTGGCCGCGAACGAACAGGCTCATTGCAAAATGCAAAATGTAAAGTGAAAAATGTAAAACGAAGGAGATTTCCCAACTCGCGTTGCGGCGGCCTTGGACGTTGCAATTTGCATTCTTGATTCTTCATTTTGCACTGTCCGAACATGCGCGCGAAGCGCGCAGAAATCCCGGCCTGGGACCCTAGCCCTCACCCTAACCCTCTCCCGGAGGGAGAGGGGACGGCTCGTTCTTAGTGCTTCCCGTAGTTCATCGGGGTGCCTTTGCGCTGGGCGAGGATATAGGCCTCCAGGGCCCGCATCTTGGGGCCATCGGGGTCCAGTTTGGCGCCGCGGACCGGGTTTTCCACGCACCAGTTGATCATGTCGCGCAACAGGACCACGCGGCCCAACTGGGCCTGGAACTTGGGATAGGTCTCCGGGTGGGTATTGGCGGCGTTGGGATGGCACATATCGCAGGAAACCGCCACCGTGCTCCCCAGGGCGTCGGCATCATGGAAGGTCCGCGAGCCCTCGGCCACGAACTTGTCGGTCTCGCGGGCCCAGACGAGGAGATCGCGCTCGGTGAAGTTGCCGTAGGTGTCGCCCTTGGCCTGGCCGCCCTGGAGCAAATCGGCGTTGTCGGCGGGGGGCTTCAAGCCGTGTCGTTCCTTCTCCTCTGCCACCCAATGCGCCTCGGGGTGACTGCGTTTCCACTGGTCCAGCAGGCTATCGGCCAGCGGCTGGCCCTTCATCCCCTTGGAAACCTCGACGGCGGCGCCGCCGTCGCACGCCCCGACCTTGACGGTCTCCTCATCCTCCTTGGAGGCCGTGGCGGCGGTCTTGGCCGGCGCGGTACCGGTCTGCGGCGCAGACGCGGGGGCGGCTTCCGGCGGGGCGGGGCCCTTCGACGGCGCGCCGGACTCGCCACACCCGGCCAGAAATGCCGTCAACAGCAGACACGCGGCGCCGACGACGACGCCCCAGACCGGGCATCGGATCAATGTATTGTTCATGGTTCCACTCCTTGCCTGTTTTCAATAGGAAGACCGGTTGGGCTTCGGGGGAGCGCCCTGTTTGCCCCAACTGGCGGTGTAGGCGCTGCTGACGGTGATGGGGTTGCGGTTCCACAAGGCGTAGACCTTGTCGACCAAACCATCCGCGTGCACGCGGACCTCGCCGTCGCCGCAGCCGTCGTTGGGGTCGAAGGGGTCGGGACGGCTCATCTGGATGGTCAACTCCGGCAGGCCCTCGGGGGCGTAGGGCCAGGGCCAGGCGGTCGACAACATGCCGTGGAAATGAATGTTGCCGATGCGGTTGGTCAACAACTGGTGGGTGTGCCCGTGGAGCACCACCACGTGCTGGAACCGCTTGAGGATCGCCTGGACCTCCTCCGCGTCGTCGGTCCAGAAGTTCCAGTTTTTGTACAGTTTGTAGAGCGGCGAGTGCGAGAAGACGATGACGCGGGCGTCATCGGCCAGCCCGGCCAGGTCCTTCTTGAGCCAATCGCGCTGCTCTTCACCCACGGTAAAGCGGCTCTGAAAGGCGTTGTCCAGGCCGGCCACGGTGTTCATTCGCTCCAGGGGCGACATGCCGCGGGCGGTCCAGAAGTCGGCTTCCACCACGCTGTTGAGGACGACGAAGTGGACTCCCTTGTGGTCGAACGAATAGGTCGGTTTGCCGAACATCTCCTGCCAGCGCCGGCCCAGGTCGAAGTACCAGTCGTGCTCGCCGACCATGACCTTCAGCGGGGCCTTGACGTTCTTGAGGATCGCGGCGCCCAGTGCGAGCTGTTCGGGCTGGCCGAGCTGCGCCAAGTCGCCGCCGTAGAAAACGAAGTCGGGCTGGGGGTCGAGGTGGTTGACGTCGTCGACCGCGCGGAGCAGGCCGCGCACGAAGCGGTCGTTCACCTTTTTCTCGTACAAGTGCGAGTCCGAGATGTAGGCGAAGCGGAAGGCCGGTTTCGACTGGGGGCCCTCCTTATCGTCCGCCACGGCCACCGGCGTGAACGAGTGCGGGGCAAGCAGGCCGGCCGTCGCCCCCAGGGCCGCCGCCGACACCTTCAAAAAGGAGCGGCGGTCGAGATTCCGCAGGCCATGGAAGAACTGCCGGCGCCCCTCCAGGTACTTGGTCTCCACGCTCTTATGCGCAGCCATGGCCGATCACTCCTTGTCGTTGGGGGTGGTTTTGGCCCCTTCCACGCGCTGCTGGAAGGGGATGGTGCGGCGCTGGGCCAGCGCCTCGTCGCGGAAGGGGCGATGCTCCTTGGCCACGGCCCGCTGCCGCTCGAATTCCCGCTGGTTTTCCGCGGCGAAGCGGCAGTCGGTGAGCGTGAAAAGGAAGGCCACCTCCTGGTCGATCTCCGCCTCGCTCAGGGCCAGCGGCTCGATGCCGCCGTCGAGAAAGGGATTGGCCTCGCCGCCCTTGTTGTAGTGGTCCATCACGTCCCACAGCGTGTCCATCGAGCCGTCGTGCATGTAGGGTCCGGTGATGCCGGCGTTGAGGATCTGCGGCGTGCGGAAGGCGCCGATCTCGGCGCGGTTGTGCGTGACCATGAAGCGGCCCAGTTCGCTCATATCGGTCGCCACGGTCAGCTCGTCGAGCTTCCGCTCGGATGCGTCCTCCTGGAGCGCGCGCAGCGCCTGGCCCGCCAGGGCCTCGAAATTCTGATGCCGGGCCGAGACGCCGACGTTGTGGAAGCGGTTGTCGGTGCCCAGCGGGTTGGAGGGATTCATCTGGTGGCAGGCGACGCAGCGCGCCTTGCCGTTGAACAGCTCCCACCCCGCCTGCGCCTGGGTCGAAATCGCCTTGGCATCGCCGTTGAGGAACCGCCGGAAGGGCGAATCGACGAACACCAGCGTCCGCTCGAAGGCCGCGAGGGCCCGCTCCACGTCGGCGTAGTTCACCTCCCGGCCGTAGGCCTTCTGGAAGGCCTGCGGATAGTCGGCGTCGCCGCGAACGACCTTCAAGACGGCGTCTTCGTCGGGCATTCCCATCTCGACCGGATTGAGGATCGGCATGCCCGCCTGGCGCTCCAGGCTGGGCGCCCGCCCGTCCCAAAAGAACACCTGAAGGACGGTCGCGTTGAGCGTCGTCGGCGCGTTTCGCTTGCCCAGTTGGCCGTTGATCCCCTCGGAGACCGCTCTCCGATCGGTGAACCCCCGCGTCACGTCATGACAGGTCGCGCAGGCCACGGAGCCGTCGCGGGAGAGTCGCGTGTCGAAGTAGAGCTTCCGCCCCAACGCGACCCGCTCGGAGGTCAGCTTGTTGTCTTCGGGGATGAAGGCCGCCCAGATCACGGGGTCGAAACCGGTCGGCGCCTCGTTGAGATCGCGCCGGGCTTGCAGTTTTTGAAGTTCCGCCAACTGGTCTTCCATGGCCGCCGCGCCGTGCCTGCCCCGCGATTTAACAGGCGGCGCCTCGGCCAGCGCGACCAGCGACCACAACAGGCCCCCGGCAACCGTCCACCGCAGCAGCCTCCACGGCAGCGGATTGCCGAACCGAATCATCTTGCCTAGTTTCATAGGTACGGTCCTCCAGAAAAGGCATGGACCAGAAAACCGGCGACTTGAAGCTCTCTAGCTATAGACTATTTGATAGTTTCTGTCAACCAGCCCGGCGCGCCAACGGCAAGGGCAGCTTCGGGAAAGACGACTGTCAGGACCGGCAGGCCAGACATTCCTATCTGGCTGGAAAAGAGAGGCACGAGTGCCTGTCCTCGTGTGAATGACAGGCAGGAATGCCTGTCCTCCTGGTATATATAGGGGGCTGCGGCGGGCATTTGTTTTCCTGCCCCCCTGATCGGCGTACTGCAAATCCCGCGGGGTGGTCTGCGGCATCTCGGGATTCGCGCCATTCGCGGATCCCATTAGGCTAATGGGCGATGATGCGATCGGCACCATGGTCGCCTGCCCGGCTGTTCGAATGAGGGATTTTCGGCCGCGGCGGCCAGTCACCTAGCGAGAGGAGAAAACCATGCACCAGGCCAACGTGAACCACACCGCTGAACTACGCGGCGCGCGGCGATTCAGCCTCGTGTCTTGGGAGAGGCCGATCGGATGGACCGGCTCGAGTCAATCCTCTTCGGCGCGGCAGCCGTTGGGCGAAGAGGCCCGGCGGAGGATTTTCGCGCAGCACCAGAAGGGCGAATCGATCGAGGCTTTGGCCCGGCGGTTTCGCCGGCCGCGGGCGTGCATTGCCCGGCTGGTGAAGACGATGCGGGCGGAGCGGATTGTGGAATTGCCGCTGGATTTCATCCCCCATCGGCAGTTTCCCCGGATCTTGCGCGCCAAGGCGGAGCAGGAGGTTCTCGGACCGCCGCCGGCCGGAGAGGCGGCGCCGTTGGTGCGCCCGCCCAAGGGCGTGCCCGCCTACCTCGGCGCCCTCTACGAGATCCCGTTGCTGACGCGGACGCAGGAGGCCCATCTCTTCCGCAAGATGAACTACTTGAAGTACAAGGCCGCCCGGCTGCGCAAGCTCCTCGATCCCCAGCGGCCGAAGCAGGCCCTGATGGACGAGATCGAGAAGTGCCACGGCGAGGCCATGGCCACGCGGAACCAGATCATCCGCGCGAACCTGCGGCTGGTGGTGTCGATCGCCAAGCGGTGTCTGGCCGGCCGTGACGCCTTCTTCGAATTGGTCAGCGACGGCAACATCTCGCTGTTCCGCGCCGTGGAGAAGTTCGATTTCGCCCGCGGCTACGCCTTCGGCACCTATGCCGCCTGGGCGATCGTCAACGGATTCGCCCGCTCGACGCTGACCGATTATCGCCGCCGCGAGCGTTTCCGGACCAATCACGGTGAGACGGTCGTGTCGGCAGTGGACCGCCGCCACGGCCAGGACGCCCGCGAGGCGGAGCAGTGCCAACGGCCCGCCCAGGTGGCCGTCATCCTCGAGAGCCTCGACCGGCGGGAGCGGGAGATCATCGTGCGACGCTTCGGGCTGCGCCGCGGCAGCCAGCCGCTGACGCTGGCGGAGATCAGCTCCGAGCTCGGCGTGACCAAGGAACGCATCCGGCAGCTCGAATCGCGTGCCCTCGACAAGCTGCGGCGGCGGGCGGTGGCGGCCAACATCGAGTGCCCCGCCTGACGATTTGCCGATCTGCCGGCCTGGATTGCTCCTTTCCGTACTTGCTCGTATAATAGGGCTTGGCGGCAGAGTTGGCGGCTAGGCAAGACAGGAAGCAAACATGGCGTCCAAGCAGTCGAGGGAACTGGCGAGCCGGGCAATTACGATCTATGAGCAGAAGCTCAAGAGCCGGTTGGAATCCACCAACCCGAACGATTTCGTGGCCATCGAGGCCGAATCCGGTGATTTCTATTTGGGCAAGACCTTGAGCGAGGCGATCCAGGCCGCCCGCACGGCACATCCCAATCGCCTGCCGTTCGCCCTTCGCGTCGGTCACGAATCCACCGTAGAACTCGGCGCGATGCGCCCATGAACGGCGAAGTCGACAGCTCAGCGCGAGCACTGATTGTTCTGCGCGTGAGGTCGTCCCCAAACGCCGAGGCAGCCCCGTTGATTGCCTGGGTGGATACAGCTTTCACAGGCGAACTTGTCATTCCCCAACGGACCGTTGAGACGCTCGGATTACAACGGTCGGCCGCAGTGACGGCGGGACTGGCGGATGGAACACGCGTCGTGCTGGAGACCTACAGTTGTGTCGTTGAGTGGTTTGGTCGTGAGCGGATTGTTGAGGTCGTTGGAAACGACGGGCAGTTCCCATTGCTCGGCGTGGGCCTGCTGCACGATCGAAGGCTGGAAATCGATTATCGTTCGCGGACGCTATCAATCGAGTGACGACTGCCTCCAATAACGGTCTTTTTCGATGGTGGGACGTCGTCGCGTCGCGTTTAGTCACGGGTGCCGCCGGCTGGAAACAGCAAATCCTCGACGTGTGGCTGGAACCGGGAGAAGCACCGCGGAACGCCCGTCGCCTCCATTTGCGGAGCAACCACCTCGCAATCATAATAGAAGGTCGCACTGCCGTTGCGGTCAGGGCGCGTTTCCTCCCGAAAATCCCAGGTGGTCCCATGTTCGTTCCGTGGAAAACTCTCCCGTCGGCCAGCCGGCGTTGGTCCTTGCCGGCCGGGTTGCTGCTGATGACCGTCGGGCTGCTGCGGCCCGCCGCGGCCCAGGTCGAGAAACCCGCCGGCACGAGCGAAAACCGCAACCGCGGCACCGTGCAGATCGTGTTCTCCGGCGACGTCATGCTGGACGCCGGCCCAGGCCACGCAATCGCCCATGGAGAAGACCCCTTCGCCGAGCTGGCCCCCATTCTACAAGGCGCGGATATCGCCGTCTGCAACCTGGAGTGCGTGGTTGCCCGGCATGGCTACGGCACGCACGTCCTGAAACCGTACACGTTCAAGGCCAGGCCGGAATGTATCCCCGTGCTGGCGCGATACTTCTCCGCGGTCGGCGTGGCCAACAACCATTCCGGCGATTACGGCCCGGACGGCCTGTTGGAGGAGCTGACGCAGTTGGAGAAAGGGCGCCTGCCCTATTTCGGCGGCGGCCGCGATCGCAAGGAGGCCTACCGGCCGTTGATCTTGGAGCGCAACGGCCGGCGGGTGGCGCTGTTGGGCTACGACGGCTTTCCACCACGGTCTTTTGAAGCCGGCGATCATCGCCCCGGCGTCGCCTGGCTCACGCCCGAGGCCGCGGTCGCCGGCATCAAGGCGGCGCGGGCCGAGTTTCACGCCGACCTGGTGATCCCCATGCTGCACTGGGGCCGCGAGATCCATGCGGCGCCCGAGCAGTCGCAGAGAACCCTCGCCCACAGCTTGATCGACGCCGGCGCCGACGCGGTCATCGGCGCCCATCCCCACGTTACGCAAACCGTCGACGTCTATAAAGGGCGGCCGATCATTTACAGCCTGGGCAACCTGGTGTTCGACTATTACCCCGCCGATCCGCTGCTCTGGACGGGCTGGGTCGTGCGCCTCAGCTTCTCGAAGTCCGGGTTTTCCGACCTCGAGACGTTCGTCGTGGAAATCGACCGCACGGGCATTCCCCACCTGACGCCGAAGACAACGAAGTAGGGTGGCGCCCGGCAATCTACTCCTTTTCGGACGTGTCGTTCTCAGTCGTGAGCTGCGTCTTGCGGAGGATCGTCGGTTGCGCGTCGTCTACCGCAAACGGCCCGGCACTGAGCTTCACGCGCACTTCATATCGGTCGGCCAACACCGCGGGTACCCGCCACGGGTACTGACAGGTGAAACCTCACCCATACTCGAAGTTGCCCTGGGCGACCACTTTGTCTTTCGCTCCGGTGATCGTGACCTTGGGCTTATCGGGGCGACGCCCATTGAGCACCAGGTTCGAGACCACCTCGCCCTCGGCGCCGATGATCGCCAGGCCGAGGTAGGCCGTTTCGTTGGCCAAGGTGACCGTGACGCGGGGTTTGTAGGGCGGACCGAACCCCAACGTCGTCGTCTTTCCCGCCTCCACCCGCAGAGGCTTGCCCTCCTTGGTGCCCTGGGCGGAAACCGTGCACACCCCGGCCGGCCCATACATGGGTTCGGGATTGCCAAACAGTGTGGACAGGAGGGCCTTTGCCAGGGCGTCGGCCAGCGACGGGCCGCCGGACTTGGTCGCCTTCTGCTTGCTCGGCTCCTTCCAGTCCCTGACGGTGACGGTGTACGACAGCAGCCGCCACCGGCCGGCCGGGATTTCGACCGGCCGCGACTTCTCCAAGGTCAACGAAACGACGCCCACGTCGCCGCCCAACTCCACCGTGCAGGGGGCTTGGGGACTGGTGACCTTTCCCATCGGCAGCGCGGAAGGCCCGCAGGTCAACTCGTCGCCGCTGGGCGAGACCTTCAGCTCGTACGCTTTGCCGCCCAGCGTGTTTACCTTGCAAAGCGGGATGCGGGTCGGGCTGGCCGCCGCCGGGGCCCGCGACGCGCCGGCCGGAACTTGGGCGTCCTCGATCCACAGCACGTCGCCGGGGGTCGCATAAATCCGCCCCTCGCTGTCGCGGACGTTTTCCGTGTAGGAAGTCACGTCGTCGAAGCGCCCGTTGCTGTTGGCGTCCAGCACGATCACCTTCCACTTCTTCCCCTCCAGCACCACCTCGCCCCGGCGGTAGACGGCCGAAGTCAGCGAGGCAACCACCGTCCAGTGCGGCGCGCTTCCATAGGCCACGACTTGGAAGAAAAACGAGTAGTCGAGCTTCTTTCCCCCCAGGTCGACCGCCAAGTCCACGCGGGGAAACATGGTCTGCGCATATCCCGCGGCAATGCCCCGCGGCCCGGCCGGCGTCTCGGCGTCGATGGGCTTGGCGTCGGCCAGGTCGCCGTCGCCGTGCAGATCGAAGTAGAGGCGATCGTAGCCCTTCGACTTCTTGCCTTTCTGGTCCAGGACGAAGCCGTACTCCTTGGAGCCCAGCTTCGCCAGGCCGCGCAAGGGATGCTCGGCCACGTACTTCTTCGGCTCCTTCTTCACGAGGTCCTTGAAATGCGCGGAGGCGTCGTTGCCAAAATCGCTGGTCGCGACGAATGCCGGGGAGTCCCCCGCGTTCGGCCAAAGGAGACGCTGCGGGTTAACCTGGTAGTAGCGGAAGTCGGCGGGCATCACGCCGGCGCGCATCGGCTCCAGCCGCACCAACTCCAGTTTGCAATGCTGGGGCGGTTCCGCGCAGGCCTGCGGGGCCAGCGCCGCGGCCCCTACGGCCGCCACGCCAAAGAGCAGGGACAAGCGATTCATCGTGGCACCTGGGAAATCGGGGTTTTTTGCCACGCGCGTGGCAGGGCCTCTGCCGGAAAATTCCCGTCCATGGCCGGTATTGTAGCACGTCCCGCCGGGCATGTCCAACCAGGCGCCGCGGCCCTACGGCGGCGTAATCTGGATGATGGGCTTGTCCCGCTCTTGAAACACCGTGCCCACGGAGAGGGCCCGGCAGTTGGCACATTCCAGGCAGCGGATGCAGCGGAGATCGCTCCCCCGCCGCTCGGAAGGCCCGTGGTATTTGCACAGGTCGCGGCACAAGTCGCAGTCGTTGCAGCGGGCCGGCTGAAAGCGCAGGAACATCAGCGAGAAGTAATTACAGACGCTGAAGAAGGCCCCCAGCGGGCACAACAGCGTACACCAAGGTCGCCACATAAACAGCGACGCCGCAATAAATGCGATCAGGATGGCCGCCTTGGTCCAACTCAGCCAGACGATGCCGTGGCCGGCCATCGACTGTTGCACGCTATAGGGGACCGATGCCTCCAGGGCCCCGGCCGGGCAGAGCCGGCAAACGAAAAACCAGGACCCCTCGCCGAAGAAGTAGGGCAGCAGCAGCACCAGCCCCAAGAGGACGGCATAGCGCGTCCATCCCAGGAATGCGGGGAGGCGGAACTTGGGCAGTGGAATTTTTCCCAGCAGGTCCTGGAGCAGCCCGAACGGACAGGCCCAGCCGCACACCAGGCTGCCGAAGATCGCCCCGACCACCAGCAGCGTCCCCACCGCCAGCAGCGGGATTGCGTGCAGCGCGCTATAATTGGCCAAAATGCCGATCGGACAGGAAAGGGTGGCCAGCGGGCAGGAATAGCAGTGGAACACCGGCGCGCAGAGGCCGTGCCATTGCAGCGGCAGCGGCTCCAGCCATGCCAGCAGGAACCCCAACTGGACCCAGATCCGCCAGCGGGCCAGCCGCCACGCCTTCCGCCCCAGGTTGTTCTTGATCATGGACACCATGACCTGCGGTTAGTTCACTCAGGTGGGGCAAAAGTCGCGTCCCGCCTTGGCGGCGGCGCGGAAGATCTCGCCACCCTTGCGGCGCTCCAGCCGGCCCACCGTCACATCGCGGTTGACCGACAGTTCGGTTTCCTGGCTGATGACCGTGACCGTCTTGAATCGTTTGACGATCTTCGGCGGCGGGGGCGGCGGGGCCAGCATCCCCGGGACCAGCGACGACAGGTCCGGCCCGGTCGGCACGAGGACCGAATACGATTGCTCGCGGGTCGACGTCACCGCGATCCGGTGCCGCCACAGGCCGTAGACAACCGCCCAGCTTCCCAGGGCGAACACCGCCAACGGCGCCACGCGAAAGCCGAAGAGCGACCATTGCGTGGGCGGCACGCGGCGGCCGGAATCGTGGGTGCGTGAGGGCTTCTGCGGCACGCTGATCATCCGAGGTGGCAAAATGGCGGAGGTGAATGGGAATCGAACCCACCCAGGACCCTTGCGGGCCCCTCGCTGGTTTTGAAGACCAGGGGCGCCACCAGGCGCCAGTCACCTCCGCGGGACTCCACTCCAGTCTAAACGCCAGGCGGCGAAAACTCAAGCCGGCCGGCTACGCTTTCTTCGTCTCGTTGTAAAACATCATCGCCGGCGAGCCGCCAAAGGCCACGCCCATCCAGGCCGCCTCGTCGATCTCCTCGGCCGTAAAACCCTCCTCCCGCGCCTTGCCGACGTGATGTTTCACGCACGGGCCGCAGCGGGCCAACACGGAAAGGGCGATGGCCATGGCCCGCTTCGTCCGCGCGTCGAGCCGGCCCGGGGCGTTGGCCACCGCGAGAAATGCCTGGAACTTTTCCGGAATCTCCTCGCTGCCGCCGGCCGTGACCGCCTGATGTTCGCCATGTTCACGATCGCAACATCCCATGGGATGGTCCTCCTGGAAATGAAATGGTTGAGACGCCGCCGCCGCTTGCCGACCGCCTTGGGCGCCGCGGACGACGATCCGCCCGCTGCCTGGGGCCGTGACGCGGCCGATTACGGCGGCACGGGCGATCCCTTCGGCATGCAATCGCGTGACGAAGCCGGCTGCGGCCGCTTCCGGCACCGCGATGAGGAGTCCGCCCGAGGTCTGGGCGTCGAAGAGCACTTCGATCTGCTCGGGAGTGGCGCCTTCGACGGCGGCCAGGGCGTCGGCGGACGATTCCTTGTTTCGCTCCACTGCGCCGGGGAGCACTCCCGCGGCTGCCAACTCCAGCACGCCCGGCAGCAGCGGCAGGTCGGCGGCGGCCAGTTCGATGTCCACCCGGCTGGCCGCGGCCATCGACTTCAGATGGCCCAGCAGGCCGAAGCCGGTGACGTCGGTGCAGGCGTGGGCGTCGAATTGGCCCATCAACTCGGCGGCCCGGCGATTCAAGGCGGCCATGGAGCGGGCCGCGGCGGCCAGGGCCTCCGGTCCGGCGCGGCCGATCTGGCCGGCAAACACCAGGATCCCCGTGCCCAGCGGCTTGGTCAACACGAGCCGGTCGCCTGGCTGTGCGGCGGCGTTGGTGGCGATCCGCCGCGGATCGACCACGCCCGTGACCGCGAAGCCCGCCTTGATCTCGTCGTCCTGGATGCTATGCCCGCCGATGACCGCCACGCCGGCCTCGGCCATCTTGTCCAGGCCGCCGCGGAGGATCTCGCGAAGGATCTCCTCGGGGAGTTTCCGCGCGGGAAACCCGACGATCGAGAGCGCCGTCAGCGGCCGCCCGCCCATCGCATAAACGTCGCTCAGCGAATTGGCCGCCGCGATCTGGCCGAACACGTAGGGATCATCGACCGGGGGCGAGAAGACGTCGACCGTCTGCACCAGGGCCGTCTGCTCATCGAGCAGGTAGACGCCGGCGTCGTCGCCGGCCGGCATCCCCACCAGCACGCGGGGATCAGCGCAGCAGGGGAGCCCGGCCAGCACGCGCTGCAAGGTGGCCTGGTCGATTTTCGAGCCGCAGCCGGCATTGCGCACCATTTCGGTCAAGCGGACCGGCCCGGCGGGGGCGGCATACGGTTCGCCGGCGCAAGGACAGATGTCCTCGCGGCGGAAGATTTCGCAGGGGCAGGGCGTTTTCGGATCGCAGATGCAATGTCCCAACTGCATCGAGCGTTGCATCACACGGCGGCGTTTTTCCAGGTCCTTCACGGCAATCGGTTCCCCACTTCATCCCGCTCCACTTCATCTTACGTTGTGCACCACCATGGTGCAACGTCCGGGCGACTCAGGTGCGGCCGGGCGGCAGCTCGCCCGCCCGGTGGGCCGCCAGCAGCGCGGCGCCCAGGGCGCAGGTACACTGCGGCTGCGGGGCGATCCGCACCGGATGGCCTAGCACCGCGCTGAGAGCCGTAGCCATGCCCGGCACCAGGGCCACGCCCCCGGTAAAGAGCACCGGCGCGGCCAGCGCGCCGCCCGCCATGGAGGCGATCCGCGTGGCAATGGCCGTCTCCACGCCGGCGAGGATGTCCTCCGGCAGCACCCCCGAGGCCAGCAGCCCGACGATCTCGGTCTCGGCGAAGACCACGCACATGCTGCTGATGGTGGCCGGCGCGCGGCTCCGCGTCACCAGCGATTCCAGGGCGGTGAATTTCGTGCCCAATTGCGCGGCGAGCATCTCCAGAAACCGTCCGCTGCCGGCGGCGCAGCGGTCGTTCATCGCGAAGTCGGCCACCGTGCCGTCGGCGTGCAGGCGGACCAGCTTGCTGTCCTGGCCGCCGATGTCGATGATCGTCCGGGCGTCGGGGGCGCCATGGCGGACGCCCCACGCCTGGCAGGTGATCTCGGTCACGGCGGCGCGGGCCGCGCCGACCAGCCGGCGGCCGTAGCCGGTGGCGATCACGCCGCCAAGCTGCTCGCGCCGCAGACCCTGCTCTTCCAAAAGCCGGCCCAGAAGCTCGGCGGCCAGGCGGTCCTGGTCGATCCCCTGATCGACCACGCGCGAGGCCACGACGCTCCGCCGTGGGGCGTCCAGGAGGACGACCTTCAACGTTCGCGAACCTGCATCGATGCCTGCAAAAATCATCGCCGTGCCGGCTCCTTGACGGTTTCGATGAGGGCCTCCAGACGCGTCCGCAACGTCGGCTCCAGGGCGTCGGTGATGGGAGGGACCTCGATCTCCATGACCGGCACGCCGCACCGCCGGCGGACGATCTGGCCGATCAGGCCGCCCTCCAGGCCGCAGTGACTGGCGCCGGGAATCCGCGAAATGACGACCGCTTGGGCCGCGAACCGCCGCACGTCGGCGCAGATCCGCTCCGCGCGGTCGGCCGGCGAGCCGACCATCGGATCGGCCAGCGCGGTCCGCGCCAGGGCCTCCATGGGCGGCACGTCCTCGGGGATAGTGTCCAGGGCGTGGCAGAAGAGGTACTCGGTGCCGCAGATCCGCCCGCCGGCGTCTTCCAGCAGGTTCATCACCCGCAGATCGGCCACCGGATTGACCCAGAACACCCGCACCGCCGGTTCCTCCAAGACGCCCTGGCCGGCGCGGACCCGGCTCCGCACTTCCACCAGCAGCCCTTCCAAAACCGCCGCCGCTTCGGCTTGGTCGGAGCAGAAGTGAATGGCCAGCATCTCGGCGACGAGCATTTCCAGCGCCGGCAGCGGGCAGGGCGAGGCGGTGTATGCCAGCCGCCGCAATTCGGCCAGGAGCGAGCGCACGCGGTTGGCCCGGCCGATGCCCGCGGCCAGCCGGGCATCGTCGAGCGTCTGCCCGCAGAGCGACTCCAGCGCGCCGCGGACCCGCCCGAGCTCGCCGCGGACGAAGGCCACCTGGCTTTCCGCCGCCGAGAAGCCGCCGGGGAGCGTGACCGCCGGCTCGCCCGGCTCCGGATGGCGGCGATGCGGCATCTCCCACCAGAAGACCTCGAACCCCAGGGCGGCCAGCCGTTGGGCAATGGCGGCCACGTCGTCGCAGGTCGCCCCCACGCTGCACGTGGTCAGGTCCGGCAGGGGAAAGTGGGCCTGGTTCACATAGGCGCCCAACATCGCCCGCACCGGACAAAACGACTCGTCGATGCCGAAGCGGCTGGCCACTTCGAGCACGTCGGTCTGGTTCTCCATCACGCAGGGGAGCCACCAGGCGCCGTCGGCGTAGAAGGTCACGACGTCGTCCAGCGCGTAGGCCATCACGGGGACCGTGCCCAGGTCTTTCATGGCGGCCACGAGCTTTTTGCCTTCGGCCCGCGCCTGGCGGAGGCGGTCCTCTTCGGAGAGCAGGAAGTTCCAAAGCCGCAGGGCGGCGGGGGAATTGTCGATGCGGAGTCGGAGCAGGCACGTGTCGCCCTGCTCGACGTGGCGGCGAAGCGGCCCGCCGTAGGCCGGCTCGCACAGGCCGCCGGCCTTCAGCGCGCCGTAGCGGCAGTCCCATTCGTCCAGCGTAATGCGTTTCGGCGGCTCGTTCATCGCAACATTTCCAAGAAGGCTTCCAGGCGGCCCGTGTCGCGAGTGCTCGGCAAGGTCGCCGCGCAGGGCTGGTCCTCGCCGACAACGTCCCATTCCAACACCGGCACGGCACTCTCTTGCCGCAGCCGCGCCAGCTCGGCATGCCAGAGATCGCACCATACGTAGCGGCGGACCAGCAGCCCGCGGACCCCGCGGCCGGCGACCTCCCGGCCAAGCCATGCGTAGAGGCGGTCGTTAGGCCGGCGGAAGACGTCGGGGATGGCGTCGAAGTAGCCGGCCACGAGTTCCTCGAAGGGATCGGCGTCCAGTTGTTCCGCGCGGAAGGGGGCCGGCAGGGTGCGCTCGCCCGTCTCGGTGGCGTCCAACACGACGCGGCCGCCGGCCCTTTCGATCAGGTCCAGCAGCGCGTCATCGCCCGGCGACATGGGCCCGCCCACCAATGCCAAGGTCGTAGGATGGGCATGGCCGGTTGGGCTGCACTGCGTCCTCGCTGGCGCGCCCTCACCCTGGCCCTCTCCCGGAGGGAGAGGGGACTCCTCCAGGCAACCTCGAACGGCGGCAACCGCGGCGGCAAACTCGCGGGCCGACACCTCCGCGCGGCGACGGCGAAGCTCCGCCCGCGCCTCGTCGTAGCGGACCATCACCTGGCGAAGCGTCTCGGGCGTGGGCGGCTCTCCACCACAGCGGACGAGAAAACGGCCCAGCCGGCGCAGCTCTTCGCCATAGAGCTTGCGGGCTGCCGGCGTCTGCCAGGTCCTCGGCACGTGCATGAGGAAGATGGGAATCCTTCCCATGGCTTCCACTGCGGCTGCGGCGTAGCGCATCTGGTCGCAGGTGGTGGTCAGCACCAGGGCCGCGGCGGACATTTCCTGCTGGGCGGCATCGACCAAGGCCGCGGCCGCCGGGCACACGCCGCGGCGCCCCCCGCAGCCCGACGAAGCAGCCGTCTGCGGGCGCAGCCACTGCGGGCGCAGGCCATGCGCCGCGATCCACTCCGGGGGCACAAACGGCTGGCAGTAGGCGATTGCGTTCATGGCTTCCCGCACGCTGGGGCCGGCTGCCGCCCGCGGACCGTCTCGAATAGCGCCTCGACGCGCACCGCGATGCGAACCGAATCGGAGGGCGAGTAGTCCGTCTCGATGCGCAGGTAGGGCAGGCCGAACTCCTCCTCGGCCAGCCGGCGGACCCGGTGCGACTCGATGTCGTAGGTCAAGCAGGCTTGCCAGATCAGCTCGATCACGCACTCCGGGCGATACTCGCGGACCAGGCGGCGGAGCGTTTCCAAGCGGCGCTCGTTGGGCGTCATCACGGAGCAGGGGAGATGGAAATACTTCTCCGCCAGGGCCCGCAGCGGGTCGGGCGCCGCGGCGTCGACGTCCTCGAGGATCGGCTTCAGCCCCGTGCAGTTTTCCAGGGCGACGACGCGGCCGCCGTGGCCCTCGACCAGTTCCAGCACCCGCTCCGCCCCGGAAACCAGGGGCACGCCGGTCATCAACACCCGCACCGGGGCGTCAGTCTCGGTCGTGGCGGGCCGGCCGCCGTAGATCGCGATCGCCTTCTCATACTGCTCCAGGTCCTCGGGAATCCCCGAGATGCTGCTCTTGAGCGAAAGCAATTGCAAGCCGCTGAGCGGCGGCACGTCGGCGCGCATCAACTCGGCCAGCTTGCGGCGCAGGGCCCGCTCGCGATTCATCACCGCGATGGCCGCCCGGAGTTGGCAATCAGTGATCGTGGTGGCAAAGCGGTCTTGCAGATGGTCGCGAAACTTCTTCAACTCGGCGTGCCAGTGCTCGGCGGCGTCGGGGTCGTCGGGCTTTTGCGGCAACTCCAGGACATAGACCTCCCGCGTCTGGCCCATCAGCTCGTACATCTTCTTCTTGCCGTCGCAGGTCGTCTCGCCCACGACGAGGTCGGCCATCTCCAGGAAGGGATTGCTCCGCAGGACGTGGTAGCCGTAGGTGGATTTGATCAGCGGGCAGAGGTTGGCGGGCAGGTGTTCTTCGGCGGCGGGGATGGTTTTGGCGGAGCCGCCGCAGAGGCAGACCGGCACGCCGCCGGCCGCCATGATCAACTCCCGCGGCGTGAACTCGCAGAGGATGCCCACCACCGGCTTGCCCGCCGCCTTGGCCGCACGGGCGTACTGATGGCAGCGGTTCAACATGCCGGCAAACCACTCCAGCGGCTCCGCGGAGGAAGCGATCTCCGGCTTGGTCGCGTCGTTCTGGCCGCCGCAGCATTGGCTCATGGCAGATTCTCGCCGGGGTTTCGTCGTAACGTTTTGGCCATCCTTCCTTTATACCTTAACGACCGGGAAAGGTCCACATGGCGGCGCCCGGCGATTGTGGGGCCGCAAGCGGGATCGTACAATGGAATCTGCGGTTTCCCATCCACGGTTGCCTTGCTGGAGTCAGTCCCCATGAGTCTGCCCCAACAGGAGTTGTTGCGATCCATTCCGTCCGTCGACGTGCTGTTGCAGACGGTCGCTGCCCAGTGGTCCGACGGCGTCATGCCGCGGGAGGTCCTCGTCGGGGCGATCCGCTCGGCCACCGCCGCGGCCCGCGACCTGTTGCACCTCGACAAGGACCTGAAGATGGACGCCGATACGCTCCGCCAGATGATCCTGGCCGACGTGGGCCGGCGCATCGACACGGCCCTGGGGCCCGCCTACGCGCGCGCGATCAACGCCACCGGGATCATCCTCCACACGGCGTTGGGCCGGGCGGTGCTGCCCCCGCGGGCCTTGCGGCAAATCGCCGCCGAGCTGGCCGGCTATTCGCTCGTGCAGATGGACGTGGCCACCGGCACCCGCTCGCGACGCGATGGGCGGATCGAAGAACTCCTGCAAAAGCTCACCGGCGCCGAGGCGGCCACCGTGGTCAACAACAACGCCGCCGCCACGGCCATCGTCCTGAGCACCGTGGCCGCCGGCAAGGAAGTGATCGTCTCGCGCGGGCAACTGGTCGAGATCGGCGGCTCCTTCCGCCTGCCCGACGTCATGGCCGCCGCCGGCGCCCGCCTCGTCGAGGTCGGCACCACCAACAAGACCCACCTCCGCGACTATGAGCGGGCGATCACCGCCGACACCGCTGCCATCCTCCGCGTGCATCCGAGCAACTACAAGATCGTGGGCTTTACCGCCGAAGTGCCGCTGGAAGACCTGGTCCGGCTGGCGCGAGAGCGCAACGTGCCGGTCATCGACGACGTCGGTGCCGGGGCCTTGATCGACATGGCGCAGTTCGGCTTCGAGAAGGAGCCGACCCTGCGCGAGTCGCTCGCCGCTGGGGCCGACCTGGTCACGTCGAGCACCGACAAGATGATCGGCGGGCCGCAGGGCGGCATCATTCTCGGCCGCGCGGCCTGGATCGAAGCGATCCGGAAGAACCCGCTGACGCGCATCGTCCGCGTGGATAAGCTCACGCTGACGGCGCTGGAGGCCACGCTGGCGTTGTTTCTCGACGAGGCCTGGGCGCTGGCCGAAGTGCCCACGCTGCGGATGTTGAGGCGCGACCTGGCCGACCTGGGGACGCAGGCGGAGCGGATCGCCGGGGCGATTGCCCAGGCGGCGCCGGGGGCGGCCGCCGCGGTCATCGACGGCGCGTCGCAGATGGGAAGCGGCTCGCTGCCCACCCAGGATTTGCCCACCCGGCTGGTTGCCGTGACGGCGCGGCACGTCGAGGCCGGCGAGCTGGCCGCCCGGCTGCGGCGCCACGTGCCGGCCGTTTTCGCCCGCGTACACCAGGGCCAGGTATTGGCCGATCCCCGCACGCTCCTGGAGGGCGACGAGGAAGTGCTCATCACCGCCTTCCGCGCCGCCTTGGAAGACGAGGGAGTGGACCGGGCATGCTGAACATCACCCTGGGCACGGCCGGCCACATCGACCACGGCAAGACCGCCCTGGTCAAATCGCTGACCGGCTGCGAGACCGACCGCCTCAAGGAGGAGAAAGAGCGGGGCATGTCGATCGACCTGGGCTATGCCCCTTGCCGCGTGGCCGACCTGGAGGTGGGCATCGTCGACGTGCCCGGCCACGAGGACTTCATCAAGACGATGGTCGCCGGGGCCTGCGGCATGGACGGCGTGATCCTGGTGGTGGCCGCCGACGACGGCATCATGCCGCAAACCCGCGAACACCTCGACATCCTCACCCTGCTGGGAGTCCGCCAGGGCGTGGTGGCGCTGACGAAGATCGACCGCGTCGAGCCCGAGAGGCGCGACCAGGTCTGCGCCGACCTGGCCGGCCTCCTCCGCGGCACGTTTCTCGACGGCGCGCCGATCGTCCCGCTTTCCAACGTCACCGGCGAAGGCTTCGACCCGTTCTTCGAGGCCTTGCAGAGGCTCGTGCGGGCCATCCCGCCCAAACGGACCGACGGCGTCTTCCGCCTGCCGCTGGATCGGGCCTTCTCGGCCAAGGGTTTTGGGACCGTCGTGGCCGGCATTCCCATCGCCGGGGCTGCCCGGCTGGGCGACGAGGTCGTCCTGCTGCCGCACGACATCACCAGCCGGGTGAAGCGGATCGAGGTCTATGGGCAGAACAGCGACACCGTCCTGGCCGGCCAGTGCGCCGCCGTGAACCTGGGGCATTGCGACGCCCACGAAATCAAGCGCGGCGACGTGCTCACGCTGCCCGGCTATTTCGCCCCCCAGGAGTTCTTCCTCTGCCGCCTGCGGCTGCTGCCTTACGAAAAGCTTGTGCTGCGCAACGGCGCCCAGGTGAAATTCCACACCGGGGCCTCGGAGGTCAACGCGGCCTGCTATCTGCTGGAGGCCGGCGAAGTCCGCGGCGGCTACGAGTGCTTCGTGCAACTGCGGACCAAGCGGCCGATCGTCGCCGGGCCCGGCGACCCCTTCCTCATCCGCACCTTCGGGCCGGTGCAGACCGTCGGCGGCGGCATCATCCTCGAAGCGACCGACCGCCGGCTGAAACGCAAGCGGCCCGGCGCCCTGGAGGACCTGCATCAGCGGGCCGCCGCGGTGGGCGACGACGCCCGCTTTGTCGATTATGCCCTCCGCACGGCCGCGGGTGTGGCGGTGGCCGAGGCCGACCTGGCCCGCCGCACGAAAATCCTTCGCGGCCGGCTCAAGGAGATTCTCGACTGCATGGTCGCCGCGGGCGAGGTGCTCGCCCTGGGCACGGGAGTCTATCTGCACCGCGCCGCGGCCGCCGAGGCCGGCAAGACCCTGCTGGCCCACCTCGCCCAGTTCCACCGCGATTCGCCGGAAAGTCCCGGCATGACCGCAGATCAACTCCGGCAGGCGTGTCCCTGGCCCAAGGGCGTGCTGGAGGCGGTCGTCGGCTGCTTGAAAGAGGCCGGCCGCGTGACGGAGAAGAATCAGCGGTTTGCCCTGCCCGAGCATCGGCCGACCGTGCGGGACCAGGACGCCCGCAGCCTGGAAGCCGTGGAATCGCTATTCCGGCAGAACCTCTTTCATCCGCCCGGCGCCGGTGAGTTGGCCGAGCAGCTTGCCCTGTCGCCGGCCACCGTCGAGCGGCTGTTGCGGATCTTGCAGGAGCAGCAGCGGTTGCTACCGGTGGGCGAGGGGCTCGTCTTTCACCAGGAGGCGGTCGACGAGGCCCGGCGGCGGCTGGTCGAGCATTTGCAGAAGGAAGGGCGTCTGGAGAGCGTGGACTTCAAGTATCTTTTGGACACGACGCGGAAGTTCGCCTTGCCGCTCTTGGATTACTTCGACCGCACGGGTCTCTTGCGTCGCACGGGCAACACGCGGTTTCTGAAGGCTTCGCGATGAGAATTTTACAGAGGAAAAAGGGGGCGGGCGGCCGTCATGGGGCAAACAAAGACTCCCGACCCCTTTGTCCCTTTGTGCGTCCGAATGTGGATGAGTTGTACCCGGGGCCGTCGATTCCGATTACCCTGAGGGTGAAGTAGGCGGAGCACCGAAGGACGATAGCATGTTCAAGTGGCTGAACAAAACAGGTGTCGAGAGTGACCGCGGCTTCGCCGTCCAATCGATGGATCGGTTCACAATCGAGTACCGCGAAGGCGACAGAAAGATCGACATTTATGTCGAGCGTGGCCTTCTCCCCGACGGTAAATATTGTGTAACCATTGAGGCGGCAGCGTTTGAGCATTGGAACGGCGATCCCGAATGGGTGACACTACCGCCCGAGAAGCAGGATGAAATGCTCGCCAACTTTACCGAGGCGATGGAGTTCCAGGGACTCGCCGTGGTCGTCTCGCCCCCGGCGTAATTGAAGAAAAGGTGACAGCCACCAAATCTGGGTAAAATGGGCAGTGCCCTGTCGGCCACGTTACCCAGACTAGCCCTTAAACAAGCGAATGCCGGAGGCGTTCGCGGTGATTTTCTGGTGGTCGGGCAAGCCGATAGGTTCCCTGGCCGACGCCAAGGGCGTCGGACTTGAGTTCCGGTCTGGGGCTTGCTTCATCTCTACTCTCCTGTGCACGTCAGCGCCGTTGGGGGTGGTGAGGAACGGAAAAGGGGACATCACTGATATTGACAAAGTGGGAGGACTTGATTGGGGCCGTCGGCAAGAAACCGATTAAAATCAGTGATGCCCCCTTTTCATGCCCCTGCATAAACAGGCGTGGCGAACATCGCCCCAAACTACGCAATAAATGCGCCTGTCCCCTTTTTCTTTGGCCGCAAGTCGTGAAGACACCCCCCGTTCGTGGCAACCTCGGGACCCATCGCGCGGCCGCTGCTCTTGGCGATCTTGCCCTTCAGGCCCGGCGTGGCCGATGCCTCGGCGGCAGTGCAAGCTATCTTTGTAAAATGGCAGGCACGACGAGAGAGCAAGCGTTTTCAACGGACCGCGCCCCAGCGAAGCCGCAGCCCTGGCGCGCGGTTCCGCTGGGTTACGGCATTGGGTTGTTTTCGGCACTCCTGGCGACGTTGGTGCGGCTGTGGCTCGACCCGGTGCTGGGGAACCAGGCTCCCTTGGCAACCTACTTCGTGGCCGTGATGTTCACGGCGTGGTACTGCGGGCTGGGTCCGTCGCTTCTGACGATTGTCATCGGCGCGACGCTCGGATCCTACCTGTTCGCCGAACCCCGCGGCTCGTTGTACATTTATGACCTGGAACATCAGATATCCTTGACGCTCTACGTGTGCACGGGCTGCTTCACGGCCCTGCTGAGTGATTGGCTCCGCAGGGCGATCACGAGGCGGAATTGGGCGGAGGCCCAGCTTCGGCTCCGCGAGGAGGAGTTGCAACGGCACCAGGTCGAACTGACGCACGTGGCCCGCTTGAGCACGATGGGCGAAATGGCCGCCAGCCTGGCGCATGAGCTGAACCAGCCGCTGCACGCGGTGAAGAACTATGCCCGCGGAAGCGTCCGGCGACTGTTGAAGAAGGACGAGAAGGACGAAGAACTGCTGTCCGCCCTCTGGCAGATCAGCGAGGAGGCCAATCGCGCCGCGGAGATCATCCGCCGCGTCAGGGGGTTTGTCCGCAAGCGTGATTTCCAGGTTTCCAAGCTGTCAGTGAACGGCCTGGTCGAAGAAGTGCTGCTGCTGAGCAAGGCGGAGCTCCAGCGGCGCCGCGCCGCGGTCGTTGTCGTTCTGGCGCCCGACCTTCCGGCCGTTGTGGGTGATCCGATCCAGATCGAGCAGGTGATGTTGAACCTCGTTCGCAACGGCTTGGAGGCCATGGATGATGTGCCGGAGCTCCGTGGCGGCCCCCGGTTGTGGATCAAGACCGGACGCCACGGCGATGGCCACGTTGAAGTCAGCGTGCAGGATCGCGGCAAGGGCATTGGCGAAAACGACCTGGAAAAGATCTTCGAGCCGTTCTTCACGACCAAACCGGAAGGACTCGGCATGGGGCTGGCCATCAGCCGGTCGATCGTTCAGGCACACGGGGGACGCCTTTGGGCGTCGGCCAGTGAGGACCAGGGCTGCACGTTCCACTTCACCTTGCCCACCGCTGCGACGGCGTAGACCATGAGCGATGAACCCACCATTTTCGTTGTCGATGACGACCCCGGGGCCCTGCGGTCGCTGTGCTGGCTCCTGCGGCAGGCGGACGTGCGCGTGCGGTCCTTCTCCTCGGGCCGGGAATTTCTCGATGCCTATCGCCCCGAGCAGGCCGGGTGTCTGGTGCTCGACGTGCGCATGCCCGGGATGGACGGCCTAGATGTGCAACAGGCCTTGTGGGAGCGAGGGGTCGGACTGCCCATCATCTTCCTCACCGCGCACGGCGACGTGCCGACCTGTGCCCGCGCATTTCGCGCGGGGGCGCTGGATTTCCTGGAGAAGCCGGTGGACGACGACCTGCTGCTGGAGCATATTCACAAGGCCGTCGCCCGCGATGCGGAGCAGCAACGGCAGGGGTCGGCCCAGGAGTTTGCCGCCCGCTTGAGCCAGCTCACCCCCCGTGAAAAGGACGTGCTGGACAGCCTCATTTCCGGCAAGAGCCTCAAGGAAATTGCAATCGCCCGCAACGTCACCGTGCAGACAATCTGGCGACACCGCGTCAGCATCCTCGAAAAGATGGGGGTCGAGAACAGCGTGGAGCTTGTCCGCCTGGCGAGTCGTTGGGAACACCAGCGGGGGGCAGGGAACGAGCCGGCCGGACCACTCCCGACCGTGAAATAATCACCTACCGCGTCGGCCGATCCCAGGCCAGACTTCTAATGACGGGCCGCGGCGTGAAGCAGCGGCTGCCAGCCGTTGTGCCTCCTCTGGCGATGGCACTCGGCTTGGGTCGAGGCGCACTGTACCCGGATTCGCACCAAAGTGAAAACGTTGCCATGAGATCTCTTCGTAAATTCCTGGTCTCCGAAGACGGCCCCACCGCGGTCGAGTACGCGGTGATGCTTTCGCTCATCGTGATCGTGTGCCTCTCGGCCATTTCCACGATCGGGACCAACGCCAACAGCAAGTTCCGCCAGATCGCCAGTTCGCTCCACTGACGCGCCGCTGTTTTCTGTGCCGGGGGGTCATGCGCAAGGCATGCGGCGGCCCTCACCCTGAGCCTCTCCCGGAGGGAGAGGGGACTAAGCGCGTCAGGAGCGGCAGGCCAGGGTCTCCGGCATCGAGCTGATCGGCAGGCAGCGGTCGCCGTCGTCGTAGAAGGCCGCGTCGCCGCCGCGGCGGCCGGCGGCGTCCAAGGCCGCTTCCGCCCGCTTCAGCAGCGAAATGGTGTCGTCGTTGTCCATGACCTGCACGATGGCGAAGCTGAGCGTGAGCCGCGATTGCTCGGCGTGGGCGGGGCCATGGACCTCGGCGAACTCCTCGCGCAATCGCTGGGCAATCTGAATGGCCTGGGCCAAGCGGGCCGTCGGCAGCAGCAAGGCGAAGCATCCGGGGGCGTAGTGGCCCAGCACGTCCATCTCGCGGACGCTGCCGGTGAGAAACCTGGCGACGGTGGCCAGGGAAACGTCGGGCCCGTCGTCGGGCCGCGGCTGGCCGTCTTGGCCGTACTGGTTTATCTCCACCAGCAGGATCGAGAAGGTGGGGCCGCCGCGCTTCCACTCGGCCATGCGGTTTCGCACCTGTTGGCAGAAGATGGTGCGGGTAGGCAGGTCGGTCAGCGCGAGGCTTTCGGCCAGGGCGGCCGGGGTCCAACGGAGGGCCGTCTCGATTTTGGCGGCCATCGCCTGGGCAGGCTCGGCTGGTGGCGCGGCATCGGCCGCGGGCGGCGCAGGCATCTCCGTGCCGGCCGGCCAAACGTCCTGGCCGTCGTGCCAGCAGACGGCGTTGCGTCCGGCGGCCTTGGCGCCATAGAGGGCCTTGTCCGCGCGGAGGATGAGGGCCGCGGCGTTCTCCTCGGCGGAGGCCTCGGCCACGCCCAGGCTCACGGTGATCCGCAGGGCCTCTCCACGGTGATGGAAGCGGGCGGTCTCGACGGCCTTGCGGACGCGCAGCGCCGCTTTGCAGGCGTCCGCCACGGCCGTTCCCGGCAAGATGATGGCAAACTCCTCGCCGCCGTAGCGGGCGACCATGTCCATGTCCCGCATCGTGCGGCGCAGGGCCGTGGCCACCTCGCGCAGCACCTGGTCGCCCACCGGGTGCCCGTAGGCGTCGTTGACCCCCTTGAAGCGGTCCAGGTCGGCCATGATCAGCGAGAAGGTGCGGGCGTGACGGCGCAGCTCGGCCAGGCGCCGGTCGATCTCGTCGTCCATCGCGCGGCGATTGGCCAGCAGGGTGAGCGGATCGGTGCGGGCCTCCAAGGCGTTGATTTCGATCTGCTGGGCCTGCTGGCGAAGCTTGTCCTCGGTCGAGGTCAGTCGCTCTTGGATCTGCTGGTTGGCCTCCATCAGCTTCGTCACCGCGTCGACGATCGACTGGGGCTGGCTGCCGTCGGTCGCGGTCAGCTTGCCGTTGATCCGTTCCACCTGGTTGCTGTGCTCCTCGACGTCGATGGCCACGCGGGTGGCCAGGTCGCGGAGGCGAATAAGGACTTCGGTGGCATGGCGGCTCTTGGCGTTGCCCTGCCGGTTGTCGTTGTGGCGGAAGTACAAGCAGCACAGTCCCCATGCGGCGGCGGCCCCCAGCAGGGCCGTCATCGCACCGTACAGCAAATCGATCGTATAGCCGCTCATGAAAGAAGTCCCTCTTCCGTCCCCATGCCGCCTGACAGTTTCCGCCCGATACAATGCAATAGCGTGCGGTTCCCTACCGGTCAAGCTAAATCTTATGGTAGGCTGGCGTGCAGCTCCTTCGTGGGGGCATTACAGCCGGCACAGCCGGCATTTTAGTTCAGAGGGCGGACCACGGCGCGGCGGCGCGGCGGCGCGCGGTGCCGGGGAAAACCACTTGCCGGCGGGAGTCCGGGCGGTTATAAGAAAGACAACCGCGTGTCGTTCCCGCCTACTACTTCACACCTTCGTTGCGGAGGCTCCCATGTCCACGTCTGCCGGTCGGCTGCTTTGCTTGTTCAGCGGGTTCTTTTTGCTATGGCGATTGGCTGCGCCCGGCGTGGCCGGGGCCGAGGCGTCGCTGGACGAGGTGGCCCCCGGGGTGTGGCGGATTCATCTCGGCCAACCGGAGGCCCAGACGCCGCTGCGGTTCCGGGAGCATGCGGTGCGGACGGCCGAGTTGGCGGCGCTGCCGCCGTGCAGGGACTTGCCCTTCCCGGCCGCGGGCGTCCAGTTCAAGGCCGTGGCCCGCGGCAGCGCCATCGAGCTGCCCCTGGCCGACGGGGAACAAATCTATGGGCTGGGCATGAACCTGAAGACGTTCCGACTCCTGGGCAGCAAGCGGACCGTGCGGATCAGCGACGACCAGACCGGGGTCTTGGGCGACTCGCACGGCGCGGCGCCGTTTTACGTCTCCACCCGCGGCTACGGCGTCTACGTCGATACGGCCCGCTACGTGAGCTTCTACTTCGGCAACCTCTATCCGGCGCTGGATCCGTCCGTCGCGTCGCAGCCCGCCAGCGGCGGCCGGCTGGAGCCGGGCGAGGACCGCTTGCACCGCCCGCAGGCCTTGGGCCCGAAACTCGTGGGCATCGACGTGCCCGGCGCCCGCGGCGTGGACGTGTACGTCTTCGCCGGTCCCGACATGTGTCACGCCGTGCAGCGTTACAACCTCTTCTCCGGCGGCGGCTGCCTGCCGCCGATGTGGGGCCTGGGCGTGTGGTATCGCGCCTCGACGGAGCTGGACCAGAAGGCCGTCATGAGCTTCTTGCAGGAGTTCCGCCAGCGGCACATTCCCTGCGACGTCTTCGGCCTGGAGCCCGGCTGGCAGTCGCACGCCTATCCCTGCTCGTTCGTCTGGAGCGGGCGCTATCCCGATCCCGACGGGCTCTTGCGTGAGACCGGCCGGCTGGGCTACAAGCTGAACCTCTGGGAACACTGCTTCACGCATCCCGAGTCGCCGCTCTACAAGCCGCTGTTCCCC
This sequence comes from Thermoguttaceae bacterium, assembly GCA_052139835.1. Classification (GTDB taxonomy): domain Bacteria; phylum Planctomycetota; class Planctomycetia; order Pirellulales; family Thermoguttaceae; genus JBKQVT01. The sequence continues at coordinate 70,620 of JBKQVT010000089.1, forward strand.
TGGAGCGGCCGCTACAAAGTGTTCGGCGGCCTCGTGCCCGATTTCGCCACCCCCGAAGCCCGCAAAATTTTCGCCGATCACCACGAAGCCACGCTCTTCGCCAAGGGAGTCAGCGGCTTCAAGCTCGACGAGTGCGACCATCAGCCGATCAAGATCGACCCCTGGTCGTGGCCCGAGCAGGCGGCCTTTCCCTCCGGCCTGGACGGCGAGCAGATGCACCTGCTGATCGGCCCCCTCTATCAGCGCACGATGGAAGCCATCTTCCGCCGGCATAACCAGCGGACGTTGGGATTGGTGCGGGCCAGCGGCGCCGTGGCCGCCCCGCTGCCCTTTGCCCTCTACAGCGACGCCTACGACCACCGCGACTACGTCCGCGCCATCGCCACCTCCGGCTTCGCCGGCCAGCTCTGGTGCCCGGAAGTCCGCGACATGGCCTCGCTGGACGAATTCTACCGCCGCCTGGAGACGTGCATCTTTAGCGCGGTCACCCAGGTCGATTGCTGGTACTTGAAAAACCCGGTGTGGAAGCAGATCAACACCGATCTGAACAACAAGGGCAAGTTCATGGACCACTGGGAGCAGACGGAGGCGGCCTGCCGGAAACTTTTGCAATTGCGGATGGAGTTGTTGCCTTATCTCTACGCCGCCTATGGCGAGTATCGCTATGCGGGCGTGCCGCCGACGCGGGCCCTGGTCATGGACTATCCCCAAGACGCCGCGGCGGGGGCCGTCGAGGACCAGTACATGTTCGGTCCCTCGCTGATGGTGGCGCCGCTGTTTGCCGGCCAGACGAGGCGGTCCGTCTATTTGCCCAAGGGCGACTGGTATGACTTCTGGACGGGGGCGAAATATGCCGGCGGCCGCAGCATCGACATCGAGAAGCCGGTCGAGCAGATTCCGGTCTTCGTCAAGAGCGGGACCCTGCTGCCGCTGGCCGAGCCGGTCGAGTACGTCGCGCCGACGACCGAATTCGCCCTGACCGTGCGGGTCTATGGGGCCAAGCCGCAGCCTTTCGTCCTCTACGAAGACGATGGCGTGACCTTCGATTTCGAGAAGGGCGTGCAGAATCGCGTCACGCTGAGTTGGGACGGACAGTCCGGCACCGCGAGCAAGACCGGCGGCTACAAAGGCCAGAGCCGCTACAAGATCGTGGGCTGGACGCGGGTGGGCGACTGAGCGGAGGCGGCCCTGCAAGAGCGATGGGACTGATGGGACCTATAGGTCCTATGAGCCCCATAGGTCCCATCGGAAGCCGGCGTCGCCGCAACCCGCCCTCACCCTAACCCTCTCCCGGCGGGAGAGGGGAGCGTTACTCGTGCGGCTTGGCGCTGGCCTGCAGTGCGCGGGCCGCGTAGACGGTGTGCAGCAGGTGATGGGAGCGCTCGCCCAGCGGCTTGCCGAGAAACTCGGCGTAGAGCTGCGCGATGGCCGGGTTCAGGTGCGATTTGCGGAGCTTCTTCCCTTCATCTTCCTGGTAGATGGCGGAGAGGCGGGCCTGGCGCACGCGGTTGTCGGTGAAGCGCGGCTGCCCGCCGCCGCCGATGCACCCGCCCGGACAGGTCATCACCTCGATGAAGTGATACTGCTTGGCGCCGCCCTGGACGGCGGCGATGAGGCGCTGGGCGTTGCCCAGGCCGTGGGCCACCGCCACGTTGAGCGTGACGCCTTCGAGGAATTTCCACTCCGGCAGCACGCCGCTGATCGCCAGCGCGGCCTCCTTGACGCCCTGAAAACCCTCCAGCGGGACGACGTGCAGGTTGGCGGCGGGCAGCTCGCGGCCGGTCACGACTTCGTAAACCGTCCGCAAAGCGGCCTCGCAGACGCCGCCGGTGTTGGCGAAGATGTCGGCCGCCCCGGTCGAAAGTCCCAGCGGGGCGTCCATCTCCTCGTCGGGAAGCTTGGTGAAGTCGATCCCCGCGGCGCGGATCATGCGGCCGAGCTCGCGGGTGGTCAACACGATGTCGACGTCGCGGGTCCCGCTGGCGTCCATCTCCGGCCGCTGGCACTCGAACTTCTTGGCCGTGCAGGGCATGACCGAGACCACGACGATCTCCTCGGGCCGCTTGCCCAACTTCTCGGCGTAATAGGTCTTGGCGATGGCGCCGAACATCTGCTGCGGCGACTTGCAGGTGGAGAGGTTCGGCAGCAGTTCGGGATGAAAATATTCGGCGAAGTTGATCCATCCCGGCGAGCAACTGGTGAACAGGGGCAGGGCGGCGGGCTTGCCGTCGGCCAGCGCGGCCTTTAGGCGGGTCAGCAACTCCGTGCCTTCTTCGAGGATCGTCAGGTCGGCGGCGAAATTGGTGTCGAAGACGGCGTCGAAGCCCAGCCGCCGCAGGGCGGCCGCCATCTTGCCGGTCACCAGCGTGCCGGGGGGATAGCCGAAGCACTCGCCGAGCGCGGCGCGGACCGCCGGCGCGGTTTGCACCACGACGTGCTTGCCGTTGGTGTCGATGGCGTCCCAAACCTCCTGGATCTGGTCTTTTTCGGTGATGGCCCCCACCGGGCAGACGGCGGCGCACTGGCCGCACTGGACGCAGGGCACGGTGGAGAGGTCGCGGCTGAAGGCCGGGCCGATGACGGTCTCGAAGCCGCGTTTCTGCGGGGCCAGCGCGCCGACGTGCTGCATCTCCAGGCAGACGCTCACGCAGCGCCGGCACTTGATGCACTTGCCGTTGTCGCGCATCAAGGCGGGGGTCGAGTCGTCGATCCGCTTGCGGCACTTCTCGCCGTCGTAGCCGATCTGGCGGATTCCCAGCTCCGCCGAGAGGGCCTTCAGCTCGCAGTCCTCGTTGCGGTCGCAGATCTGGCAATCGCCGCCGTGCTCGGACAAGAGCAATTCGACCACGGTGCGGCGGGCGCTGCGGACGCGGCGGCTGTTGGTCCGCACCTTCATGCCGTTGCAGGCCGGGGTCGAGCAGGAAGCGGCCAGGTTCCGCGCCCCCTCGACTTCCACGACGCAGACGCGGCAGGCCCCGATGGCCTGCAGGCCCTCGACGTAGCAGAGGGTGGGAATGCGGACGCCCGCCTCCTTCGAGGCGTCGAGGATGGTGGCGCCCTCGGGCACTTCGACGGGGACGTTGTCGATGGTCAGGCGGATCATGGCGTGGGCTCGCAGCGGTGGTTAATCCTTGCTCGCGTTGGCGCCGTTGGCGGCACACTGTTTGCCGTAATCGCAGCGGAGGCAGCGGCCGGCCTGGCGGACGGCCACCGCCTCGGTCCAGGGCATTTCGACCTCGTCGAAGTTGTTGCGCCGCCGTTGGACGCCGATGAGGTTGAGTCCCTCGCGGGGGGCGTCGGAGGGATCGGCCTCGGGATCGAAGGCGGTATCCACCGGCTTGTCCTCCCGCCAGAAGGCGTGGTTGGCGCCGGTGAGGTACATGTCGATGCCCGCCGCGGCGCGCTCGCCGGCGGCCACGGCCTCGACCACGGAGGAGGGTCCGCTGACGGCGTCGCCGCCGGCGAAGATCCATTTCTCCGAGGTCTGCCCGGTGACCCGGTCGGCGTGCAGGAAGACGTCGTTGCGGGTCTTCAGGGAGAGTTCGCCGAGGATGGGCTTGGTATCCAAGGTCTGGCCGATGGCCACCAGCACCTGGTCGGCGGGGATGACGAAGGCGTCGCCGCGTTCCTCGGGGCGGCGGCGGCCGGAACGATCGAAGGCCCCCAGCCGCACGGGCACGCACTTCACCCCCGCCACGTGCCGCCCCTCGGCGATAATCTGCACCGGCGCGGTCAGCAGCCGCAGGACGACGCCTTCGTGTTCGGCCTCCTCGATTTCCTCTTCGTAGGCCGGCATCGCCTCGCGGCTGCGGCGATAGACGACGGAGACCTTTTCGGCGCCGAGGCGGACGGCGGTGCGGGCGGCGTCGATGGCCGAGTTGCCCCCGCCGATCACCACCACCTCCTTGCCCACCAGCACCGATCCCCGCTGGTTGTAGGTCCGCAAGAAGGCCAGGGCGTCGGCCACGCCCTGGGCATCTTCGCCGGGCATGGCGAGCTTGATGCCCTGCGGCGCGCCCACGCCGAGAAACACGGCGTCGTAGCCCTCGGCGCGGAGCACCTCCAGGGTGAAGTCCTCGCCCAGCCACACGTTCGTCAACAGCTCCACGCCCATGTTCTCGATCATCCGTACCTCGCGGGCGACGATCTCGCGCGGCAGGCGATAGGCGGGAATGGCCTGCACCAGCATGCCGCCCGGCCGGGCGCTGCCCTCGAAGACTTTCGGCCGATAGCCCAGCCGGGCGAGGAAGTAGGCGCACGACAATCCCGCCGGCCCGGCGCCGACGACGGCGATCTTGCGGCGGGCGTTGCGCTCGCTCTCGCGGACCTCGGGCAGTTGGATGGTCACTTCCTGGTCGGCCATGAAGCGTTTCACGCCGCGAATGGCCACCGGGGCGTCGATGCTCGCCCGCCGGCACTTGTCCTCGCAATTGTGGAAGCACACCCGCGCGCAGACGGCGGCAAACGGGTTGCGGTCGCGGTGCACCCGCAGCGCCTCGGCGCAACGCTTCTCGGCCACCAGCGACACGAAGCCGGGAATATCGACGTTGGCCGGGCAGGCGCTGGAGCACGGCGCCGAGACCAGCGCCGCGCAGACCCCCGCCCGGCAGTGCTTGTCGCGAATGTGCTCGATGTACTCCTGGCCGAAATGGCGAATGGTGGAGAGGACGGGATTGGAGGCGGTTTGGCCCAGGCCGCACAGCGACGAGTCCTTGATGAACTCGCCCAGGTCGATCAGCCGTTCCACGTCCTCTTCCGTGCCCTGTCCGCCGCAGATGCGGTTGAGGATCTCCAACATGCGCTTCGTGCCCACGCGGCAGGGGACGCACTTGCCGCAGGACTCTTCCTGGACGAATTCCAGAAAGTAGCGGGCCACGTCGACCATGCAGCTATCCTCGTCCATGACGATCAGTCCGCCGGAGCCGATGATGGCGCCCAACTCGGCCAACGATTCGTAGTCCAGGGGGACGTTGAGGTGCTGCCGGGGGATGCAGCCGCCGGAGGGGCCGCCGATCTGCGCCGCCTTGAACTGCTTTCCGCGGGGGATGCCGCCGCCGATGTCGTAGAGCAGGTCGCCCAGGGCCATGCCGATGGGCACCTCGACCAATCCGGCGTTCTGGATGGCGCCGGCCAGGGCGAAGACCTTGGTGCCTCGGCTCTTGGGGGTGCCGAAGGAGGCGTACCACGGGCCGCCGCCCAGCACGATGGCCGGCACGTTGGCATACGTCTCGACGTTGTTCAATAGCGTGGGCTTGCCCCAGAGGCCGCTTTGGGCGGGGAAGGGGGGCCGGGGGTGGGGCTCGCCCCGGTTGCCCTCGATCGAGGTGAGCAGGGCCGTTTCCTCGCCGCAGACGAAGGCCCCCGAGCCCATGCGGATTTCCAGGTCGAAATCCAATCCGGCGCCGAGGATGTTCTTGCCCAGCAGGCCGCACTGGCGGCATTGCTCCAAGGCGATCTTCAGGCGTTGGACCGCCAGGGGATATTCCGCCCGCACGTAGACGTAGCCCGTGGTGGCCCCGATCGTGTGCGCGGCGATGGCCATCCCCTCGATGACGCTGTGGGGATCGCCTTCCAGGACGCTGCGGTCCATGAAGGCGCCGGGGTCGCCTTCGTCGGCGTTGCAGACGACGAATTTGCCGTCGCCGACGGCGTCGCGGGTGAGTTTCCATTTCCGCCAGGTGGGGAAGCCGGCGCCGCCGCGGCCGCGGAGCCCCGAGATCTTGAGCGTCTCGATCGTCGCGTCCGGATGGTTCGCCGCCAGCACGCGGGCCAGGGCCTGATAGCCGTCGCGGGCGATGTAGTGCTCGATTTGCCGCGGGTCGATGACGCCGCAGTTGCGCAACACGATCTTCTGTTGCCGGCGGAAGAAGTCGATCTCGGCGGCGGCGGACACGTCGCGGCCGTCGGGCCGCTTGTGGGTCAAGCGGCCGACCACGCCCCCCTTGACGAGGTGCACGGAGACGAGTTCCTTGCAATCCTGCGGCGTGACGTTGCCGTAGAAGGCGTCGTCGATCATCATCGCCGGTCCGCTCGAACAGGGGCCGAGGCATCCGGTGCCGATGACCGAGACCTTGTCCCCGAGGCCCTGCTCGCCGAGTTCCTTCTCGACGGCGGCCTTGATCGCCAGGGAGCCGGAGGCGATGCAGCCGGCCCCCATGCAAATGCGAATCTGCTTGTGCCCGGCGGCGGCCGCGGCAGCCTGCCGGCCGCGCAGGGCGTCTCGCAGGGCCGTCAGTTGCTCGATGCTGGCGATCTTCTCGGTCATGCGTCTTCTCCGTTGCCGGCGGCAGGCTGGGCGTCGCGGTAGCGGTCGAGGATCTTCTTCAGTCGCGTCGCTTTCACCCGCTGGTGCACGTCGTCGTCGATCATGATCACCGGGGCCATGCCGCAGGCGCCGAAGCAGCGGCCCACGTCCAGGGAAAAGAAGCGGTCGGAGGTGGTTTCGCCGACTTCGATGCCCAGCGTGTTTCGCAGGGCGGCCAGGATCTCCTTGCCGCCGCGGACGTAACAGGCGGTACCCAGGCACACCCGCACCAGGTGCTTGCCCCGCGGCACGGTAGTGAAGAAGGAATAGAAGCTCACCACGCCGGCCACTTCGCTATAGGACTTGTGCAGGGCGGCGGCGATCTTCTTCAAGGCCGCCTCCGGCAAATAGCCGAACATGGCCTGGGCAATTTGCAACACGGGAATCAACGCTCCGGGCACTCCGGCGTGCTCCTTGAGCACCTCGTCCAGCCGCTCCAAGAGTTCCTCCTGGGAAGGCTCGACGCAGGCACAAGCTTTCGTTTCTGATTCAGTCATTTCCTGCCCAACTCTGCGGTGTCTCGTCCTGGGGGACGCAATAGGGGGGGTGATGCGGGCATCCCTCCGGTACAGAGGGCAATCGCACCGGCATCCCGAAGACCGTGGTCGCCCATGCAGGTTTCGCTTCAGCCGAACCTGCCCGTCAACTCGAGCGATCCACCAGCGGGCTGAGTGTCGCTCTCGCCACTCCTTTCATAGATACCACGTTCCTTGGAGGAAGACAAGGCTTCCGAGGGGGCGCGAGTGCCATGGCGTCGTCCGTGGCGAGCAAAAAGCGGTTTTTTCCTAACCGGTTGCGGAAATTCGTGGTCAGGGCCACGGATTTCCGCGACTTGGCCCCGGCGGGGTCGGGTTGCCATGGTTCGGCCCTTGATCTGCAAGCCCATGGCCGGCAAGCTGTTGCGGCGATCCGACAAGGCACCAGACGCTTGCGGCACGCTTGTTGCTAGGGGAGGGGTCGTCCATAAACGACTTCGGGCTCTGAGGGCGATGTCCCCTCACCCCCGGCCCCTCTCCGGATACCAACCGAAGGTTGGTCGGGAGAGGGGAGTTGCTCTGGGAGGACGACGATGGAGACCATGGCGGCGACACAAGGCCAACTGGGCGTCGAGGTGCTGGAACAGATCGGCAAAGGCGGCGAGGGGAAATCGCCGTTGGGCTGCATGCAGTGCGGCCTGTGCGCGGGCAGTTGCCCCCTGGGCGAGAGTATGGAGTTTCCGCCGCGGAAACTCATCCTCCAGGTTGGTTCCGGCAATCTGGAGAAGGTTTTGGCCAGCCCGTCGCTGTGGATGTGCGTCGGCTGCTACCTCTGCTCGGAGCGCTGCCCCCGCGACATCGAGCTGACCGACGGTCTCTGGCCGGCCCTGCGGGACCGGGCCATGCAGCAGGGTTTCCAACCCCCGGCCGAACTCCAGGAGACCTTCCAAAATATCTTCAAGTACGGCAACGCCCTGGGCAAGTCGCCCCGCCAGCGGCTCGACTGGGCCAAGGACCTCGAAGTGCGGGTCCTGGACCTCTCCAAGGAGCGGCGGCCGGTCGAGGTCCTCTGGCTGGTCGGCTGCTATCCGTCGTATTATCCCCGCAACCACCTGGTCACGCGGGCCTTCGCCCGCATCCTTACCGAACTGGGCGTGACCTGGGGCGTGCTGGGGGCCAAGGAGCGGGCCCTGGGGGAATGCGACCGCATGTTCGGCGAAGAGGGCCTCTTCGAAACGCTCGTCGAGCAGAACCAGAAGCTCCTGGACGGCTTCGAGTTCGACAAGATCGTGGTCCTCGATCCGCACGCCTTCCGGGCACTAAAGACCTTCTACCCCCGCTTCGGGGCCTCGTATCCGGTCGAGCATTACAGCACCTTCCTGGCCGACCGCCTGGAGCAGCTCAAGAAGCTGATCGTTCGTCCGGTCGAGGGCACGGTCACGTATCACGACAACTGCTGCCTGGGGCGGCGTTACGGGTGCTACGAGCCGCCGCGGGCGCTTTTGCAGACGATCCCCGGCGTGAAGCTGGTGGAGATGTCGCGGCAGCGGGCCAATGCCCTCTGCTGCGGCGGGGGTGGCGGCGGCATGTGGCTGGACGGCCATATCGTCGCCCAGGGCGGCCGGCGGCTCTCCGACGAGCGTATCCGCCAGGCGGCCGACACCGGCGCGGAGACCCTGGCCGTCTCCTGTTCCTACGAGCTTTCCCGCTTCGAGGACGCGGCCAAAGTGGTCGGCCTGGAAGGCAAGCTCAAGGTCCGCGACATCATCGAACTTCTGGCCGAATCCATGGATTTGGGAGAAAGGAGCGTCTGATGAACATTGCGGTCGTGCTGCGCCAGGTCCCCGACCTGATCGAACCCCTGGAGATCGCCGCCTCGGCCACGGAACTCGACCTCGGCACGGCCTCGTTCGTTCTCAACGAGTCGGACGACCACGCCCTGGAACAAGCGCTGCTGCTGAAGGAGGCCAACGGCGGGACCGTGACCGTCGTGGCGGTGGATTTCGGCGAGGTGGACAACACGCTGTTTACCGCGGCGGCCAAGGGCGCCGACCGGATCGTGAAGATCACGGCCGACCTGGACCGCCCCGCGCCGCTGCGGGCGGCGGCGGCCATGTACGCCGCGGCGATCAAACCCCTGGGGGCCGATCTGGTGCTGGTCGGGGTCCAGGCCCACGACGAACTGGAGGGCGTGCTGCCGCCGCTATTGGCCCAGGCCCTCGGGCTTCCCTACGTGGGCGTGATCCGGGGCGTGAAGGCCGGCCCCGAGCCCGCCAGCGCCACCGTCTGGAAGGAGTTTCCCGGCGCCGTGATGGCGCGGATGACGGTCAAGTTGCCCGCGCTGCTGGGAATCCTCGGGGCGGAGCAGCCGCCGCGATACGTGCCGGTCAGCCGCATCCGCGCGGCGATGAAATCCACGCAGTTTGAAGAGCAGGCGGCCAGTCTGCCCGGCGGCGAGTCGCTGCTGGCGGTGCGTAAGCTCTATCCGCCGGTATCGGGGGCCCGTGCCCAAATCCTCAGCGGCTCGGAAAGCGAAGTAGCCGCCCGCATCGCCGAGATTCTTGTCGAGAAAGGATTGGTGAAATGAGCAGCCAAGACGTTCTGGTTCTGGCGGAGGTCCAGCGCGGCGCGCTGGCGGATGTCACGCTGGAGTTGCTCTCGGCGGCGCGGGGAATTGTTGCCGCCGCGGGTGGCGACGTGGTGGCGGTGGTGCTCAGCGGGCAGGGGGCAGCCTACGCGGCCCAACTCGGCGGGGCCGACCGCATCGTGCTGGTCGACGATTCGCAGTTGGCCTCCTATGCCCCGGCCCCCTACGTGGCCGCGCTGGCCGAGGTGGTCGCCGCCGAGAAGCCGAAGGCCCTGCTGATTGCCGGCACCTCGATTGGCTGGGACCTGGCGCCGCTGCTTTCCGCCCGCTTGAATGTCCCCTTCGTGACCGGTTGCAAGGCCGTTCGGGCCGAGGGCGCGGGTCTTCTGGTCACGGCATCGTTCTGTGGCGGCAAGATGACGGCCGACGTCGAGGTCTCCGCCGCGCCGGCCATTTTGATGGTGCTTCCCGGCAGTTTCCGGCCGACTGCCGAAGCGGGCAAGGCGCGTATCGAAACCCGCGCCGTCGCCGCGGCATTGGAAAGCGGCGCCATCCGCTTCGAGGAATTCGTCCTCCCCGAGGCCGGCGACGTGGACATTACCCAGCAGGAGATCCTGGTCGCCGTGGGGCGGGGAATCCAGCAGAAGGACAATATCGAGCTGGCCGAGGAGTTGGCCGCGGCGCTGGGCGGCGTGGTTTCCGCCTCGCGGCCGGTGGTCGATCAGGGTTGGTTGCCGGCCACGCGGCAGGTGGGCAAGTCCGGGATGACCGTCAAGCCCAAGCTTTATTTGGCCCTCGGCATCAGCGGGGCGCCGGAGCACATCGAGGGCATGAAGGGAGCCGACCTGGTGATCGCCGTCAACACCGACCCCAAGGCCCCCATTTTCGACGTTGCGCAATACGGCGCCGAGGTCGACGTCCTGGAACTGCTGCCGGCTTTGACCGAGATGGTCCGGGCCAGGAAGGGATAAATCGATGCAATCGCCGCAATTCGCCCGACCGATCATGTGGAACGTCCCGCATTGGGCGGAGATCGCCCTCTATGCGATGATCCCCCTGCTGATCATCGCCTTCCTGGCCGCCCTGGTTTGGCGGGTGAGGAAGTGGTCTCTCGGCCGGCCGGAGCCCGGAGGCGCGGGTTGGGCCGGCCTCCTGCGGCAGTTGCTCCGCGCCGTGGCGCCCCGCCGCCTTCCCGGGCTCGTGGCCGACGGCGTCTATCAATGGCGGTTGGCAAGGGACCCCTTCGCCCTGTTGACGCACCAGGCCATTTTCTGGGCGATGGTCATCCTGTTCGTGGGCACGGCGCTGGCCACCGTCGATCAGGACTTCCTCAATCTGCCTTTCGACGTGCAGATCCTTCGCGGCCTGTTCTACAAGCTCTTCAAGCTGGTGCTGGACCTTTTCGGCGTCGTCCTGATCGTGGGCGTCGGCGCAGCCCTTGTCCGCCGCTACGTGCTTCGCCCGCGGCGGTTCGAGAAAATGCGCACGGGCATCAGCCTCTGGGACAGTTATCCCTTCCTGGCATGTCTGCTGCTGATCGCCGTCAGCGGATTTCTCCTCGGCGGACTGCGGGTGGCCGAGGGCTTGCACGTTGAAGGCCGGTTGGCTGCCGCGGCCGGGCCCCAGGCCCAACAGCGGGTGATCGAGGAGCTCGGCGTGCGGGAAGGCTTTCGCCACCTCGGTCCCCAGCGACAGGAGGCTGAGTTGCGGCGGATCACCGCCGGCGGCCCCATCTTCCCCGCCGCAGCGTGGGCCCCCGTGGGCTACGCGTTGGCGAAGGCCCTGGCGCCGCTGGAGTTGCAGACGATCCGCTCCCTGCACCGGGGCGTCTGGTGGCTGCACGCGATCCTGGCCTTCGCCTTCATCCTGGCCATCCCCTTCACCAAGGCGTTCCACATCCTCTCCTCGCCGCTGAACATCCTTTTCCGCAGCGACACCCCGCCCGGCAGGCTTCCCGTGGCCGTCGAGTCGGGCGTCCGCACGCTGAAGGATTTCACCTGGCGGCAGTTGCTCCAAGTGGAGGCGTGCACGTGGTGCGGGAAGTGTCAGGAGGAGTGCCCCGGATTCAACACCGGCTTTCCGCTCTCGCCGCGCGACCTGGTGCAAGCCTTGGACGCGCGGTTGCTCCGCACTTCCCGCCGCGCCAACGGCGAACTGCCCAGCCTTCACAGCTCCGTCATCCGCTCCGAGGAGTTGTGGTCGTGCTGCACGTGCCGGGCCTGCGAAGACATTTGTCCCGTCCACGTCCAGCAGCCGCGCTTGATCATCGACCTGCGGCGGCACCTGGTCGACCAGGGCCAGGTCGATGAGGGTCTTCAAGACACCCTCATGAACTTGCAGCGATACGGCAATTCGTTCGGCCAATCAGCCCGCAAACGCGCGGACTGGGCCAAGCCGCTCGGTTTCCAGCTCAAGGACGCCCGCAAAGAGGAAGTCGAGTATCTCTGGTTCGTGGGCGATTACGCCTCCTACGACCAGCGGGCCCAGGAGGTCACGCGGACCGTCGCCAAGGTCCTCCACGCGGCCGGGCAGAACGTGGGCCTGCTGCTGGACAAAGAGCAGAACGCCGGCAACGACGCCCGCCGCATCGGCGAGGAAGGGCTCTTCGCCATGCTTCGCGAAAAAAACTGCAAGGAACTCGCCGCGGCGAAGTTCCGCGCGGTGGTGACCACCGATCCGCACACCTACAACACGCTCAAGAACGAATACGACGGCAACGGCGACGGCCAGGAAGGGCCGCTCTCGGGCAAACGGGTGCTCCACTACACGGAGCTGTTGGACGAGCTGCTCGGCCAAGGCAAACTGAAGTTCGCACGGTCCTTGGATTGCACGGTCACGTACCATGATCCCTGCTACCTGGGCCGCTTCAACGGCGTCTACGAGCCGCCGCGGCGCATCCTGCGGGCCTTGGGCGCGACCCTGGTCGAGATGCCCCGCAACCGCCGCCGCAGTTTCTGCTGCGGCGCCGGCGGCGGCCGCATCTGGATGAAAGACACCCTGCGGAGCGAGGAGCGCCCCGCCGAGAACCGCCTCCGCGAAGCCCTCGCGCTGCCCGGCGTGCAATGCATCGTCGTCGCCTGCCCCAAGGATTTCGTCATGTTCCAGGACGCCGTCAAGACGGTCGGCGCAGAGGGCCGGCTGCGGGTGGTCGATCTGGGTGAGTTGGTCTACGAGGCGATGGGAATCTCTCCGGAAGTTGTGGAGCACACGGCATGATTGCAAGCAATGAACCGCTGCGGATCGGCGTCTACATCTGCCACTGCGGCAGCAATATCGCCGGCACGATCGACGTCGACGCGCTGGCCAAGTTCGCCGAGGGTCTGCCCGGCGTGGCCCTGGCGCGAAACTACAAGTACATGTGCTCCGACCCCGGCCAGGAGTTGCTCAAACGCGACATCCGCGAGCTGGGGCTGAACCGCATCGTGGTGGCGGCCTGCTCGCCCAACCTGCACGAGCCCACCTTCCGCCGCGCCGCCGAGGACGCCGGTCTGAACCGCTTCCTCGTGCAGATGGCCAACATCCGCGAGCAAGTCGCCTGGGTGACCACCGACAAGGACGCCGCGCTGGTGAAGGCCAAGGCCCACCTGGCCGGCGCCATCCGCCGCGTCGCCGGACACGAGCCCCTGGAGCGGCAGTTCGTGCGGATTGCGCCGCGGGCGATGGTCGTCGGCGGCGGCATCGCCGGCATCGAGGCGGCCCTGACCCTGGCGGAGGCCGGCAAGGAGGTCATTCTCGTCGAGCGCGAGCCCAGCATCGGCGGCCACATGGCGATGTTCGACAAGACCTTCCCTACCCTCGACTGCGCCGCCTGCATCCTCACGCCCAAGATGACCGCGGTGAAGCTGCACCCCAAGATCAAGCTGCTGACCTACTCCGACGTGGTCGGCGTAACCGGCTCGGTGGGCAGCTACCAGGTCAAGGTCCGCCGCCGGCCGCGATACATCGACGAGAGCCTGTGCGTGGGCTGCATGTTGTGCCTCGACGGCTGCGTGTTCCCCAAGCCCAAGTTCCCCAATCGCTTCGATCAAGGGCTGGGACTGCGCAAGCCCGTCTGGGTCCCCTTCCCGCAGGCCGTGCCGCCCATTCCCGTGGTCGATCCCGAGACCTGCCTCCAGCTCAGCCGCGGCAAGTGCAAGCAGCCCTGCGTCGAGGCCTGTGGCGAGCGGAATGCCTTCGATTTCACCCAGCAGGAACGCATCGAGGAGTACGAGGTGGGGGCGATCGTCGTGGCCACCGGCTTCAAGGCCTTCGACCCCTCGGTCATCCCCTACTACGGCTACGGCAAATTTCCCAACGTCTACACCAGCCTGGAGGTCGAGCGGCTGCTGAACGCCGGCGGGCCGACCACCGGCAAGCTCGTGCTCCGCGACGGCAGCACGCCCAAGCGGGTGGCAATCATCCATTGCGTGGGCAGCCGGGATGCCAACTACCACGCCTATTGCTCGCGGGTCTGCTGCATGTACTCGCTCAAGTTGGCCCACCTCGTGCGCGAGAAGACCGCCGCCGAGGTCATCAACTGCTACATCGACATGCGGACGCCGGGCAAGGGCTTCGAGGAGTTCTACAACCGGGTGCAGGACGAGGGCGTGCAGTTCATCCGCGGCAAGGTGGCCGACATCACGCCCGTGGCCGGCACCGGCACGGCCGCCGAGGGCGGCCTGGTCATGCAGGTCGACGACACGCTGCTGGGCAGCGTTCGCAAGCTCAACGTCGACATGGTGATCCTGGCCGTGGCCCTGGAGGCGCAAGGCGACGCCGGCGACGTGCGCCGCACCTTCGGCATCTCCTGCTCGACGGAGGGATTTTTCCTGGAGCGGCATCCCAAGCTGGCCCCGGTCAATACGGCCAACGACGGCGTCTTCCTGGCCGGGGCCTGCCAGGGGGCCAAGGACATCCCCGACACCGTGGCCCAGGCGGCGGCGGCGGCGGGCAAGACGCTGGCGCTGATCGACGCCGGCCAGATCGAGCTGGAGCCGAATACGGCCTGGATCGACGAGGAGATGTGCTCGGGCTGCGGGACGTGCATTCCGCTTTGCCCCTATACGGCGATCACCCGCGACGAAGAGCGCAAGATCGCCGTGATCGACGCGGCGTTGTGCAAGGGCTGCGGCACGTGCGTGGCCGCCTGCCCCTCGGCCGCCGCCAAACAAAACCTCTTCCGCGACGAACAAATCAGCGAAGAACTGGAAGGGCTGATGAACTATGTCTGAACCCACTCCCGCGGCGGCCGGAAGCGACTTCCAGCCGCGCATCGTTGCCTTCCTCTGCAATTGGTGCAGTTATACGGCCTCCGACCTGGCCGGCACGGCACGGATCAAGTATGCCCCCAATGTCCGCATGATCCGCGTCATGTGCAGCGGCCGCGTCGCCCCCGGCTTCGTGATGAAGGCCCTCGCCCTGGGGGCCGACGGCGTGATGATCGCCGGCTGCCATCCCGGCGATTGCCACTACATCGAGCAGAACTACAAGACCATTCGCCGCTACGCCATGCTCCGCTACTGCCTGGAGAGCATGGGAATCGAGCCCGAGCGGCTGCGGTTGGTCTGGGCCTCGGCGGCCGAGGGGCAGATCCTGGCCGAATCGATCGACGGCTTCGTGGCCGACGTGCGGAAGCTGGGACCGCTCAACTGGCCGGCCAATTGGCAGGAAAACGGCCAGCGGATCGAAGCCCTCGAAGACATGGTCCGCGAACACGCCGAGGCGATGGAGGTTTTGCCATGAGCCAGCAGAAGACAAAAGGCAAGTTGGCGCTTTACTGGGCCGCCTCCTGCGGCGGTTGCGAGATCGCGGTGCTGGCCCTGAACGAGAAGATCCTCGACGTGGCCGCCGCCTTCGACATCGTCCTCTGGCCCGTGGCCATCGACGCCAAGGTCCGCGACGTCGAGAAAATGCCCGACGGCAGCATCGACGTCTGCCTCTTCAACGGCAGCATCCGCACCAGCGAGCAGGAGTACATGGCCCAACTGCTCCGCCGCAAGGCCAAGGTGCTGGTGGCCTTCGGCTCCTGCGCCCAGGAGGGCTGTATCCCCGGCCTGGCCAATCTCAGCGATCGCCGCCAGGTGTTCGACACCGTCTACCACAAGACGCCTTCGACGGAGAATCCCGACGGCATCGAGCCGCAACACGAGACGCCCATGCCCGAGGGTACGCTCCACCTGCCGGTCTTCTACGACACGCTCCGCACGCTGGATCAGACCGTGGCGGTGGACTACTACCTGCCCGGCTGCCCGCCCGAGGCCGACCGCATCTGGGACGCCGTCACGGCGATCCTCCAGGGGAAGCTGCCCCCGGCGGGCGCGGTCATCGGCGCCAAGACGACCGTCTGCCACGAATGCCCGCTGGAGCGGAACGAGAAGAAGGTCAAAAAGTTCTACCGCACCTGGGAGATGGTGCCCGACGAGAAGACCTGCCTGCTGGAGCAGGGGCTGCTATGTTGCGGGCTGGCCACGCGGGCCGGCTGCGGGGCCCTTTGCCCGCAGGTCAATTCGCCCTGCATCGGCTGCTATGGCCCCAACGAGGACGTCCACGACCAGGGCGCCAGCCTGATGTCCGCGGTGGCCTCGATGGTCGATTCCGACGATCCGGAGGAGATCGACCGCATCCTCCGCGAGGGCATCCCCGACCCGGTGGGCACATTCTATCGCTTCAGCCTGGCCGGCAGCCGCCTGCGGCGGGCGAAGCGGACGGGCGACGGCAACGGAAACGGAAAGGCGGCGCAATGAGCAAAGAGAAATCCACGATGAAGCGTATTTCTATCGACCCGGTGACGCGGCTGGAAGGCCACGGCAAGATCGACATTTTCCTCGACGAGGCCGGGGACGTGGCCAACGCCTACCTGCAAATCCCGGAGCTGCGCGGCTTCGAGCAGTTCTGCGTGGGCCGGCCGGCCGAGGACATGCCCAACCTCACCGCCCGCATCTGCGGCGTCTGCCCCGAGGCCCACCACATGGCGGCCACCAAGGCCCTGGACGCCCTGTTCCACGTCGATCCGCCGCCGGCGGCCAAGAAACTCCGCGATCTGTTCTACAGCATCTTCTACACCACCGACCACACGACGCACTTTTACGCCCTGGGCGGACCGGACTTCGTCGTCGGCCCCACCGCCCCGGCCGCGGAGCGCAACATCCTCGGCGTGGTGAAGAAAGTCGGCATGGACATCGCCGGCAAGGTGCTCAAGATGCGCCGCGACGGCCACGCCCTGATCAAGCTCATGGGCGGCCGGGCCGTCCATCCCAACTGGGGTCTGCCCGGCGGAGTGAGCCGCGGCATCAACGAAGAGCAGCGCACCGAGATCGAGGCCCGCGGCCTGGAGGCCGTCGAATTCGCCAAGTTCTCGCTGAAGCTCTTCGCCGACGTGGTGCTGGGCAACAGCGAGTATGTGAAACTCATCACCGGCGACACCTACGTCCACAAGACTTACAACATGGGCCTGGTCGACGCCGCCAACCACGTGAATTTCTACGACGGCCTGGTCCGCGTCGTCGGCCCCGACGGCAAGGAGCACGCCAAGTACCCGGCGCGCGATTACCAGCAGTATGTCGCCGAGCGGGTCGAGCCGTGGACCTACCTGAAATTCCCCTATCTGAAGAAGGTCGGCTGGAAGGGGCTGGTCGACGGCGTCGAGTCGGGCGTCTATAAGGCCACGCCGCTCTCGCGATTGAACGCCGCCGACGGCATGGCCACCCCGCTGGCCCAGGCCGAGTATGAGAAGTTCTACGAGACCCTGGGCGGCAAGCCGGTCCATCACACCTTGGCCACCCATTGGGCCCGCCTGATCGAGCTGCTCTACGCCGCCGAGCACTGGGTCGAGCTGTCGCAGGATGCGGAGATCACCAGCAAGGAGTACCGGGTGCTGCCGACCAAAACGCCCACCGAGGGCGTGGGCTGCGTCGAGGCCCCGCGAGGCACGCTCACCCACCACTACACGACCGACGAGCGCGGCCTTCTCACCAAGGTCAACTTGATCGTCGGCACGACGAACAACAACGCCGCTATATGCATGTCGGTGAAGAAGGCGGCCCAGACGCTCATCGGCCGCGGCCGCCCGGCGACCGAAGGGCTCTTGAACATGGTCGAGATGGCCTTCCGGGCCTACGATCCGTGTTTCGGCTGCGCCACGCACAGTCTGCCCGGCCAGATGCCGCTGGAGGTGACCGTGCGCGATCCGCGGGGGGAAGTGATCCAGCGGCTCGCGCAGTTCGTCGGCTGAGGCGGGGTGGCAGGCGGGCTTTTTTCTTTCACCCCCCGCCGCTATAATGGCACCCGCAGCCGCCGCTGGCAGCGGCTTTTGGCGGTTTATTCAGCTCTGGGCATGAAGCGGAGGATCGAGCATGCACGCGGTCAATTGGTTGGTGTATGTGCAACTCAGCGCGGTCTTTTTCCTGGAATTCGCCGTCTGGGGCGCCTGGATGCCCGTGCTGGCCGCCCGCCTGTTGGGGCCGCTGAAGTTCAACGGCAAGCAGACCGGATGGATCTATGCCACGCTGCCGCTGGGGAGCCTGATCGCCATTCCCCTGGCCGGCCATTTGGCCGACAAGTATTGCGATTTGGCCTGGATCATGGTGGCCTGCCATGCAGCGGGGGCAATCTTGCTCTGGCTGGCCTCGCGGACGGAGAAGTTCGGGCCGCTGTTCGTCGTCATGTTCCTCTACTGCCTGTGCTATGCGGCGACGCTGCCGCTGGCCAACGGCCTGGTGATGGGGCATCAGAAGGAAACCCTCGTCGCCGAGGCGGTGATTTTGCCGTTGATCTTTGTTTGGGGAAACCTCGGCTGGGCGTTGGCAGGTTACGTGCTGGCGGGCCTGCGGCACCGCTCGATCACCAAGGCCGACGGCGCCGACGCGCTGAAGCTGGCCGCTCTGCTGTCCGTGGGCGCGGCAATCGTCTGCGCGCTGGCCCCCGCCTCACGCCCTGAGAACACAGGAGGCACGCCGATCCTGGAAGCGTTCTCGCTGCTCCGGGAGCCCAATTTCCTCTTGCTTTTCGTCGTGACGTTGCTGCTGGCCGGCACGACCTCGTTCTACTTCCAGGGAACGGCCCAGTTCTTGCAGGACATCGGCATCTCGGCCAAGAATGTCCCGGCCGTGATGAGCGTCGGCCAGGCGACCCAGGCGGTAGGCACGGCGGTGCTCCTCGGGTTGTTCTATTTCCATTGGCTCGGCCCGAAATGGACGCTGGTTGTGGGAGCGGGGTGCTGGCTGCTGATGTACGTGATCTTCGTCGGCAGCCGGCAGCGATGGCTTATAATCCCGGCCCAGGGCCTGCACGGATTGGCCTATCTTTTCGCGCTCAATGCCGCTTGGCTCTTCGCCGGCCAGTCCGCCCCGGAGGCGATCCGGAATTCCGTGCAGTCGCTCATCAACCTGGCGATGATCGGCGTCGGGCCGTTCTTGGGCACCCAGGCGGCCGGCATTGTCATGGACCGCTTCTCCGTCGCCGGCAGGTTCCAGTGGCGAAAAATCTTTGCCGTGCCCCTGGTTTGCACGCTCCTGGGCGTGATTGTCTATGCCGCGGCACTGCGTGATCCGCAGAAGCCAGCCGGGGAAAAGGCCCCGGCCAAGGCCGTCGCCGCCGCGGCCGCGGGCGCGACCCGTTAAGCATAACGACTCTTCAGCGAGCCGCCGGGTTTATCTTAGCGAGCCGCCGGGTTTATCCCGGCGGATGGGTGGCACGCCGTCACACGGCGCAGCCGTGCCCTCGGCATGTATGATCGCGGGAATTACATGCCGAG
This sequence comes from Thermoguttaceae bacterium, assembly GCA_052139835.1. Lineage (GTDB taxonomy): Bacteria > Planctomycetota > Planctomycetia > Pirellulales > Thermoguttaceae > JBKQVT01. The sequence goes on from JBKQVT010000089.1 coordinate 89,717, forward strand.
CGCGTTGCTACACAACGTGACGGAATGCCACCCAGTTTACCTGCTCCGCCCAGATAAATGGCACCCAGGGGTGGATGCTCTCTCTTCCTGTTTCTTGCCCGCCGGGGGCAATTGACAAGCATCCGAAAACTGCTATCGTGGCAGTCTTACCCGGGGAGAACGCCATGAGTACGGATTCTCGGAGGTCCCAGCGCCGCCTCTTTCTGCCGCGCGAGGGGCTGGACGACTTGGTGCGGCTGCTGCGGAAGCAGGGCTATACGGTGCTGGGCCCGACGGTGGTCAACCAGGCCATTTCGCTGCAACCCTTGGAGAAGGCCGACCAACTCCCCAAGGGCGTCCGCGACCAGCAGGACGGCGGCCATTACCGGCTCTTGCCCGGCGATCCGGCCTTGACGTTCGAGTACGTGGTGGGGCCGGACGGGCCGAAGGGCCACCTGTTCCCCTCGAACCTGCGGTTGCTGGCGTTTCACGTCGAGGGCGACGATTTCATCCTTGATGAGGCCTCGCCGCAGCCGCCCAAGCTCGCCTTTCTGGGCGTGCGGCCGTGCGAGTTGGCGGCCATCGCCGTGCAGGACCGGGTCTTCGGCGTGGACCGACCGCAGGCCTTCCGCTGCGAGTCGGAGACCTGGTATACGCAGACGCGGCAGCAGGCCTTGCTGTTGGCCGTCAACTGCACCCGGCCCGGCGGCACCTGCTTTTGCGCCTCGTGGGGCACCGGTCCGGCGGCCAGCGAGGGATTCGACCTGGCCATGACCGAGCTGCGCAACGGCTTCCTGGTGGAAGTGGGCTCGCAGCGGGGGGCGGCCCTGGCGAGCCAACTCCCCCTGCGCGAGCCGACGGCGGCCGAGATGGAGCTGGCCGAATTGAAACTCCAGCGGGCCTGCGAGCAGATGGGCCGCCACCTGGACACGGAAGGGATCAAGGAGCTGTTGGACGCGGAACTCGAGCACCCGGAATGGGACGACGTGGCCCGCCGCTGTCTCTCCTGCGGCAATTGCACCATGGTCTGCCCCACCTGTTTCTGCTCGACGGTGAGCGATTCGACCTATCTGACCGGCCCGCGGGCGACGCGGACGCGGAAGTGGGAGTCGTGCTACACGCTCCAGTTCACGTATACCACGACCGGGCCGGAGCGGAACACGATCCGCGGCCGCTACCGCCACTGGCTGCGGCATAAGCTGGGCACCTGGTGGGAGCAGTTCGGCACCAGCGGCTGCATCGGCTGCGGCCGTTGCATCACCTGGTGCCCGGTGGGCATCGACCTGACCGAGGAGATCCCCCGCCTCCGCAAGGAGAGCCATGCCTACCGCGTTCGCAAGGCGGAATCGATCCGCCAGGAGATGACCCCATGAGCCAACCCTCCGGCGTGGTGCGTCCGGAACCGATGTGCGGCATGGACACGTGGATGCCCGTGGCCACGCGGATCGTCGACGTGCGGCAGGAGAATTTCAATACCCACACCTTCAGAATGGAGTTTGTCGACGCCGAGATTCGCCGCCGCTACCGCTTCGTGCCGGGGCAGTTCAACATGGTGTACGTGCCGGGCGTGGGCGAGGCGGCCATCTCGATGAGTTCCCACCCCGAGCGGACCGAAACCCTGGAGCACACCATCCGCATCGTGGGCTCGGTGACGCGGGCCGCCGACCAATTGGGTCCGGGAAAGCTGGTGGGGCTGCGCGGCCCGTTCGGCAAGGGCTGGCCCCTGGAGGCACTGCAAGGCAAAGACGTGGTCCTGGTGGCCGGCGGCATCGGCATCGCGCCCTTGCGGCCGGTCGTCTACTGGCTGCTGGACCACCGCGACTGGTGCCGCCGGGTGGTGCTCCTCTACGGCTGCCGCACCCCCGAGGACCGCGTCTTCGCCGAGGAACTCGAAAAGTGGGACCGCGACGGCGCCATCGAAGTGCTCGTCACCGTGGACAATGCCACCGGGGATTGGGTCGGGCCCGTGGGCGTGGTCACGCGGCTGCTGCAACGGATGAAGGTCAGCGCCACGCGGACCGTGGTGCTGGTCTGCGGACCGAAGATCCTCAATCGCGTGGCCGCCCGGAACTTCCTCCAATTGCACGTCCCCCCCGACCAGGTCTACGTGAGCCTGGAGCGGAACATGAATTGCGGCTTCGCCCGCTGCGGCCACTGCCAGCTTGGGGCCAAGTTCGTCTGTACCGACGGGCCGGTGTTTTGTTTCGCCGACATCGCCGACATCTTCATGCGAGAGGACATGTGACCATGGCCAGCAACCAACTCCCCGCCACCCACGAGGGCAAACTGAAGCTGGCGGCCTTCAAGTTCTCCAGTTGCGACGGCTGCCAGTTGCAGGTGCTCAACCTGGAGGACGCCCTGCTGGACCTGGCCGGCGCGGTCGAGATCGCCTTCTTCCTGGAGGCCCGGCGGCGACAATTGCCCCCGCCCTACGACATCGGCCTGGTCGAGGGGAGCATCTCCACGCCCGAGGAAGAAGAGCGCATCCGGCAGATTCGCCGCGATTGCCGCATGTTGGTCACGATCGGGGCCTGCGCCACCTCGGGCGGGATCCAGGCGCTGCGGAATTGGGCCGACGTCGAGGAGTTTGCCCGCTGCGTCTACGCCCACCCCGAGTACCTCCATACGCTGGACACGTCCACTCCCATCGCCGCCCACGTGTTCGTCGATTTCGAACTGCGGGGCTGCCCGATCAACGCCGACGACCTGCTGGAGTTGCTCTCCGCGCTGCTGGCCGGACGCAAGCCGAACATCTCCACCCACAGCGTCTGCATCGACTGCAAGCGGCGGGGCTATCCCTGCGTGCTGGTGGCCCAGGGCAAACCGTGCCTGGGCCCCATCACCCAGGTCGGCTGCGGGGCCCTCTGCCCGGCCCATGACCGCGCCTGCTACGGCTGCTTCGGACCCATGGAACAACCCAACATGGCCTCGCTGGGCCACCGCTTCACCGAACAACTCGGCCACGGCCCGCGCGACATGAAACGCATGCTCCGCCTCTTCAACGGCTACCTGGAACCGTTCAAACAGACCAGCGATCACTACGAACGCCAAGAGACCGAGGCAGCGGGTGACCACCATGAGTAAAGCGAAACCGGCGGCTGACGCCATGCGGACCATCAGCATCAAGGTCATGGCGCGGGTCGAGGGCGAGGGCGGGCTGCACCTGCGGATGCGCGGCGGCCAGGTCGAAGAGGTGCAACTGAACTTCTTCGAGCCGCCGCGCTTCTACGAGGCATTCCTCCGCGGCCGCGGCTTCGAGGAAGTCCCCGACATCACCGCCCGCATCTGCGGCATCTGCCCCGTGGCCTACCAGATGAGCGCCTGCCACGCCCTGGAGCGGGCCTTCGGCGCCTTCGAGCTGGTCGATCCGGCCATCCGCGCCCTGCGCAACCTCTTCTACGCCGGCGAGTGGATCGAGAGCCACGTCCTCCACATGTTCATGCTCCACCTCCCCGATTTCCTCGGCTATGAAAGCGTCCTCACGCTGGCCCAGGACCATCGCGAGGTGGTGGCGCGGTCGCTGCGGATCAAGAAGGTGGGCAATGCGATCATCACGTTGTTGGGCGGCCGCAGCGTGCACCCGGTGGGGGCGTGCGTGGGCGGATTCCATAGCACGCCCACCGTCCGGCAGGCGGCCGAGCTGATCCCCGAGCTGAAGGCCTGCCGCGACGACATGTGCGAACTGACCCTCTGGCTGGCCCGCACGCTGAAGTTTCCCGACCTGCAGAGCGACTATGAATTCGTGGCCCTCTGCCCGCCGGACGAATACCCGATGAACCTCGGTCCCATCCACAGCAGCAAGGGGCTCCGCGTGGCGCAGGAGGAGTTCGGCGAGGCGATCGAGGAGCGGCAAGTGCCCCATTCGACGGCCCTGCACTCGATGCTGCGGGGCCGCGGCCCCTACCTCGTCGGCCCGCTGGCCCGTTTGAACCTCAACGCCGAGCGTTTGCATCCGCGGGCCGCCGAACTTTTGCCAAAGCTCTGCAAGGCCGTGGGGGCCGAGTTGCCCTGGCACAACAGTTACCTGGGGCTGTTGGCCCGGGGGGTCGAGACGGTGCACGCCCTGGCCGTGGCCGTCAACATCCTGGAAAACTACACGCCGCCGCCGCAGCCGCGGATTCCGGTCACGCCGCGGGCGAGCGTGGGCGGGCACGGCACCGAGGCGCCCCGCGGTCTCTGCTGGCACCAATATCGCACCTTGGCCGACGGCACGATCGCCTCGGCCCGCATCGTGCCGCCCACCAGTCAGAACCAGGCCACCATCGAGGCCGACCTGCGGCTATTGGCCCCGCAGCTTGCCGGGCTCTCCGATGAAGAGGCCGTTCTCCGCTGCGAGCACCTCATTCGCAACTACGATCCCTGCATCAGTTGCTCGACGCATTTTCTCAGGCTGGAGAGGACGAAGGGCTGAGCCCGCGGAAGGTCAAGAGATGAAACCGCGGATACACGCGGATGAACGCTGAGGGGATGAGGGCGGTCGTCTTGTGTGACAGGGCCCGGAAGGATCGGTGAAGTAGAGCGGCAGACGTTGCATGCCGTCCCCGGGCCGAAGGCCCAGCGATTCGCCCAGCCCAGGGCATCGCCCTGGGGAACGTGGGAATTCGCCGACGGGTGCCGGTCGGCCCAACGGGCCAATCGTTCTTCCGGCGAACGGTTGGGCCGTGGAAGGTTGGCGCGTGGGGCCACCCGACCCAGGGCGATGCACTGGGCTGGGTGAACCGCTGCCCCGTTGGGGCGGCGGACACGGTCTGTTAGAATGCATCCGTTAACAAACTGCTTTGCCAGTCCACACGGAGTGACCATCCCCATGGCGGAAAAAAGCACTGCGGACAAATACCCCCTGACCATCTACCTGCCCGCCGACGTGGCCAAGCGGCTGATGGCGGTGGCGGAGACCCAGAAGCGGACACCGGCCGACCTGGCGGCCGATCTGCTGGACCGGAACCTGCCGCAATTGCAGCCCGGCGGGACCAAGGGCAAAATCCCCTATGTTTAGCAAGCACGGGGAAATAAGCCCCATAGGTCCCATTCGTCCCATAAGTCCCATGGGACCTATAGGACTCATGGGACGTATGATCGAATCCCCACGCACCTAGAGAAATCCCATGAGCACCGGCCGCATCCTCACGATCAATAGCGGCTCGTCGAGCCTGAAATACTCCCTCTACCAAATGGGCGACGGCGAGACCCGCGCGCTGGCCGGCGAGATCGAGCGGATCGGACTCCGCGGCGGCGTCTTCCGCATGCGCGATGGGCAAGGCGAAACCCTCCTGGAAGAACATCCCGAGCTGCCCGACCACGACGCGGCGCTGAAGATCCTGTTCGGCTGCCTTGGAAAACGCTTTCCGGAGCAGCGGCTCGACGCCGTGGGCCATCGCGTCGTGCACGGCGGGGTGAAGTATTGCCAGCCGTGCCTGATCACGCCCGAGGTGCTCCTCGGGCTGGACGAGATCGTCCGCCTGGCGCCCGAACATCTGCCGCACGAGCTGAAGGCGATTCGGGCCGTGCAGCAGCACTATGCGGGGTTGCCGCAAGTGGCGTGCTTCGACACCGCGTTTCACCGCCACATGCCCGAGCTGGCGCAGCGCTATCCCCTGGTCCGCAGTCTTTGGCACGAAGGGGTGCGGCGCTACGGTTTTCACGGTCTTTCCTACGAGTACATCGTGGAGAATCTCCGCCGGGTGGCCGGCGCGGAGGCGGCCGACGCCCGGGTGATCGTCGCCCACCTCGGCAACGGCGCCAGCATGGCGGCCGTCCGCGGCGGCGCCGGCGTCGACACCACGATGGGATTCACGCCCGCCGGCGGCCTGATGATGGGCACCCGCAGCGGAGACCTCGATCCCGGCGTGCTGGTCTACCTGCTGGTGGAAAAGGGACGCACGCCCGCCACCGTCGACTACCTGGTGAACCAGCGGTCCGGGCTGATCGGCGTCTCCGGCAGCAGCTCGGACGTCCGCGACCTGCTCTCGCGCGAGGCGGAAGACCCCCACGCCGCGGAGGCCATCGAACTCTACTGCTACCTGGCGCGGAAGCACCTCGGCGCCCTGGCGGCGGTGCTGGGCGGGCTGGACACCCTGGTCTTCACCGCCGGAGTCGGCACCTATGCCCCCACGATCCGCGCGCGAATCTGCCGGGGGATGGAATTTCTCGGCATCCGCCTGGACGCCGAGCGCAATGCGGCCAATGCGGCGGTAATCAGCGCGGCCGACAGCCCGGCCACGGTGCGCGTGATGAAGACCGACGAGGAGTCGATCATCGCCCGGCACACGTGGAAGATGCTGGATAAGGAGTTAGGAGTTAGAAGTTAGTTGCACAGGGAAGGAGTCTGCCATGAAACGGACCGGTCGAACTCGGCTGCCGGGAGGATGGCCGCTCATATCGGCGGCGATTTTGGGAGTGCTGCTCCTGGGCGGCCCGCGGCTCTTGGGCCAGGCGGTCCCCGACGGGGACGCGCCCGACGCGCAAGAGGAATCCGACGACGATTCGCCCGACGGAAGCGGGAAGCCCGGGGGTCCGGAAACGGGCGGCGTCGATGTTCACGAGGTGCAGCAGGCGGTGCGAAGCGGAGACATCGAGACCGCCCAGGGACTGGTCGAGAAGGCCGCCAAGGCCCATCCCAACTCGCGGGACGTCCTGCTCTGTCAGGGGTACATGGCCTTCTTGCGGAAGGACTACGCCGAGGCGGAGAAGTGGACGGAGAAGGCCCGCCGCCAGTCGCCCGAGTGGTTTCCCGCCAGCAACAACCTGGCCCTGGCGCTGTGCGAGGAGAACGACGCCGCGAAGAAACGCCAGGCGCTGGAGTACGCCGCAGCCAACGTCGGGCGTGAACCGGACAACCCCCACGCCGTTTCCACCCATGCCTGGGTGCTCTACAAGGCCGGCCGCCTGGACGACGCGGAGCGGACCATCGACAAGGCGATCGAGGCCGGAGACGTCTCCTCCGACACCGCTTACTACGCGGCGCGGATCGCGGTCGATCGCGGCCACAAGACCATGGCAAAGAACCTGTTGGAGGAATCGCTCCGGCGCGCGGATTTCTTCCCCATGCGGCCGGAGGCCGAAGCGCTCTGGACCGCCCTGAGTCCCGACTCGCCCTATTCCTTCCACGGCGGCGACGGCGTGGTGGTCATCGCCGCCAAGGTGCAAGTCCGCGACCCCTCCGACGCCGCGAAGGTCCGCGGCGCGGTCGAGGCCGGAAAGGTCCTGAAGATCGTGGCGATGAAGGACGGGCGGTTGCTGGTGGACGCCGGCGGCCAGACTGGCCGCGGCTGGATCGAGGGCGGCCAGGTAATCAAAGAGCAGAAGGCCCCGTGAGGCGGCACGCCACCCAAGGCCCCCTCACCCCCTGCCCCTCTCCGGGCACCAACCGAAGGTTGGTCGGGAGAGGGGGGGACTCCTCGGCCGCCTGCTAACCGCGCTGCGGCAGGTCGCCGGCCACGGCGGGCTGACCGGCACGCTGCAGGTGCGGCTGCACCCGCCGCTGCACGTCGGTCTCCAACACGCCGAAGGTGGCCTCGTGCCGCTGGATCGTCAGTTGCAGGGCGTGCAGCATCCGCTTGGCCGTGTAATAATTGGTGATAATCCTCTGCGTGATCGCGATCGGCTCCGTCGGCGTGCCGAAGAGCTGCGAGGTGAGGCCGAAGTCGATGATCAACTCCTCGGGCGTGCCGGTGACGCGGCAGAAATTGGCGTACAGCGGGATCGCCTTCGAGTCGTCGATGTGAATCTGCTGCCGGGCCGCGGCCTCGGCGGGGGGAACGGGATCCTTTTCGGGTCGATCGAGAGACGAGGTCACGGACTGCTCCTTTGTTCGTGGTGGACGGTGCTCGGGTCACTCAAGGCGTGATTATAGACGACTCTCGGCCCCAAGGAAAGCGGGGGCGCTGCCGGCCCACGTTTATCCCTGGTCCAAACCCGCCAGGACTTCCTGGACGTACCTTTCCACGGGGAATTCGGCATAGTGGACCAGCCGGCGGCGCTGGATCCTGCCATTGGCGGCCCCGGTGCCGTCGTTGGCCTCCTGGGCGGCGGCAATTTCGCGGTCGAACTTGGCCAGCACGTCGCGCGAATGGTCGCGCCCCTCCTGATAGAAGTGCTCGGCTTCGCTGCCGTGCTCGGCGACCGCGGCATCGAGCCTGGCCAGCAAGTCGTCGCTAAGGCGATGATTCGACTCCTCGGCCGTCGCGGCGAACTCGCGCAACTGCCCGATCCAGGTGAAGATCTGCTGCTGGGAGGGCGAATAGGAGGTTCCGGGACCGGCCGCCTTGGGAATCCTCGCCAGCAAGTCCAGCAGGGTGTTGCCTCCCGCCGCGTATCTGCGCATCTCGAAGCGCAGCCAGGCCAGGCCTTGCAGGGGAAAGAGCAAGGCCGGCTTATCGACTTTCAGTTTATCGAGGTGCGTGACGGCGGCTTCGTGGTCCTTGGCCTTGATGAGAATCAGGCCGTAAAGAATGCGGGGTTCGATCTCCTTCTCGGCCAGTTTCGTGGCCTCGTTGAACTTCGACTCGGCGGCCTTCGGATCGACTTTGGCCGGCTCCAGGAGGGCAGCCAGCTCGCGGATCGCGGCCTTCGCCTCCTCGCTGAGCCGGGGCGGGGTGGCGTCGGGAAGGACGAGCTTGGGGGTCTCGGCGACCTTCAACTCGCGGTCGGCGGCCTCCATGGTCTTCTTCAGGAACTCGAAGAGTTCCGTGGCCTCGACGCGGCCGTCGCGATTGGCGTCGGCCCGCCCGCTGTAGCCTTCCGCCAGGCACCAGCCGAAGAGGCCGTGGTTCTTGGCCGGCCACGCATGGCCGCGCTCGCCGGCCTGGCAGCTTGTCACGGCGGTGACGGTTCGCAGCGGGGAGCGGCCGGGCGGACTCTTCAGCGAGGCGAGCATCTCGGCGGTGGACGGCTCGGCGGCCGAATCGGCCTCTTTCCCCCCCTGGCAGCAGTCCAAGAGCAGGAGTTTCTCCTTGGCCTTGCACGCTTCGAGTTGGTCCACCAGCCATTGCAGCGTCAGGCCCGTGGAGTCGGGGTGCTTGCGGTCGAAGTTTTTCGGCGCCAGGTAGACGGCGCCCTGGTCGTCCTTGCAGGCGTGGCCGCCGACGTAGACCAACACGCTGGCGTCCTCGCCGATCTTGGCCAACCGCTCGGGAATGCCCTGTTCGAGCCGGACGCGGCTCTCGTCGACGAAGAGGACGGCCTGGTCGGCGGGCACCTTGTAGCGTTTCACCAGCACGTCGGCCAGCAGCGTGGCGTCGGCCACCGCGTAGTCCAGGGGCGGCAGCGTCTTATCCTCATAATCCTGCGTGCCCACGATGATCGCCCAGCGGCTGGCGTCCGCCCCGCGGCGGGCCGCCACGGTGAGGGCCTCGGGGTTGCGGTCCGCGGCCGGGCCGCCGTGCGTCAGCTCGGCCGTGTCGCCCACCCGCAGGTCAGCCAGCGCCACGTCCTCCTCCCCGAGGGTGATCTTGCAGCTTGGCCCCACGCGGTACGTGATCGGCGTGCTATCTCCTTCATGCAGCACGTCGAGCGTGTTTTCCGTGATCCGCTTGATCACGCCGCCCAGGCGGAGTTCGCGGTGGGCGTCGATCTCGACGATGCGAAGGTCGTGCTTCAGAGCGACCTGGTCGCCCGGCTTCAGGTCGGCCGGCTTGATCAGCCGCTGGCCGATCTGGGCTGCGCCGTTGAGGCTGATGTTGCACTGATCCGCCCAGGGGAGCGTGAGCCGGTCGCTGTCGGCCCCGTCGCGGGCGATGATCAGCTCCTTCTTCTTCAGGTTCACCTCGCGGAGGATCCCCTTGGTGGTGACGATGCGCTGCGCCTCCAGTTCGGTGGCGCGGCGGCCCTTCTCGTCGGGCGAATGTCGCACCTCCACGCGGTCGCCGACCTGCAGGTCGGCCAGCGTGACGGGTTTCCCCTTCAACTCGCGGCTGCCGTTGAAGCCGATCCGCAAATCGGCGGGCACTAGGATGCGAAGCTGCTTCCCCTGGCTGTCGCCCTCGTCGATGGCCAGCACGAAGGCGCCTTCGTCCGCCAGGAGCGACTGGATGTGGCCCTTATCCATCTTCGGCCGCGAAGCCCACACCTCCTTGAACCTGGTCTTGCTGTCCGAATCCTCGCGGTTCTTGATCTCGACCGTGTCGTGCGGCTCCAGCTCTTGCAACGACGCGGCCGCGCCGTTGATGTAGACCTGGTCCCGCAAGGGGGAAAACTGGATCGGTATGCGCTTCTCCTTCCCCTTGTCGTCCACGGTGTCGATGTCGAGTTGGGGAGGGTTCCAATCGGCCATGACCTTGGCCACGACGCCGCGGGTGGGCTGGCGGGGGCGGACGGCGTGTTGTTCCGGCTTTTTATGCAGGAGCATCACCAGGCAGAGCATGGCGGAAAACGCCGCCGCCGTCACGGCCACGTAGCGCAGCAGCCGCTTGCGGCGGGCCTTGGCCATGCGGGCGGCCTCCGCGGCCGGGTCGAGTTGCTCGCCCCCGGCCACCTCCGCCCGAGAGTCGCGCCTCAGGTCGCGGAGCGCCTCGGCCGCCGACTGGTAGCGCCGCGCCGGATCCTTGACGATCATCTTCTGGACGGCGCGCGCCAGGTCGTCCGGCACGCCCTCGAGGACCTTGCCGATTTCCGGCAGCTTGCGGTCGGCCGCCGCGTGCCACATCATCCAGGCGATCTGGCGGTCGCGGCCGAAGGAGCCCAGCCCCGGAAAGAGCGACTCGAACTGCGCCCCGCAGATCAACTCGTAGGCGGAGAAGCCCAGCGAGTAGAGGTCGCTGGCCGGCCCCACGGCGCCGAACTGCGGATTGATCAGCTCCGGCGCCATGTACTTCGTCGTCCCCTTCACCAGGCTGCCTTCTTCATTGCTGGCGCGGCGGGCGAGGCCGAAGTCGCCGAGCTTGACGCGCTGCCGCGCGTCGACCAGCAGGTTGCTGGGCTTCACGTCGCCGTGGATCACGCCATTTTCGTGGAGGAACTGCAAGGCGGCCAGCGCATCGGTCAACACCACGCGGAGGAAGTCCAGGTCGATGGGCTCCCCCTGGGCCGTCTCCTTCAGGCTCCCCCGCATCAACTCGAGGATCAGCCAGCCGCGGCTGCGGGTGATGTCGTAGATGGTGACAATGTTGGGATGCTGCAACGAGGCCAGCAGTTGCGCCTCCTGCCAGTAGCGGGCCAGTTGCCGCTGGTCGGTGAGGAACTGCTGATGCACTTGCTTGATGGCCACCTCGCGCCCCAGCTCGCGGTCGCGGGCACGATAGACCGTGGCGAAGTCGCCGGCGGCGATCGTGTCCACGATTTCATAGCGGGGGGCAGGTTCCATCGCGTCTTCCCTTACTTCAGGTCCCCGGTCCCTTGGAGGAGCGTTTCGATGCACGTTTCCAGCTCCCGGTCGCTCTTGCGGCCTTCGTCGCCGTCGCCGGTCAGGGGCCGGGTCTCCGTGCCGCGATTGCCGTGGAGCATCTTCCGCACCTTCTTATAGCACGCGACTTCCGTCTTGAAGTCCTGGCTGTCGTGGGCCCGCTTCGCCGCGCGGAGAAGCTCCTGGTAGGGCTTTAGCGCCCGCGGGTCGGCGTTGCCGCCGCCGAAGAAGCGGTCCTCGATGATTTTGCGGGTGGTGTTCTTCTCGCCCGAGTTTTCCGGGCCCGTCGAACTCCAGTTCCCCAGGGCCAGGACGAGCGAGAGGACCGCGCTGAGGGTCAACGCCCCGTAGAGCACCAGGGGGTTGAGCGACTTGGCTTGGGATTGCGTCTCCGCCTGGTAGTCGCTTTCCTGCAAGTGGAGGTCGGGCAAACGGCCGTCGACCGCCGGTTTGAGGACCGATTCGGCTGTCTCGGCGGAGATGAAGCGGGCGACCTTGTGGCCGCCGGCAGCCGAGGGCGGGGCGGCGGCGGGCGGCGGGCGGTCGGCCGCCGGCGGAGAAGGTCGCGGTCGGGACGCGGCCGGCGCGGTGAAGACGGCTGCCGCCGCAGCGCCGGCCGGGCCGCGGGGTGGCGCGGGCGGCGGGGGCGCGGCGACCGCCGTCTCCTGGCCCGCCCGCGAGCCGCCGCCGGCCGCGGCAGCCGCTTCCATGGTCCCCGACTCGCCGGTGGCCTCGGGCGGCACCCAGAACCGTCCCGCGCAGCGCGGACACACCGCGTAGCTGCCGGCCTTCTTGTTGGGAACCAGCAGGTTCTGCTTGCAGCGGGGGCAGTCGATCTTGATCGCCATTTACATCGACAATCCAAAGGTGAGGTAATTCAGCAGGAAGGGGCCGATGATAATCAGCACCGTGGCGGCCATGACGAGGATGCCGGGCAGGAGCATGTTCACTCCGGCTTCTCCGGCCACCAGCTCGGCCCGCTGCGTCCGCTTGATGCGCAGCACGTCGGCCTGGGTGCGGAAGATGTGGGCCAGCGGGGTGCCCAGCGTCTCGCCTTGCAGGATCGAGCCGATGATGCTGGTGATTTCGTCATCGTCCAGGCGGTCGCGCATCGCCTGGAAGGCTTCCACGCGCGTCTTGCCCATGTTCAAATCGGCCAGCACGCGGCCGAACTCCTCGGCCACCGGATGGCCGCGGAACTCCTCGACCGCCTGCCGCATGGCGTTGAGGAACGAGGAGCCGGCCTCCATGAGCAAAGTCAACAGGTCCAGCAGGAAGGGTATGCGGCGTTTGATCATCCGCAAGCGGGCATTGGCCCGCACCGCCAGGCGGTGTCGCAGCCACCAGGCCGTCACGGGCACGGCCGCGACGGTCAAGGCCCAGCCCAGCGGCCCGCTCAGCCCCAGCAGGCGAAAGAGCACCATCGCGTACAAGGGCACGGCGAAGAGGGCCAGCATCTCGGCGCGGGCGAGGTACTCTTCCGGCAGCCAGAACCGCGGCAGCCCGGCCGCCTGGATCTGGCGGTGAATCTCCCCCAGGCTCTGCGGGAAGAGGACCCGGTTGAAGTGGGCCAGCAGCGTGATCAGGGGCTGAAAGAGGCGGTACAGGGGATCGCCGCGCCGCAGCTCGTTGATGCGGCTGACGTCGTAGCGCCATTCGGCGCCTTGGGCAATGTCTTCGCTCTGCAATACCCGCACCATCCACCAGCCCAGGACCCCGCCCGCCAGGCCGAAGGCGGCGCAGGCGGCCCACCGCAATCCCGGCGCCGTGGTTGCGTCGGCGGCGGCCAGCAGCGATGAAAGGAGGAGGGGCATGGGAGTTGGGGGTTAGGGTCTTAGATCGAGGCTTCGGTGTGGGGCCACGCACATTGTCGGACAATGCAAAATGAAAAATGCAAATTCAGTAGTTTCTAACATTTTAGGCGGCATGGGCGAGGGCGCGTGCGCGAGGGAAACGGGCTTGAGGAGGTTTTGCAAGTTCTTCCAGACGCACCATGAACT
>JBKQVT010000090.1:0-10632 GCA_052139835.1 Thermoguttaceae bacterium
TCGCGGGCGTCGCGGACGCAATGGTCCTTGATCCCCTCGCAGACCTCCATGACGTATTCCTGCAGCTCTTCCGGCCCGCCGGGAAAATCCCGATGGATCATCGGCTCGGTCAGCGGCTCGTGGACCGTGATGATCATGGTGGCGTCCTTGCTGGGCAGGTCGCCGGGCTTGTCGTACTGCGTCCGCACGTCGCAGCCGCCGGCGAACAGCGCCAGCATGGCGTTTTCCCACGCGCGGGCGATGCAATCTCCTTCGGCAATCAAGACGGGAATCCCGCTCACGAATGCTCCTTCGGTGATCCAGGGGGTCGTTCAGCGGCCAGTGGCCTATTCTGGCCGCGCGGCGGCGATGTGGCAAGGCCCCCCAGCGAGCCGCCGGGTTTATCCCGGCGGTTGGGCGGCGCTCTCTAGCGGCGTTTTCCGACAATGCCGGGCAACCGCGGGGATAAACCCCGCGGCTCGCTCGTGGCCCCGATCCACCTACCCTCAAAACTCAAAATCGTGTATACTGCCTCCCAGTCCCCCTGACGTTCGACACCGTTTCCGCAAAGGAGAAGCCCATGAGCGGACGTGAAGAACCCTCCGGCCCGCAGTTCCGCGCCGACCGCCCGGCCGAGCAGCCGGCGGTCCGCACCACGATTGTCGGCGGGCGGCCACCCGGCAGCGGCCAGCCCATCGGCGACATCCCCCGCGGCATGGAAGTCCTCTTGAAGAAGGCCGCGATCGATCCGGCGTTCAAGGACCTGCTGCTCCGCGACCGCGCGGCGGCCGCCGCCAGCATCGGCCTGGCCCTGGAGCCGGCCGAGGCGATGATGCTGGCCGCCACGCCAGCCGGGCAGCTTGCAGCGATCATCGCGCGAACGACCGTGCCGCAGCAGCACCGCCGCGTGTTCCTCGGCCAGGCCGCGGCCGCCATGCTGGCCGCGATCGGCCTGATGACGACGAGTTGCTCCAAGGAAGTGCCGCCGCCGGCAGGAGGCAGCCGGCCGCCCGAGCGGCCAGATCGGATCGAGCACTCGAGGGGCATCCCGGCGGACAAGCCGCCTATTCCGCCGCCACCGCCGCCGACCAGGGGCATCCAGCCAGACAAGCCGCCGGCGCCGCCGCCAGACAAGCCTGTGCAGCCACCGCCGCCGGATAGCACCCCGGATGAGCCCGAACCGGTGCCGCCCGAGCCGCCGCCTCACCATCCGTCCGTGGGCGGCATTCGTCCGGGCATCCCGAACCTGAACCCGCCCGCGCAGTGAAATCGCCGGGCCAGTATTGCGTCGCAAAGTCCTTCCACGCCGTCAGGAGTGGCCCGTGACCGCCGACATCACCCTGGTCAACCTGAACATGCTCTTCATGCGCTACGGCGAGGAGGTGGAGCGCGAGCTGCACGTCCCGCTGGGGCCACTCTACCTGACGCGGGCCCTGGAAGACGCCGGCTTCGCTGTCGATTTCCGCGATTACCAGTGCGTTGAGTCGGAGGAGCCCTTCGACATGGGCGTCTTCCTCGATTTCCTCGCCGACCCGGCGCCGGTGATCGGCCTCTCCTGCATGGCCAACCTGCTGCCGTTCACGATGCTGGCGATGCGGGCCCTCCGCCGGCGCTATCCCGACCGCACGCTCGTACTGGGCGGCGTGGGCGCCACGGCGGTCGAGGAAAAAGTCCTCACGCGGGCCCCCTGGATCGACGTGATCTCGCGCGGCGAGGCCGAGCGGACCGGCCCGGAGCTGCTGGCCGCCCTCCGCCGCGGCGGCGACCTCTCCGGCGTTCGCGGCATCTCGTTCCGCCGCGACGGCCGCATCGTCCACACGCCCGACCGGGAGCGGATCACCGACCTGGACTCGATCCCCTTCCCGGCGTTCCAGCGCGTGGAACTGAAGCGTTACGCCGGCTACGGCATGATGACCAGCCGGGGGTGCCCCTACCCTTGCACCTTCTGCTCGGTCGCCCCGGTGTGGAACCTGGAAAGCTACAGCCGCAGCCCCAGGAACATCGTCGATGAGATGGAGTTCCTGCACCGCGCGGCGGGCGTGGACCTGTTTCTCTTCCAGGACGAGTTCTTCGTTTCCGGAAAACCGCAGGTGATGCGGTTCTGCGACGAGTTGGACCGCCGCGGGCTCAACGTGCAATGGAAGGCCTTCGGCCGGGTGAACCTGGTGGACGAGGAGATGATGCGGGCGATGGCCGCCACCGGCTGCGTCGAGCTCCGCTTCGGCATCGAGTCGGGCTCCGACCGCGTGCTCCAGGAGATCAAGAAGGGCTTCACCGCCGCCCAGTCGCTGGAGGTCGTGCCCAAGGCGATCCCGATCTTCCCGCGGGTCGACGCCTTCTTCGTCTGGGGATTCCCTTTCGAGACGATGGAGGATTTCGGGCAGTCGCTCTTCCAGATGGTCTCGTTTCGCATGCTCGGGGCGCGGATCCTGCCCAGCCTGCTGTCGCTGCTGCCGCAGACGGAGATTTACCGCCAGTGGAGCGGCCGGGCTGCGCTGGAGTTCTGCCCCTATCTCCTGCCCGAGTTCGTCTTCACCGGCCACGAGGTCTGTCGCGGCGGGCGGATCGAACTGCCCGAGCGGTATTCGGAATATTTTCAACTCATCCTCGACAATCCGGACCTCTTTCCGGGCTTCTTTCACATCGACCTGGCGGGTAACGTCTTGCCGAAACTCGATTTGCTCTGCCAGTTCGGTTTCTATCCGCTGCCGGAGCCCAGCGTGGCCACCGCGGAGAGTTGCGGCGCCCATTCGCCGCGGATCGAGCCGCAGGAGTTGGCCACGCGGGTGGCACGGTAAGCGAGCCGCCGGGTTTATCCCGGCGGTTGGGCGGCGCGTGTGCCACTGGCTTTGCCAGTGTTTTCCTGAACCGCTGGGCGACAGGCACTGGCATAGCCAGTGGCACACGGCCACGATCTGTCGCAGCGCAGCGAAACCGCGGGGATAAACCCCGCGGCTCGCTCGGCGCGCTGGCTAGTTGTTCACCATCCGCGGAGTCACGGGGAACATCGAGATGCGGAATTTCGTGCAACCGTAGGGCACCAGCCGGATCGTCTCCGAGGACGTGCCCACAACCGGCCCATTGGGCAACGGCTGGGCGTCGCTGGGTTTCCAATCGATCGACCGGGCCGGCGCGGTCAAGACCAGCGGGCCGTCCAAGGGCCAGTCCCAATGGGCCGGCATCGCCTTGCGCTCGACCTGGATGGCGTGGGCCGCATTCCAGGCCTCAACGTCCAACGCGTATTGCCACTTGGCGCCCTTCGCCGGCGTATTGGGATCGATGTCGCGGATCGGCAACGCAAACAAGAGCGGCCCGTAAACTACGCTCGCATAGGGCAAGCGGCGAAGCTGGAAGACCGCGTCCGGCTCGCGCTGGTAATACTGGCGGTTGGCGGCCGGGAACTCGGTCTCATAGCCGCGCTCGACCCGCGGGGCCATCGGCAATCGCAGCTCGACCACGTCGCCCTTGGACCAGCGGCGGGCAACCTTCACGAAGCCCTTCACGCAGGTCGCCGTCGGCGACTTCTCGCCGTTGACCGTAATCTGCGGCTGGTTGCACCAGGCGGGCACTCGCAGGTAGAGGGGAAATTCCGCGTCCTTCTCCGGGTCGACGGCAATCCGAATCGTCTCGTCGAAGGGGTAGTTGGTTGTGGTGGTCAGCCGCGTCGGCACCCCCTGCCCCGCCAAGGCCGAGACGGTCGAGGGGCCGTAGAGCGTGGCCGCCAGCCCGTTGTCTTCCGTGCCCATCCACATGTGCTGGATGTAATAGGGGAGGATGCGGTTGCAGGCCCCCACGCAGCAGAGGACGTTGGGGAAGCCCAACTTGCTGAACCGCAGCCAGTTCGTGTCGCCGCCGCCGTTGAGAAATTGCGGCAGCGTCTGGCCCCCGATGCGGTTGGGCGACTGGTAGTAGCACATCGTCTTGAAGTCGCGGGCGATGGGGGCCGCGGCGGCGTTGAAGAAGGCCCGCTCCATGCGGTCGCCCCAATCGCCGTCGCCCTGGATGCGATAGAGCCAGGATGTCAACAGCAGATAGGCGGTCACGTCGCAGGTCTCGGTCTTGCGGAAGGCCCCGATGCCACAGACGTTTTCCTGGCCCGAGGGGACGCCGTAGGGGAGCATGTTGTTCGTCTCCAGCCACCGGAAGGCGTTGAGCGTGGCCAGAAGCTGGCTGCGGTCGCCCGACCAGGGATAGACCAAGGCCGGCAAGCGGATGTTTTCGCAGAGGATGACCGTGTGGCCGGGGCTGACGTTGCCCAGGCGCCAGAGGCGCAGCACGTTGGCCACCTCCGGCTGGGCGATGGCCGCCAGCGCCCGGTCGAGGATCCGCCGGTCGCCGCTATAGGAATAGGTCTCCAGCATGGCGTCCAGGTTGCAGACGCCGCGGACGTCGTTGAAGTCGATCTCGCCCATCTTCGCGGGATAGTCGGCATAGACCTTGACCAGGGCGTCGAGCACGCGTTTATCGCCGGTGCCCTGGTAGAGGGCCACCAGGGCGCGGCCCATCTGCGAATGGGCCCAACTGTTGAAGCCCTGGGGCTTGTAGCCTTTCTTCCAGTAGATGAAGGTGGCGCCGGGATCGGCCTTGTTCACGCCCTCGACGATGGGGTCCAACCGGGCGCGGATTTTCTTGATGAGCGACTCGTCGTGCAGAATCAGGCCCAGCCGGATCGCGCCGTCGAGCCAATAGGAGCACTGTTCCAGCGGCCAGCCGGTGCCGTCGGGGCCCATGCCGTTGCCCTGGACCCCCGGGCCCTTCCAGGCGTCGTGATAGACGGAGTGATATTCGTCGAGGTGGCCGGTGATGCCTTGCCGGGCGGCCACGGCCCAATCCCGCAGCCAGCCCGCCGGCTCGACGCTGCCGACCGGCAGGGGCAGGAAGGCCGGCTTGACCACCGGCTGGCAGGGCCGGGCATAGTTGGCCGGCGCCGCACTGGCCGGCTGGGCAAGCAGGATGCCGAGGGCGAACAGAACAATTGCGAGGCAGGGTGAGCGTGTCATGTTGCGAATTCTCCGATTCAAGGTGGGAAGGAAGCAGCGAGCCGCCGGCTTTATGCCGGCGGTTTGGTGGCGTTGCTACCGGCCGGGCATTTGGCGGGGTCGGGCAACCGCGGGGATAAACCCCGCGGCTCGCACCAGCCGGTTCATCATGCTTAAGCATAACCTACGCCAGCGGAGATTGGAAGTGTGCCCCGACCTACGGCGTCAGCCGTCGGAACCGCCGCGGTCCTGCCCTGCGTCGCCTTCGTCACGGTCGTCATCCCGCTCGATGAGGCGGTTGACAAACACGATTGCGCCATAGAGGCTAACCCCGAACGCGGCAAAAAACATGACAATAACGACGGCGAGGAAGACCTGTTCGCCCAAGGAGGGTCCAGGGCTTCTGGAAGGCTGAATCACTGCGATACCGCCGGGCACTCCCAAAATTGTGCCTATTCCGACACTGATGCCGCACGCGACGCGCGGCGGGCAGAACAACGTTGCGAGCCATACCACGGCGACCAACGAAAACAGTATGACGAAGAGCGGCAGCGGCACGCCGCTTGCCGAAAGGGCCCCGCACAGCAAGGCGAACACGACCATCCAGACCAACAGCGTTCGGACTGTGAATTGTCGCCGGCCCATTGGTTCCCCCTCCCAGCGAGCCGCCGGGTTTATCCCGGCGGTTTGGCGGCGCTATCAAGCGGGGTTTTCCGGCGGCGCCACGCAACCGCGGGGATAAACCCCGCGGCTCGCTTGTGCTGCCGCTACTCCACCGTCACGCTCTTGGCCAGGTTCCGCGGCTTGTCGACGTCGCAGCCCCGCGTCACCGCAATGTAGTAGGCCAATAGCTGCAAGGGAATCACGGTGACGATCGGTTGCAGAAACTCGGCCACGGCGGGAATCTCGATCACGTCGTCAGCCAGCCCGCTCACCTCCGTGTCTCCCTCGCCCACCACGGCGATAATCGGACCGCCGCGGGCCTTGATCTCCTGCAGGTTCGACATCACCTTGTCGTAGACCTGGCCGTGCGGCATGAGGAAGACGCTGGGCGTCTTGCGATCCACCAGCGCGATCGGTCCGTGCTTCATCTCCGCGGCCGGGTAGCCCTCGGCATGGATGTAGCTGATTTCCTTCAGCTTCAGCGCGCCCTCCAGGGCGGTGGGGAAATTGTACTGGCGGCCCAGGTAGAGGAAGTTGTTGCAGGCGGCGTACTTCTCCGCGATCCGCTTCACGGTATCGTTGCACTGGAGCGTCTGGCGGACCTTCTCCGGCAATTCCTGCAGCTCCTTGATGATCCGCAGCCCGGCAGAGACGCTCAGGTGGCGCAAACGCCCGAAATAGAGGGCCAGCATGGCCAGCACGGTGCACTGCGAGGTGAAGGCCTTGGTCGAGGCCACGCCGATCTCCGGTCCGGCGCGGAGGTAGATGCCGCCGTCGGACTCCTGGGCGATGGTGCTGCCGACGACGTTGCAGATGCCCAGGCTGGCGTGCCCCTTGCGTTTCATTTCCCGCAGGGCCGCCAGGGTGTCGGCGGTCTCGCCGCTTTGCGTGATGGCGAACAGCAGGGTGTTGTTGTCCAGGGGCGGATTGCGGTAGCGGAGCTCGCTGGCATATTCGACTTCCACCGGCAGGCGGGCCAGGGCCTCGACCTGGTATTCGCCCACCAGGGCGGCGTGCCAACTGGTGCCGCAGGCCGTCATTACGAAGCGATCGATGGAGCGGAGCTGCTGGGGGCTGATGTTCAGGCCGCCGAACTTCGCCGTGGCCGCGTCCGTGTCGAGCCGGCCGCGCATGGCGTTTTCCACCGACTCGGGCTGCTCGAAGATCTCCTTGAGCATGTAATGGGCATAATCGCCGCGGCCGATCTCGCCCGACTCGATGTCCAGCACGTGTACGCAGTGATTGACGTTCCCCTGGTCGCGATGGATCACCCGCAGCGAGTCGGCCGTGATGACCGCCAGCTCGTTGTCGGCCAGGTAGACGATCTTGTCGGTAAATCCGGCCAGCGGCGAGCCGTCGCTGGCGATGAAGTGCTCGCCGGCGCCCACGCCGACCACCAGCGGGCTGCCCAGCCGGGCGGCGATCATCACCTCGGGCCAGTCGCGGAAGATGATCGCCAGGCCATAGGTGCCGTGGAGCTGGGCCAGGGCGTGCTGCACGGCCGCGACCAGCGGTCCGTACCCGGCCGCCGCCATGTCCGCCACCGGCGGCTGCCGCTTCAGGCAACTGGCGATCAGGTGGCCGATCACCTCGGTGTCGGTCGCCGATTGGAACTGGTAGCCCTCGCCTTGCAGGACCTGCTTGAGGGTCTGGAAATTCTCGATCACGCCGTTATGGGCCAACGCCAGCACGCCGTCCCCTCCCAGATGGGGATGGGCATTGATGTCGGTAGGCACGCCGTGGGTGGCCCAGCGGGTATGGCCGATGCCGGTGCGGCCTTGCAGGGGCGACTTGGCCAGACGGGCCTCGAGCTGCTCGATGCGGCCGGCCGATTTGCAGACGGCCAGTTCGCCGCGGTCGTTGATGACGGCCACGCCGGAGCTGTCGTAGCCCCGATATTCCAGGCGTCGCAGGCCGCCCAACAGGTAGTCGATCGCTTCCCGAGAGCCAATGTAACCGACGATCCCGCACATGGAAGTTCCTCGCTTGCGATTTGGTGACGCGTGTGCCACTGGCTCTGCCAGTGCCCGGCCGGGCAGGTCGCCCACAGGCACTGGCGAAGCCAGTGGCACCCCACGGGCAACCGCGGGGATAAACCCCGCGGCTCGCTGCCCTTCAATATAGTTGACGCCGAGGGCGGCGTCCAGGTGTCGCGCCGGGGGCCATCGCCCTTGACAGGCCGGCCAAGATGACCTACTGTAAAGCCGGACTTCTTGCTCACTGCCGGGGACAAATCATGTCGGCCCACCTGCAACGCGAAATCGACCACCTCAAGAAGCACGTCCTCTCCCTCTGCGCCCTGGTGGAAGACCAGGTGGAGATGGCGCTGCGGGCGGTACTGCAGCGCGACGAGGCCCTGGCCCGCGAGGTCGAGCAGCGCGACCTGGACATCGACCATCGCGAGATCGAGGTGGAAGAGGAGTGTCTGAAGGCCCTGGCGCTCTACCAGCCGGTGGCCGTCGATCTGCGGTTGATCATCGCCACCTTGAAGATCAACAACGACCTGGAACGGATCGGCGACATGGCGGTGAACATCGCCCACAAGGCCCGCGCCCTGATCGGCGAACCCCCGGTCGAGCTCAGCTTCGACCTGGGGGCCATGTGGGACAAGACGCAGGCCATGCTCCGCGACAGCATCGACGCCCTGGTAAACATGGACGCCGAGCAGGCCACCGAGGTGTGCCGCCGCGACGACGAGGTCGACCAGATGAAATACCAGAGCCGCATCGAGATCGAGGGCCAGATTGCCCAACATCCCGACCTGGTGAGGGCCTACCTCCGCCTGCTGGCGGTCTCCCGCAACCTGGAGCGGATCGCCGACCTGGCGACCAACATCGCTGAAGACGTGGTCTACCTGGTGGAAGGCCGCATCATTCGCCACCACAACAAGCCGTAGTGGTAGCGGCGGCCGGCGGTTTCCCAAAGCCCCCATTCTTTGCATCCCACCCTAAAGCACTAGCCAAACGCCCGGCTTTCTGGCATAATGGAGTTAGCTGTCGTCGGCGTTCCATACTTGGCGGCAGAGAGAGGCGGCCAGTGAGCGTCAGCCAGTCGCACAACATCCCGAAACCCCACCTTGCCGACGAGGCCAACGGCCCGGTCCAAGGCCAGACCAACGGCGATGCGCCGGGACTGCTGAGCCAGCGGGTGCTTTCCCTGCGGCTGCCGGAGGGGCCGGCCGAAGAGCGGTCGCTCCGCGGGCTGTTGCCCTGGGGAATCTCGCTGCTGCTGGCCGCGGCCCTGATCGTGGTCGGCTATTTCGCGCTTGCGCCGCATTCCGAGCGGGCCCGCCCGGCGGCCGATCCCCCGCCCCAATCGCCCGCCAACCTGGCCCCGGCGGCCGAAACGGCCGACTCCGGCGCCCTGGCCCTGGAGGCCAAGGGCTACATCATCCCGGTGCACCAGATTCTCGTCAGCCCCAAGGTCAACGGCATGATCGTCCGGCTGCCCATCCAAGAGGGGATGCGGGTGAAGAAGGGGGACGTGGTGGCGGAACTGGAAGACACCGATTATCGGGCCGACTACGAGCACGCCGTGGCCTGCGTGGAAGCCGCCCGGCAACGCCTGCTGGAACTGGAGCGCGGCAACCGCCCGGAAGAAATCTCCGAGGCCCAGGCCGAGCTGGCCGAGTGCGAGGCGCAGTTGGAACAGTTGAAGACCGAATACCAGCGGGCCAAGGACCTGCTGCCGCGCAAGGCGATCTCGCAGCAGGACTACGAAGTGGCCGAGAGCCAGTATTGGGCGATGTTCCGCCGCGTGGAGCGGCTCCGCTTCGCCCTGAAGTTGATGAAGGACGGTCCCCGCATCGAGCGGATCGACAACGCCCGCGCCGAATTGCGGCAGATGGAGGCCGACGTGGCCAAGAACAAGTGGCGGCTGGACAACTGCACGATCCGCGCGCCGGTCTCCGGCACCATCCTCAAGAAGAACGCCGAGGAGGGCAACGTCGTCAATCCCATCGCCTTCAACGGCTCCTTCAGCCTCTGCGAGATGGCCGACCTCTCCGACCTGGAGGTCGATCTGTCGATCCAGGAACGCGACGTGGCGCGGGTGTTCAAGGGCCAGAAGTGCAAAATCCGCGCCGAGGCCTACCCGGAGCGGACCTACGAGGGCTACGTGTCGCGGCTGATGCCCATTGCCGACCGTGCCAAGGGGGCGGTGCCGGTGCGGGTGAAGGTCGCGGTGCCGGCCGAGGAGGAGGGGATTTATCTGAAGCCGGAGATGGGCGTGAACGTGTCGTTCCTCAGCCGACGTCCATGACCCAACCGCACCCCAACGGCACGATCGTTTCCATCGCGGGAGTCCATAAATACTTCCGCCGCGGCAGCGAACGACTCGACGTGCTCAACGACCTGACGCTCGAAGTGCCCGAGGGCGAGTTCCTCGTCCTCATGGGCCCCAGCGGCTCGGGCAAGACCACGCTCCTGAACCTCATCGCCGGATTGGACCAGCCCAGTGCGGGCGAGGTGTGGGTGGGCGGCCAGCGGATCTCGGCCATGACGGAATCGCAACTGGCCCGCTGGCGCACCCGGCACCTCGGCTTCGTCTTCCAGTTCTACCACTTGCTGCCCGTGTTGACGGCCTATGAAAACGTGGAGTTGCCCCTGCTGCTGCTGCCGCTCTCGGCGCTCCAGCGGCGCCGCCAGGTGCTCACGGCGCTGGAACTGGTCGGCCTGGCCGACCGCATGAAGCACCGTCCGGGGCAACTCTCCGGCGGCCAGCAGCAGCGGGTGGGGATCGCGCGGGCCATCGTCACCGACCCGACGCTCATCGTGGCCGACGAACCCACCGGCGACCTGGACGCCAAATCGGCCGAGGAGATTCTGAACCTGCTGTCGGAGTTGTGCCGGTCGCTGCGGAAGACGGTCCTGGTGGTGACGCACGATGTCCGCGCCGCCGGCCGCGCCGACCGCGTGCTGCACCTCGACAAGGGGCGCTTGGAAGAAGCGAGGAGTTAGAAGTTAGGAGTTAGAATGGCGGAGATCGACCGTGAGCCGCCGTGTCCATTTTG
>JBKQVT010000091.1:0-17980 GCA_052139835.1 Thermoguttaceae bacterium
CCCCACCAGCGTGGCGTCCGTGCCGAGGGTCCACACGCTCTGCGTGTTGTCGCACGTCTCGACGCAGATGATTGTATGGGCGGTGCCGTCCATGATGTCGCCGATCCGCGAGCCGTTTCCGGGAAACATGGCGCCGTCCGGGTGTTGGCTAGCGCTGCCGTACGGCGGGGTCCCCGACCCTGCCTGTTGAGTCACAAAGGCCAAGCTCGCCATGCACGTGGCCCCCATTGCCTTGTAATTGGTCAACGCGAACGCGGGCGGGCTCCCGCTCTGGCCGTTGGGGTCGAGATACTTGGCGTTGGGGTTGCTCTGGCAGACGTAGGTGGGGATCGAGGTGGCCGTGGCGACCTGGGCATTCGTTGTGTAGTTAGTATTGCCCTGGGTCGAGAAGGTCGAGGGGTTGGTGGGATCGCCGCTGATTTGCAGCGTGTTGTACAAGTTCCCCATTTCGATGTAGGGCAGGAGCATAACCAGGAAGCTCCAACCACCTACGCTCGGCGTGCCGCCGCCGCTGCTGGTGGTGATCTGCCCGGAGCCTGGGAAGTGCTGCTGGGTGCTGTGGAAGTTGTGCAGCGCGATACCAATCTGCTTCAGATTGTTGATGCAGGTGGTACGGCGGGCCGCCTCGCGCACCGCTTGCACTGCCGGCAACAAGATGCCGATCAGGATGCCGATGATCGTGATGACCACCAGCAACTCGATGAGGGTAAACCCTCGTTTCTTAATGGGACTGTCCATGACACACCTCCTTCGATAAAAGATGGATAAAAACCCTCGCGGCGA
This sequence comes from Thermoguttaceae bacterium, assembly GCA_052139835.1. Lineage (GTDB taxonomy): Bacteria > Planctomycetota > Planctomycetia > Pirellulales > Thermoguttaceae > JBKQVT01. The sequence continues at coordinate 784 of JBKQVT010000091.1, forward strand.
ACAGCCGCCGCTCGGCAGAAACTCCTCATTGATGACAAGAATGAGTCAACGCCTGTTCCGAACACCAGGTGGACACCGTCCACCACAATCTGCCTAATCTTGGTGGGCGATGCCCACCCTATGCCTCTGCAAAGAATCTCCCCCGTACCACCCTGAATTGTATCGAATCTCCGGGGTGGCTGTCAAACGCTTTTCTTCTAAATTCGGAATTCGGAAGGCGGAATTCGGAGGGGGCCGGCAAATGTGCCCGATTCCCCCGAATTCCGACTTCCGAATTCCGAATTCTCCTCCGGGTCCCTTCCGCCCTCCGCCTTCGTTCCTCCCTCCTCCTTCCTCCTTCCTCCTTCATCCTTTATCCTTATTCCATGTCCCACCTGCTTGTCATCGCCGGACCGGCCGGCAGCGGAAAGACCCAGCGGCTGCTGGGCCGATACCGCACGCTGCTGGCGGAAAACCGCCCAGGCTCGACCTTGTGGCTGGCCCCAACGTGGCGGGCCGCGGCCGAGGTCCGTCGCCGCCTGCTGCCAGGGGCCGGAGATAATCCGCAGATTACGCAGATTTCCGCAGAAAGTAGGGTGAGTCGAGCCGAGCGAGCCCCACCGGAAACCGGTCGGAACGTTCTGGGTAGGGCACCCTCACCCCCGGCCCATCTCCGGGCACCACCCGAAGGGTGGTCGGGAGAGGGGAGGGACGGGCGGCTCCCCGGCTGCTTCGCCCCCGGCGTGATGACCTTCGAGCACTTCGCCCAGTCGGTACTGGACCGCACGGCCGAGCCGATCCGCCCCATCAGCCGCTTCATGCGGCGCCAGCTCATCCGGCAGATCATCGAAGAGCACCGCGCGGCCGGAGGGTTGCAACACTTCGCGGCGATCGCCTCCACGGGCGGATTGATCGAGTTGGTCTGCGAACTGATCGCCGAGTGGAAGCGGCTGGAGATCTGGCCCCAAGATTTCCAGCGGGCGTGCCAATCGCGGGGCGCATCGGCCAAGGACGGCGAGTTGTTGGATATCTACCAGGCCTATCAGCAGCGGCTGCGGGAGCACCGCTTGTACGACGCCGAGGGGCGATTCTGGTCGGCCCGCGATTGGCTGAAGAACGCGGACGCCGGGCTCGTGGGTGCCACGACCAACCTCCGGTCGGTGCCCGGCTTGTCCAGCAGTGCTGGAGTCCCGCGGCCGGGAACACTGCTGGGCAAGCCAGCAGTGGCACCCGCACCCGCTCAGTCCCCAGCGCCGGGGCTCCGCCTGGTCGTGGCCGACGGCTTCACCGACTTCACCCGCACGCAGCACGAGATCCTGGAGATTCTCGCCGCGCGGGTGGAGGAGATTTGCATCTCGCTGCCGCTGGAGGGGACAAGTAGGGTGGGTCGAGCGGAGCGAGCCCCACCAGAAACGGGCCGAATCGCTATTGGTGGGGCTCGCTCCGCTCGACCCACCCTACATCCGGAGGGAGAAGGGGGCCGCGCGGAGTTGTTCGACAAGCCGCGGCGGACGCTGGCCGAATTGTGCCGGCGGCACGCGGCGGTGACGGTCGAGGAGTTGCCCCGGCCGGAGCATCCGGCGTGGCCGGCCCTGGACCACCTGGAGCGGACGCTCTTCGGCAATCCCCGCCATGCGCAAGCGGCCGCCGACACGACAGGAATCGAGGTCCTGGCGGCGGAGGGCCCGGCGGGCGAAATCGAAATGATCGCCGCGCGGATCAAGCGGTTGTTGGTCGACGGGGAGCCGGGGCACGGACCGGTCCGGCCGGGTGAGATCGCCGTGGTCTTTCGCCACCCGCAAGACGCCGGCGGAGGGCCCGCCGAGATCTTCGCCGCTTACGGCATTCCCGTGGCCTGGGAACGGGGCGCGCCGATCGAGCATCAGCCGGCCCTGGTGGCGCTGGAGCGGCTGCTGCGTTTGCACGTCGAGGACTGGCCGCTCCGCGCGCTGCTGGCAGTGTTGGGGAACAACTATTTCGCGCCCGACTGGCCGGAGTGGGCCCTTGGGCAGGCCCGCGCGGCGGCGGACCGGGCGCTGCGGCGTTTGCAGGTCCTGCGAGGCCGGCGGCCGTTGCTGGAACGATTGCAGGCTGTGGCGGAGAGCGGCGCGGAAGAGTTTCGCGGCGACGCCTGGGTGGCGGTGGCCGTGTTGGGCCGCCTGGCGGCCGCCTTGGACGAGTTGCCCCAGCGCGCCGCCCTGAGCGCCTGGGGGCAAGGCTGGCAGCGGCTGGCCCAACAGACCGGCCTGCTGGAAGTGATGAAAACGGGTTTAGACGCGGAGCCTGACACCCGGCACGCCCTCACCCCCGGCCCCTCTCCGGGCACCACCCGAAGGGTGGTCGGGAGAGGGGAGGGTAATTTCGACGACCAGGCGGCGTGGGAATCTTTGCACGAGGCGCTCGGCCAGAGCGCGGCCCTGGACCGCTGGCTCGGCCGCCCAGGGGCCGAGTTGGACGCCGGCGAGGCCCTGGCCGCCCTGGTGGACATCTTGGCCAGCCAGCGGCTCAAGCCCGCCGGCGACGAGGAGGGCCGGGTGCGGGTCCTCTCGGCGGAGAGCGTGCGGGGACTGCGGGTGCCCTACCTCTTCCTGGCCGGCTTGGGCGAACGGAGTTTCCCCTCGCCCCAGCGTGAAGACCGCCTCTACAGCGAGGCGGAGTATCAGCGGCTGATCGACGCCGGGCTGCCGCTGGGCGCGCGGGCCCAGCGCAACGGCGACGAGATGCTGTTGTTCTACGAGGCCGTCACCCGCGCGACGCGGCGGCTTACTTTGAGCTACCCGGCCTTGGACCAGCGGGGCCAGCCGCTGTTGCCGAGCCCTTACCTCGACGAGGTTCAACAGGCGTGCGGCCCGGAGCGGATCGCGCGGACGGTGCGGAGCCAACTGAGCCCGGTGCCGGTGGACGAGGAGCCTTTTTCGGGGGCCGAGTTCCGCGTCAAGGCGGTGGCCACGGCCCTGGAGGGGGACGTGTCGCTGTTGGCGGGACTGTTACAAGGGCGGAAGGCGGAAGGCGGAAGGGGGAAGGAGGAGAAAAACATGCTGGGTGCCACTGCTGGCTTGTCCAGCAGTGTCGGGAGCACTGCTGGACAAGCCAGCAGTGGCACCCCTATCCTCGCGGGCCTGAGACAGGTTCGGCTGCGGCAGGATCGCCGCCAATTTGGTCCGGCGGAAGGGATGCTCACCGGTGCGGCGGCGCGGCGGCAGTTGGCGGCCGATTTCTCGCCGCGGCGAATCTATAGCGCCACGGAACTCGAACAGTACGCCGCCTGCCCCTTCCGCTATTTCCTCGCCAAGGTGCTGGGCGTGGACGCGGTCGAGGAGATGCGGCTGGAGGTGGATTTCCTCCAGCGCGGGCGGCGGGCGCACGACCTGATGGCCGAGTTTCACCGCCGGGTCAACCAGCGGCGCGGCGGCCCGGCCTCACCCGCCGCGCTGCCGCCGGACGAGTACCAGGAACTGGCGGACGCCGCCCTGGACGCAGTGCTCGGGGGAAAAGGGGTCGGGAGTCTTTTGTGCGTAGCACCCGAAGGGCCCTTCGGGCAAAAGACTCGCGACCCCTTTTTCCTCGACGATGCCTTGCGTGAAGTGGACCGCCGCGTGCTGCGCGGGTGGCTCCTGGACTACCGCGACCAGCACCAGCGCTACGACGCCCTATGGAAAGATTGCCGGGCACCGCCCGAAGGGTGGTCGCCGCCGCTGCCGGAGTTTTTCGAGGTCTCCTTCGGTCAGCCGCTCCGCGGCGCCGGCCCCCCCTCGACCGCCAAACCGCTGGAACTCGACTGCCGCGGCGCCGGCGTCCGCATCGCCGGACGGATCGACCGCATCGATACCGGGCGGGCGGCCGGCGAAACCGTGTTCAACGTGCTGGACTACAAGACCGGCGGCTCGACGCGGTTCAGCGTCGAGGCGGTCCAGCGGGGGCTGGCCCTGCAACTCCCCCTCTACGCCCTGGCCGTCGTGGAGGTCGTGCTGGCCGACCGCGATTGCGTCCCCTGGCAGGCCGGCTACTGGTACCTTGCCGACAACGGCTTTCGGCCCCGGCAGGCGCTGGTGATGTACCACGCGGCCGAGGGCAGCCTGGAGCCGGAGCCGCAGTGGGAAACGCTCCGCGCGTCGCTGGCCCGCACGGTCGCCGCCCTGGTGCGCGGCATGACGGAGGGCCAATTCCCCGTCTCCAGCAGCGACGCCGAGTGTACCGGCCGTTGCGAGTATGCGACCGTCTGCCGCATCAACCAGGTCCGTTCCTTGGAGAAGACATGGCAGCCGCCGCGGGACAACGATTGACCTCCGAGCAGCAGCGGGCGCTGGAAGCCAGGGGCGTTTCCGTGGCCCTCTCGGCCGGGGCCGGCTGCGGCAAGACCACCGTGCTCACCGAGCGATTCCTCCGCGCCTTGGAGCCGGACCAGGAAGGCGGCGACGCCACCGCGCGGCTGGACCAGTTGACGGCCATCACCTTTACCGAGCGGGCGGCGCGGGAGATGCGCCAGCGCATCCGCAAGGCCTGCCTCCAGCGGCTCCGCGACGCGCCCGAAGAGCAGGTCCAACACTGGCTCCGCCTCGTCCGCCAGCTCGACACGGCGCGGATCAGCACCATCCACTCGTTCTGCGGATCGCTCTTGCGGGCGCACGCCGTGGAGGCGGGCGTCGATCCCCGCTTCCAAGTCCTCGACCAGCCCCAGGCCGACACCCTCCTCTACGAGCTGATCGACCGCCAACTCCGCCTCCGCCTGGCCGAGGGCGACGAGGCGGTGCTGGAACTGGTGGTGCAGTTCAGCCTGGCGGGCCTGCGCGACATGGTCCGCCGCCTGCTGGGGGCGCGGCAGGAAATCGACTGGAACCAATGGCGCGGGGAGACGGTCGAGGGCCTGCTGGCGCGATGGGAGCGCTATGCGCGCGACGAGGCGCTGCCGCGGGCGGCGGAGCGGATCAGCCACTCCAGCGCTACCGCCGAAGTGCTCCGCATCCTCCGCGACAGTCCCCCCGCGCATCCGGTGATGGGCCAGCGGGCTGCGGCCCTGCGGGAGCAACTGGCGGCCTTGCGAGCCATGGGTGCCACTGCTGGCTTGTCCAGCAGTGCGAGGGACACTGCTGGACAAGCCGGGCACCATGCGCAGCATGGTCGTGGCACCCCCGCGGGAAACACTGCTGGACAAGCCAGCAGTGGCACCCTGGCGGCCATCCGCGAAAACGCCAAGGTGCAGGGCGGCGGCGGAAAAGCGGCCTGGCCCAGCGAGGAAATCTACGAGCGGTTCCGCGACGCCGCCAAGGGGCTCCGCGATCTGATCGACGACGTCCAGAAGCGCGTGGCCTTCGACCCCGAGGCCGCCCGGCCCATCGCCCAAAGTGCCCTGCGGCTGCTGGCGGTCGCCGACGGTGTGGCCGCCGCCTATGAAGCCGAGAAGCGGGCGGCCGCGGCCATGGACTTCACCGACCTGCTGATCCGCGCTCGGGACTTGCTCACCGGACCGCACGGCGAAGACTTGCGCCAGCGGCTGGCTGCCCAGACCAGGCTGCTGCTGGTCGATGAATTCCAAGACACCGACCCGCTGCAAGTGGAACTGGTCAAGGCGCTGTGCGACGGCCGCTTCACGGCGGGAAAGCTCTTCCTGGTGGGCGACAAGAAGCAGTCGATCTATCGTTTCCGCGGCGCCGATCCGGATGTCTTCTGCGACCTTCGGCAGCAGATTCCCGTCGAGGGCCGGCTGCCGCTGTCGGAAAACTTCCGCAGCCAGCCCGCCGTGCTGGAGTTCATCAATGCCCTGTTCGCCGAGGAGCTGGCCGGGCCGAAGGAGCCGTACGAGCCGCTCAAGGCGGTCCACAAGCAGGTCGGCCCGCGGCCGGCCGTCGAGCTGCTCTGGGCGATCGAGCCGAAAGAAGGTCGGGGTGAGGGTGCGCTGTCCAGCGACACCGCGCCCTCACCCCCGGCCCCTCTCCCGAAGGGAGAGGGGAGTACCGGGCCGGACCTCGCCACGCCCGCCGAGCGGACGCGACGGCGCGAGGCGGACTTCATCGCCCGGCGCATCCGCGGGCTGCTGGATTCCGGCGAGAAGATCGTGTGGGAGAAAGAAGGGGAGAACGAGACGGCCCGGCCCGTCTGCCCCGGCGACATCGCCATCCTCTTCCGCGCCTTGACCGACGTGGCCTATTACGAAGAGGCCCTGCGGCGCTGGGACATCGACTATTACCTGGTCGGCGGCCACGCCTTCTACGCGCAGCAGGAAATCTACGACGTGGTCAACCTGCTGCGGTCGCTGGCCAATCCGGGCGACGAGGTGAGCCTGGCGGGCGTGCTGCGGAGCCCGCTGTTCGCCCTGTTGGACGAGACACTTTTCTGGCTGGCGCGGCAGGGCAAGGGGTTGTCGGCCGGCCTGTTTGCCGAGGAGTTGCCCCCCGAGCTGGGCGCGGAACAGGCGGAGCGCGTGTCGGCGGCTGCTGCCACGCTGGAGGCGCTGCGGGCCATGAAGGACCGCGTGCCCATCGCGGGATTGCTCCAGGAGGCGCTGGCGCGGACCGGCTACGACGCCGTGCTGCTGGCCGAATTCCTCGGCCAGCGGAAATTGGCCAACCTCAGGAAGCTCATGGACCAGGCGCGGAACTTCGACCGCGCGGGCCTGTTCACGCTCGACGACTTCATCACCGAGCTTTCCGAGTTCATCGCCCGGCAGCCCGACGAGCCGCTGGCGGCCACGCAACCGGAGACCGTCAACGTCGTGCGGCTGATGAGCGTCCACCAGGCCAAGGGGCTGGAGTTTCCCGTGGTCGTGGTGGCCGACCTGGACCGGCCGCGGCGCGGCTCGACGGAGCGGGTGGCCTTCACGCGCGAGCTCGGGCCGATGATCAAGGATTCCCGCACCGGGGCCGTCAGCGGCTACGACCTCTTCCGGCTGAGTGAATACGACCAAGAGCAGGCCGAACTGGCGCGGCTGCTCTACGTGGCCACGACACGGGCGGCCGACTACCTGATCCTGTCCTCCGGGCTGCCGGAGGCGGGGTCGGCCAAGGGGCCGTGGACCGAGCTGCTCGGCCGGCATTTCGATCCGATGACCGGCGCCGCGCGCGTGGCAGAGGGGGACCGTCCCATTTTCGTCGCGACCACGCCAGGCGTGGTGCCCGAATCGGGACAGTCCCCGTGCCTGCGAGTGACCAGCCAAGAGCCGCCGGTGGGCCGGGAGCCGGCCGCGGCGGCCGCGCGGCGAAACCTCGACGACCTGATCGAGAAGGCCCGGCAGATGGCCGCCCAGGGCGAGGGACGAAGACCGAAGTACCTGGCGGCCGTGCCGCCCGATGCGGCCGGGCGGCGAGAGTATTCCTTCTCGCGTCTGAGCGGCGGTCTGCACGCCCGGCCGGCGGTGATGCAGCCTGCCGGGGAGGCGGACGACGAGCCCAATGGGCCGCCGCCGCTGGATCCCCTGGGACTGGGCACGCTGGTTCACGCCGTGCTGTCCCAGATCGACCTGGCGCGGCCGGACGAGGTGGCCGCGCTGGTCCACCGCCATGCCCCGCGGCACCTTGCCAATGGCGGCGGCGACGGCAACAGCGATGGCGGGCTCGATGAGCCGATCGCATGGATCCAGCATCTGCTGGCTTCGCCCCGCGGTGCGGCCCTGGCGGCCGCGGCGGAAAGCTACCGGGAACTGGAATTTCTCCTGGCCTGGCCGCCCGGCCGCCCCGACCCGGCCGACACCTGCCTGCAAGGATTCATCGACTGCCTCTATCGCGATGCGTCGGGCGGTTGGCACGTGATCGACTACAAGACCAACCGCGTCGCGGCCGGCCAGTTGGCCGCCGCGGCCGCCGACTACGAAATGCAAATGCTCGTCTACGGCATGGCGGTGGAGGGCATTTTGGGCCGCCCGCCCGACGAGCTGACGCTCTGCTTCCTGCGCCCCGGACTGGAATACCAGTTCGCGTGGGACGCCGCGTCGCGCCAACGGGCGATGGCGTTGGTCGAAGAGGCCATGGCGCGGTTGCGCGGCCGCGGGACATAGGTTGCGGCGGCGGGCAGGGATTTCGTCGTTGGAGTCACCCCAACCGGCAAAGCTTCACAGCCCCCGTGCGGCGGGAGGTCGCGGCGGGGCTGTTTCATGCTTGCTTTTCAGTGTTTTCCCACGAACAGCCGAAGTGTGATAAAGGTGTTAGCGGCTGGTTGCCGGCGGGTGGAAGGAACCTCTCCCCTCTAGCCATCGTGTGGCACGGATGACACACAGCAAGGCACGATCCGTAGGACGGTTCGGGGGTTCCCTGCTTGCGCCGGGGATCTGCGTTCTTCTTCTGTGGGGAAGCACCTCTTGGGCCGCGGATACGCCGGCCGCAGCGTCCAGCGCCGCCGCCCCGGCCGCAGCGTCCAGCGCCGCCGCCCCGGCCGCGGCGGGAAGCCCCGCCGCCCCGGCCCCGGCCGCCCCCTCGCTGGACCAACTCCTCGACATGGCCGAGCACGATCCCGGTCAATTGACCCAATTGCCCGTCCAAACCCAGAGCGGCGAGCAGGCCGCCCCGCTGGGCAGCCCCTCCAGCAGCCTCAACACCGCGGAGATTAATTCCGCGGAAGCCACCACCACCGGGGACCTGCTCCGCGAGTTGCCCAGCGTCTACGGACGCCGCACCTCGGGGGTGAGCATCGATCCCCGCATCCGCGGCTACAATTCGTCGGAACTCAACGGCAGCGCCAACGGAGTCACCCAGTACAAAACGATCCAGGACGTGGATTCGCTGTTCAGCCAGATCGATCCCGGCAACATCCAGGAGATCCGCACCGTCGACGGGCCCTACACGTCGCTCTATGGCCCCGGTTTCGCCTTCATCACCGCCGATCTGGTCAGCCCCCGCCGCTACGATCAGCCGGAGACGCACGTCTCCACGGTCTTCAACTACGACAGCAACGGCCAGGGATTCTACAGCCGGGAAAACGTCTGGACGGGGTCGAACAACTGGGGGGCGTTCATCAGTTACGGGGTCCGCGGTGGCAACGACTATCATCCCGGCGGCGCCGAATACGATTTTGTCATTCCCGCCCAGTACCAGCGGTGGGACGGCATGGCGTCATTGAGTTACGACCTCAGCCGCTCCACCCGCATCGAGTGCGACCTGCTCCACACCGAGTACAACAACGTGGACTTGCCGGGAATCATCTACGACCTGAACAACTCGACGAACAACCAGTTCAACGTCCGCTACATCGTGCAGGAAGACCGCAACGGGCCGCAGCAACTCCTGATCCAGGCCTGGCACCAGGAGACCTTTTTCAACGGCGACTCTTCGAAGGCGTACAAGTTCGACACGTTCTACTATCCGTTCATTACGCTGCCGGTGCAGTACGACGACGGCACCACGCCCGTCCTGGCGATTGCCCAAGGGCACTTGACTTCGACGGGGGTGCGGGCGTTTCGGACCTTCGGGGACGCCGACTCGCCGCAATGGACCATCGGCCTGGATTGGCGGCGCGTCGAGCAACGCTACCTGGAACGGGACGTCGACGCCGACGGCAACGAGGTCTACAGCGGCAATTACTTTGGCGTGCCGGAATCTTCCCAGGACGATGAAGGGGTGTTCACCAACCTGCTCTTGCCGGTGGGCGACCGGCTGACGTTCACCTTCGGCGGGCGGGTGGACTACACCAAGTCGTCCGTCGACCTCAATGATTCGGTCGTTACGCATTTCGATCCGGGCACCCCGGCCGAGGACATGTATTATCAGCCGTCCACCGACGGACCCGCCTTCACCCTGGGCATGGCCTACGCCATGGCCAAGTGGAAGATGACCGATCACGACGTGCTCAACGCGGGCACGGGCTTCGCCATGCGGGGGCCCAGCCTGTCCGAACTCTACAGCGACGAGCCCTATGTCCCCATCGCCGGCTTCGGCAACAGCTTCCTGGAAGGAAACTCGACGCTCAAGCCGGAGCGCGACTGGCAGGTGGACCTCGGCATCACCAGCGCCCACGGCCCCTTCCGCTACGGCGCCCGCGGCTTCTATGCGACGATGTGGGACTACATCATGCCCACCCCGGCCTACATCTGCGCGACGGCGGGCACGCCCACCAACGTCCTGGACCGGAATTTCTGGGCCTTTCCCTCCGACTGGCGCGAGGACCTGCTCAACGGCACGACCAATGCCGACACTTCCATGGCCGGCTATCAAATGGGCAACATCCAACTGGCCACCCTCGGCGGCGGCGACCTCTTCGGCGAAGTCCAAGTCTGCAAGGGCCTCAGCGTCTTCGGCTGCATGTCCTATATCCACGGCGAAAACCTCTCCCGCGTCCAGTTCGTCGACTCTGGGTACAACAACTCGGTCAAGAGCGGCAGCTTCGTCCGCCTCGGCGGCACCGAGTCCCTGCCGGACATCTATCCCTTTAACGGCCGCATCGCCGTGCGGGTCTGCGACCCGGACAAGGGGAAATGGGGCGTCGAGTTCATCGCCCGCCTGGTCCACAGCCAGGACGAAGTGGCCTGGAGCATCGGGCAACTCCCCTCGCCCGGCTTCACCGTCTACGACCTGAAAGGCTACTATTGCTGGAGCAAAAATCTGCGCCTGACCCTGGCGTTGGACAACCTGCTGAATCGCGACTACTACGAACCCGGCTCGGTGGTGATGCTGAACCAGGCGGGCGTGCCGGAGTTTATCCGCGAGCCGGGTTTCACGACGGTCCTGGGCGTCGACTACCGCCTCTAGTTGACCACGTGGATCGGCCGGTCCGCCTGGAAGGCGGCGATATTGGCGGCCGTGATCGCCGTCAGGCGGCGGCGGGCCTCGACGCTTGCCCAGGCAAGGTGCGGCGTGAGCAGGCAGTTCTTCGCGCCCAAGAGCGGGTTGTCGGCGCGGATCGGCTCCGAGGTGAGCACGTCCAAGGCCGCCCCCGCGATCCGGCCCTCGTCGAGCGCGGCGGCCAGGTCCGCCTCGTCGATCAGCCCGCCGCGGGCCGTGTTGATCAGCACCGCCGTGGGCTTCATCGTCTCGAGCAAGGCGCGGTTGACAAAGCCCGCGTTCGCGTCGGTCAACGGGCAGTGCAGCGAGACCACGTCGGCGCGGGCGAAGACGGCGGCCAACGACTCGCAGGTAAACTCTGGCGGGCTGGGAAAGGGGACAGTCCCATTTTTGTGTCCTTCGGCCGCAAAAATCGGGACAGTCCCCGGCGGCTGGTCCAACGCGGGATCATAAACGAGCACTTCCATGCCGAACGCCCGGGCCAGCGCGCCCACGCGGCGGCCGATCCGCCCGAAGCCGATGATCCCCATCCGCTTGCCGGCCAATTCCCAGGGCGCCGCGTCCCAAAAGCAAAACTCCCCGCGCCGCTGCCACTCGCCCTGGCGCACCAGGCGGTCGTAATGCTCCACGCGACGGCACAGCGCCAGCAGCAGGGCGAAGACGTGCTCGGCCACGCTGTCGGTGCCGTACTCGGGCACGTTCGAGACCACGATGCCGCGACGCCGGGCGGCAGCGAGGTCGACGACGTTGTAGCCGGTCGCCAGGACGGAGATGAATCTTAATTGCCCGAGCTGGTCCAGCGCGGCGGCGTCCAAAGGGGTCTTGTTGGTGAGGATGACCTCCGCGAGGCCGCCGCGCTGGACGATCTGCTCAGCGGGCGTGCGATCGTAGACGGTCAACTCGCCCAGGGCCGCCACCGGGTCCCAAGGGTTATCGCCCGGATTGAGCGTGTAGCCGTCCAACACGACGATTCGCATGGTCCAGCGCTCCGCGTCTCACTCGCGCATCCCCAAATGGCGCACGGCGTCGGCTAACTCTGGCTGGGGAGGAAGAACGACTTCAAAGGTGAAGGACCGGTCGTAGGCCAACAGACCGTCCTGATGGCCGGTGAAGAGTTGAAAACCGGCGAAGTCGGGCCTCCGCCCCGTGGCGTCGGAGCCGCGCGTGGTGCAGAGTTGGCGATAGGGCCCCTGCGGTCCCGCGGCTATCCACGCCTGGCCGCCGTCGTCCAGCACGATGGTCCACTGTTTGTAGAAGGCCAGCCGGCCCATGGGGACGTCGAAGTCGCCCCGATGGACCTTGAAATCGGGAAAGCCGAAGCGGCAGACCCGATATCTGCCTTCCTGCGGCCCCTTGCCGATCCAATAAATCGCCCCCTCGTGCGCCAGCGGAACCCCGGGAAACAAGTACTCGATTGTCTCGTCGCTGACCTGGACGGCGAGCGTCTCGGGGTCGATCACGAGCGGGTGGACGTAGTGCCGATCGACGATGATTCGCTGGCCGGGCTTCTTCGTGCCCTCGGTCTTCTCGGTGAGCGTGATCGCCCTGCCTCGGCTGAAGGCCATGTGGGCGTTCTTCTCCTCACCGACGTGGCGGACCGCAGGCATTTGCCGGGCATCGAAGAAGACGTTGACGCTGCCGCGGCCGCTGGAAAAATCAAGCTGGGCCATGGCGAACCAGACCCGCGTCATCCGCTCGGCGCCGAAGTGACCGACCAGGCAGACCTTCCCCACGCCCAGCGGGGCCAGGCTCAACGCCCGCAACTCCATGGCCGGCAGGCCGTGCTCGCGGGCGAGAAATCGCTGCTGGCCGCTTTGCGGGTCGAGCACCAGGATCCTGGGCTGGCGGCGGGCTGTCTCCTGGCCGGCGACGACTGGCTGGTCCGCCGGGTTTTGCCAAGCCCAGACGTACTTGCCGTCGAAGGCGACGGAAGTCCCCGCTTCGTTGGCAAAGATGTTGGCCGCGCAGGTGACGTCGGCCGGCTCTTTCCCTTTGACCAGAAAAAGCTCACCGTGCGTCCAGGCCAAGTCGCATCCGGCCGCGGCGGCTCGGCCGATGATCCCCGGCGGCTGCGCCATGGGGACGAGCTTCACTTCGGGGCCGGTAGTCACCGGCGCACTGGGCGGCGGCGGTGTGGAGTCGCCCAGGACGTCAGGCACGGCAGTACGCCCCGATTTCCAGCGCTCTTCCATGTACCGCGCGGCGGCCGGGCAGGCGGGGTTCGCAGTCACCCGCAACTCCGCCACCAGGTCGCGTAACTGCGGGCTGTCTTTGCCCTCGGTGCCGCAGGTCAGCAGGTCGACGAGATTCAAAACCCCTTGCGGATCGGCGCGAGGCCAGACTCGGGCAGCCGCCAGTTTCCAGCGCAGGATTTCGTCCTCCGGCAGGCCGGGAAAGCACCGCTTTCGAAAGGGACGCACGTAGATGATCGTGTCGTCCATTACTTTGTCCTGGTACTTCGCCGCCAGCACCCGCAGCATCATCGCCCGCAGGTCCTCCTTCAGCAGCGAGACCTCGAAATAGCCGCAGATCAGCAGGCGGTCGCGCGTCGCCGAAACGGGGGCATGCGTCATGAAGTATTCCAAGTGGGACAGACCGCGGCGGAGCGTAGCTTCGTTCTCGTGCAGGACGGCTTGGAGCAACAGTTCGGTCGCGGGGCGTTGCGGCTGGTCGGCCCGCAGGCGGAGCAATTTGCTCACGTGCATGGCCGCCGAATGGGCCGCCAGGCGGTGGATATCCGGCTGGTCGGGCTGGATTAAGAGGCTGGCCTCGGCCAGTTCCAGGCACTCCAGGAAGTTCATCAGTTGGTACATACTGACGGCGCGCGCGGCGAGCTGCAGGGCCTCGGTTGCCGGCGCGGGCGGCGCGGTCGAGCCGGGCGCGGCCTGATCGACCAGGGCCGCCGCCTCCCGCCGCAGCACGTCGGCCAGCTTCGTCTCCACGACGCCCTGGAGGTCGCGCTCGGCCAGCAGTTTCTGCCCGCGCAACAGCCGCAGGTGGATCGCCAGCTTGGCGCCGGCCTGGTTGCTCTGCCGATGAAAGTCACCAAGGAGATAGAGCGGCAGCCTGCGATGGGGCCTCTCGCCGCCACCCAGCGCCAACTCGTCGGCCACCGCCTGGGCCTCGGCCAACTCGACGACCAGCACCCCGGGGCGGCCCGAAAGCCTCAGTTCCAGCAGGTCGGCCATGGGGCGCTGCAAGCCCTGCGACTCGAAGCCCAGGTCGTTGCTGACAAAGGGTGGAACGGCAATGATCTCGCGGATCTGCTCGGCGTTTTTTCCCATCGCCGCCTCGACCGCTTGCACAACCAATTCCGCAACGGCCTCGGGATCCTCCGAAAACTCGACCGGCGCCGCGTACAGACGGAGGCCCTGGCGGGTTTCACAGACGACCACCTGGGCATGCGGCCGCGGCTCCTTTCTCCCCTCGATGAGCACCAGCAGATCGGCCTGGAGCAGCTTGCCCAGCGAGGTGCGCTGGGCGACTCCCGCGGGCGCCAGGAGGGCCTGGAGTTCTTGCGCGCGGAGGATCTTCTTGATGTCCTGGCGATTCAGGAGGGCGACTGCCGGTTTCTGGGCCAACCGCGCTTCGACCAGCGACGCCAGCCACTCGACGCCGGCTCCCCCGGGGCTAATCACGGCGACGCGGGTGGCGGCGCGGGCTTGGCCGCCGTCCGGCAGCTCCATCTTCAGGCTCTTCACCAGGAAGGCCCAGAGGTCGCTGAGTTCCTCGATCCGCTTGCCGGTCGGTTTGCCGGCGCCGTGGCCGGCGCGGGTGTCGATGCGGATCAGCACCGGGTTGTCGCAGGCCTGGGCGGCCTGCAAGGCGGCGGCGAACTTGAAGCTGTGGCCGGGCACAACGCGGTCGTCGGTGTCCGCCGTGGTGATCAGCGTCGGCGGATAACACGTCCCCGGCTTGACGTTGTGATAGGGGGAATACGCCAGCAGGGCCTGGAATTGCTCCGGGCTGTCGGCGGCCGAGCCGTAGTCGTCCACCCAGGTGCGGCCTTCGGTGAACTTCTGGAAACGGAGCATGTCCATCACGCCCACCGCCGGCAGGCAGGCCCCGAACAGATCGGGGCGCTGGGTCATCACGGCGCCGACCAGCAGTCCGCCGTTGCTGCCCCCTTGGATGGCGAGGCGGTCGGGGCGGGTGTACTTTTGGGCGATGAGCCACGCGGCGGCGGCGATGAAGTCGTCGAAGACGTTTTGCTTGTGCAGCTTCGTGCCCGCCTTGTGCCAGGCCTCGCCGAATTCGCCGCCGCCGCGGAGGTTGGGCTGGGCGTAGACGCCGCCCATTTCCATCCACGCCACCCGGCTGATGGCGAAGGCCGGCGGCAGCGCGATATTGAAGCCCCCATAGCCGTAGAGCAGCGTCGGGTTCGAGCCGTCCAGCGCGATCCCCTTCTTGGCGGCGATGAACATGGGCACGCGTGTGCCGTCCTTGCTCGTGTAGAAGACCTGCCGCACCTCGAAGTCGTCGGGATTGAATTTCCCTTCGGCGCGGCGAAAGAGGCTGCTTGCGCCGCTGGCGACGTCGTAGTGGTAGAGGCTGGGCGGGGTGGCGAAGCTGGAAAACGTGTAGAAAGTCTCGTTGTCGGTCCGCTTCCCGCGGAAGCCGGTTGCGGCGCCGATGCCCGGCAACTCGACGTCGCGGAGAAAACGGCCCTCGCGGGAAAACACTTTCACCAGCGGCGCCACGTCGTGGAGATACGAGGCGATGAAGCGATTGCCCACGAAGCTCATCTCCACGAGCGTCGCTTCCGCCTGGGGGATGATCTCGCGCCAGTTCTTCGCCGCGGGCCGGTCCAAGTCGATGGCAATCAGCCGTCCCCGCGGCGCATCCAGATCGGTCTTGAAATAGAGCGTCGGGCCGTCGTTGCCTACGAAGGTGTAGTCATGCTCGAAGTTGTCGATCAACTCGAAGGGCTCCGCGGTCGGCCTGGTCAGGTCCTTCACAGTGATGCGATAGCGATCGTCGGTGCCCAGCGCGGTGGTGATCACCAGGTAGCGGCCGTCCTCGGTGGCGGTCCCCTCGTATTGCCACTGGGGATGCTCGGGCCGATAGTAGACCACCGCGTCGTCGCGCTGCGGCGTGCCGAGGCGGTGATAGCACAAGCGGTTGTTGAAGTTCAGCGCTTGGAACTCGGCGCCGGCCCTGGGCTTCTCGTCGCGGCTGTAGAAGAAGCCTTGGCCGTCCCGGCTCCAGGAGGCGTGGGGCGACTTGATCCAGCGGAGCTCGTCGCCGAGCAGCTTGCCGGTGTCGATCTCGATGACCTGCCAGCGGAGCCAGTCGGAGCCGGCCTCGGCCCGGCAGTAGGCCAGGTAGCGGCCGTCGTCGCTGGCGGCCATGCCGCCCAGGGCAATCGTGCCGTCCTTGGACCAGGTGTTGGGGTCCAGCAGGATGCGGGGCTGCCCGTCGAACGAATCCATTACGTAGAGGACGGGCTGGTTTTGCAGGCCGTCGTTCTTCAGGTAGTAATAACGTCCGCCGGCCTTGCGCGGCCCGCCGTACTGGGTGAAGTTCCACAACGCCGTGATGCGGCGGCGGATCTTCTCCCGCTGGGGAATCGAATCGAGGTAGCGGCGGGTGACCTTGTTTTCCGCCGCCACCCAGTCGGCCACCGCCGCCGACTTGCGCACGTCCTCCTCCAGCCATCGATAGGGGTCCGGCACTCTGACGCCGAAATACTCGTCCAACTGTTCGACGCGCCGGGTGCGGGGATATTCGATTCGCTCCTCGGCCGCCGCCGCCGCGGTCAGGCAGGCGAGAACGACAATACTCGAAGCGATGCGATTCTTCATGGTGCGGACTTGGGTCTTGGGCCTTAGGTCTTGGGTCTTGGGAGTCAGTGTTTGATCCTAAGTTCTAAGGCCTAAGACCCAAGACCTCTTTACGCAATTTCAAAGACGGCCTCGATCTCGACCGGCACGCCCAGGGGCAGCGCGGCCACGCCGAGGGCGCTGCGGGCGCCGACGCCGGCCTGGGGGCCGAAGACGTGGGCGAACAACTCGCTGCAACCGTTGAGCACGGCCGGCTGCTGCGTAAATTCCGGCGTGCTGTTGACCGCGCCCAGCACCTTGAGCACGCGGCGGACGTGGTCCAGGGTGCCCAATTCCTTGCGGAGCGAGGCGAGGATGCCCAGGCCGGCCAGCCGCGCGGCCGCATAGCCGGCCGGCACGTCCAACTCCGCGCCCAGCCGTCCGACGACCACTTGGCCGGAGGGCTGCATGGGCAGATGGCCCGAGGTATAGATCACGTCGCCGCGGACGACCAGCGGCCGGTAGACGCCCTTGGGTTCCGGGGCCGGCGGCAGGGGGATACCCAACTCGTTGAGCTTCTCGGCCAATCGGGCTTCGGCGCTCATGGTGCTGCTCTTTAGGTCTTGGGTCTTAGGTCTTAGAGGCCGTGAATCAAATGCGGTTTGCCGCTTGTTCGGTTACGTACGGTCGCCAGACCGGTTTGACGGTTTCGTGTCGAGCGAGACCGGCTTGCGGGCCGCGCCGCCCGTCAGG
>JBKQVT010000092.1:0-11515 GCA_052139835.1 Thermoguttaceae bacterium
CAATTCGTCCCTGAACGCATGGCTTCCTTTCTGAAATGACTTGTTGGCGCAAATCATTTTCAGGAGGAGCCTTGCGTTCACCTATAGCACTTCATTCGAACTTGGAACTACTGTAATCCCCAATCCCTTCCATCATGACCGCCGACGAAATCCTCTTGGACGTGGAAGAACGCATGGAAAAGGCCGTGGGCGTGCTCCGCGGCGCCTTGGCGGGCATTCGCACCGGCCGGGCCAATCCGGGACTGGTCGATTCGCTCCGCGTCGATGCCTACGGCTCGCCCACGCCGCTGAAACAGATCGCCTCCGTGGGCGCCCCGGAGCCCAACCAGATCGTCATCCGGCCCTACGATCCGGGCACTCTCAAGGACATCGAGAAGGCGATCCAGGCCAGCGACCTGGGCTTCAATCCGCAAAACGATGGCCGCATCATCCGCCTGAGCGTGCCGCCGCTGTCGACCGAGGTCCGCCGCAAGATGGTCGGCCGCGTCCGCGAGCTGGTGGAAGAGACCAAGGTGGCCATCCGCAACGTCCGCCGCGACGGCAACAAGACGGCCGACCAGTCGGAAAAGGACAAGGACCTCTCCGAGGACGATCGCGACCAGGTGAAAGAACAGATCCAGGACCTCACCAAGCAATACGAGGGCCAGGCCGCCGACATGGCCAAGGCCCGCGAAAAAGAGGTCATGGAGAACTGAGCGGCCCCCCCTTCAAAGCCCATGTCCACCGCCATTCACGCCGTCACCGGGGCTTACGGATACTCGGGCAAATACATCGCCCAGCGGCTCCTGGACCAAGGGCACACGGTCATCACGCTCACCAACTCCCTGTCGCGGGCCAATCCCTTCGGCACGGCCGTCCGGGCAATGCCCTTCGATTTCGACCGGCCGGACCTGCTGGCCGAGCATCTTCAGGGTGTGTCGGTCCTCTATAACACCTACTGGGTCCGCTTCAACCATCGCCTCTTCCAGCACGCCGACGCGGTGAGGAACACGCTGACGCTGTTTGCCGCGGCCCGCAAGGCCGGCGTCCGGCGAATCGTCCACGTCAGCATCACCAACCCCTCCGAGGATTCCCCGCTGGAATATTTCCGCGGCAAGGCGACGCTGGAGAAGGCACTCGTCGATTCCGGCATCTCGTACGCCATCCTGCGGCCCGCGGTCCTCTTCGGCAAGGAGGACATCCTCATCAACAACATCGCCTGGACCTTGCGGCGATTCCCGGTCTTTGCCTTGTTCGGCGACGGGCGTTACCGCTTGCAGCCCATTTACGTCGACGACCTGGCGGAGCTGGCCGTCCAGCAGGGCGGCAGTTCGGAAAACACGATCCTCAACGCGACCGGGCCGGAAACGTTCACCTATTCGGAGCTTGTGGCGGCGATCGGCCGGGCCATCGGCTGCCCGCGGCCGATCGTCTCCGTGCCGCCTTGGTTCGGCTATGCGGCCAGTTGGCTGCTGGGGCGGATCGTCGGCGACGTGGTCGTCACCAGGGACGAGGTCCGCGGACTGATGGCCGGGCTGTTGTGCGTGGACGCCCGGGGGAGCGGCAGGACCGCCTTGACGGAGTGGGCGGCGGCCCAGACGGACACCTTGGGACGAAAGTACACCAGCGAGTTGGCCCGGCGGAAGGACCGCGTGTCGGCCTATCCGTCGAATTAAAGGCCGGAAGCTGCTTGCATTCCCCGCACGTCCGACGGATAATCACGTCCTCGGACGATTTTCAACCCTGGAAAAAGGGACTGTCCCCTTTTTCCTCCAGAACCCGTAGACATGAGGGGTGGCCATGGGATTGCTGCACTCGGGGTGGCTTCAGAACCTTGGCGGCGGGAGGCTGGAACAAACGGCAGCCAATGGCGTCGCCTGGATCCACCTGCGCATGCTGAGCTTCCACAAGGACAAGGAAGTGCTGCGGCTGCTGCGCCAGGTCCGCAAGGGACGCAAGTGCCTGTTGACGGGCAACGAGACTTTTTTGATCTACGCGTTTGCGCGGGCCTATGCCCAACTCCCCGGCGCGATGGCCGAGGTCGGCGTCTACCAGGGCGTTTCGGCGAAGCTCATCTGCGAGGCCAAGGGCGACAAGGAATTGCACCTTTTCGACACCTTCGAGGGCCTGCCCGACAAGAGCGGCACCGACGTGCCGCGCTACAAGCCCAGCCAGTACCTGTGCAGCCTGGAATCGGTGCAGGAGTACCTGAAGGGCTACCCGAACGTCCATTTCTACAAGGGGCTGTTTCCCGAGTCGGCCAAGGGGCTGGAGGAGATGAAGTTCCGCTTCGTGCACATCGACGTGGACCTGTACGAGAGCACCAAGGGCTGCCTGGAGTGGTTCTACCCCCGGCTGCTGCCGGGGGCGATCCTCGTCTCGCACGATTACTCGCTGCTGGCGGGCGTGCGGGAGGCGTTCACCGAGTTCTTCGCCGACAAGCCGGAGAAGCCGCTGGAACTGCCCACCACCCAGTGCATGATCGTCAAGCTCTGATCGCGCCGGGCGAACAGTCTCCCCTCTCCCTTTGGGAGAGGGGCAGGGGGTGAGGGCGCGTCGGCCTATTCCGGCAGCTTCTTCACCTCGTACGGGTGCGGCCGCTTCCGCAGCACCTCGGCCTTGACGATCTTGTCCGGGGTGGGCTGGTCGGGCTGGTCCGGATCGCGACGTTGAATCTTCGCCAGGACCTCGAACCCCTTGATCACCCGGCCGAAGACCGTGTAGTTGCCGTCCAACTGGTTTTTGGGCGAAGGCACGGGGGCAAACATGAGGTAGAACTGCGAGCCGGCGCTGTCGGGCGACGCCGAGCGGGCCATCGCCAGGCTGCCGCGAAAATGCAGGCGATGATTGGGCTTGGTGAACTCCTCGGCGATGCTGTAGCCCGGCCCGCCCTGACCGTTCCCCTTAGGATCTCCCCCCTGGGCCATGAAACCGGGCAGCACGCGGTGGAAGGTCAAGCCGTTGTAGAAACCCTTTTCCACCAGGGTGATGAAATTCGCCACCGTGTTGGGGGCCTCGTTCTCGAACAACTCCAACTCGATGTCGCCGCGGTTGGTCTTCAGCAGCACCCGCGGCAGATCATCGGCCTTGGCCTCGGCCTGGCGGAACTGCTTCTCCTTTTCCCACGCCCGCCGGGTCCCCGGCAGGCCATCGAGAATCGCGCGGCCCTGCTTCGACAATCCCCCGCCCTTGGCGGCCAGTTTCAGGTACTCCTCCGCGGCATCCGGCTCGCCGACGGCGAAGGCGGCCGTCCCGGCGAGGTCGGCAACCTGCGGAATCGTACAGTGATGATCCAAAAGGAGCTTGCCCAAGGCATAGGCGTCCTCATCGTTGTCCTGCTGCACCCATTGCTCCAGCATGGTGCACAGCAGCCCGGTCACTTCCCGGTCCGCGTTGGGCGCCTCGATGTAGGCCTTTTCCGCGGCGGCCACGAGTTGCCCGAGCAGGACCTCCATCTTCGCCATGAGGTCGTCGAACTCCTTCCTCAGCGCGGGGCGTTGGGCGGCGTCGGCCGTCGGGTACTTCAGCTTGATCGTGCCCGCGTCGGCTTCGAGCTTCTTGAACTGGGCCAGCAGGCGTGCGAACTCGGCGGCCTGCGGCCCCGGTTTGGCCGCCGGCGCGCCCTCCGCGGCCGGGCCCTTGTTCGGTTCCGCGGGCGGTTGCGCCGAAACACTCACCATCCCCGCCAACAGGAAGAGCCCCACCAAGGTCCAGCACATCTTCGTCCGCATCATGGGAATCCCCTCGAAATCAATGGTTTTTCTTAACTAGGCGGGGAAGCGGCGCACGTGCCGGCCTTTTCGCCCCGTTGGCCATAAACTACCATATCCACTGAGCTTTGGCAAACGCCCCCAATCGGAGACAGGACCGTGTCGCCCAGACCGCCCAGCCGCAAGCCCCGGCCCCCGCGCGCCGAGCCCGTCGGCGTCCGCATCATCGGCGGCCGCTTCCGGGGCCGCAAGATCCACTACTCCGGCGACCCGCGGACCCGCCCCATGAAAGACCGCGTTCGCGAGGCGGTTTTCAACCTCCTGGGCATGGCCGTGCGGGGGAAACATGCCCTCGACCTCTTCGCCGGCACCGGCGCGCTGGGCCTGGAAGCCCTCAGCCGCGGCGCCGTCGCAGCGACCTTCGTCGAACAACACCATCCCACGGCCAAGGCCCTCGGCCGCTCTGTCGCCGAGTTGGGCGTCGACGCCGAGACGGAGATCGTCGTTGCCAACACCTTCCTCTGGTTTCACCGTCGGCCGCAGTTACCCGCTGGCGCCTGGTTGGTCTTCTGCTCTCCGCCCTACGACTTCTACGTGGATCGCCGCGAGGAAATGCTGGAGTTGATCGGCGGCGTACTGGCGGCCGCCCCGCCGGAGAGCCTCTTCGTGGTGGAGTGCGATGCGCGGTTCGACCTGGCGCAACTGCCCGTGCCGGAAGCCTGGGACATCCGCGGCTACCCGCCGGCGGTGGTGGCAATATACGAAAAGGCGGAGGGCGGAAGGCGGAAGGGCGAAGGAGACAGAGGCTAGGGGCTGGGGGCTGAATATCCCGAGGAGTTCGCTTGCGGTTTGGCCTTCCCCCTTCCGCCCTCCGCCCTCCGCCTTATCCTTTCGCCTTTCTCCCATCCTTCCCATTCTCATCCTATTCGTTGCAAACGGAAAACACTCTCTATTCCCTCAATCCGCGCGGCCGATCTAGTCGGATGCGTGACGTTGTTGCCTTGCTTGGCTGTAACTGAGGGGAGCGTCATGGTGCGCAAGCGACTAGACCTGAGCTGGGTCTTTCTCGGCCTTCTGATTTGCCTCTTCGTCTGGATCGTCGAGTCACCGCGAAGCTGGGACCGCATCGCACGGCCCCAAGCCGTGCTGAATCAACCCATTTTATCCAAACCGCGCATATCATCTCGGCCGCTGACTCCAACGCCTTCTCCGGAAACGCCGCGAGCCAAGGCATCTGCTCAGCCGGTCCAGCGGCCGGTCCGCTTGGGGACCGTGCCGGCTGTTGTGGCGACCACGCTTGGCGTGGTGCCCGGCCAAAAAGATGGGGTCCCCGTCGCCCGCCCCGTGGCACCGTCGCCGTCGCCGCCACGGTTGCCGGTGCCGGCGATTTTGGCATCGGCCCCCCTGCCGGCCGTGGCGAAGGTCGAGGCCAAGGGCGATCCGACGGCGGCCAGCAAGGAAACGGCGTTGCCAGCCGACGGCCCGGCGCTGGTGCTGCGTTTGCCGCCGGTCACGGATGAGGCGGTCGCGACGAACGAGGCCGGGGCGCCAGTGGCCCCGCAGCCTCCAGCCAGTCCGGGGGCGAAGTCCAGTCCGCAATCGGACGCGGCCGCCGTTGCGAGACTCGCCGTGCCTGAAACGGCCGGCGCCGCCGCAAAAACCGCGGCGAACGACAACCCGCCGGGCGAAGCAATTTCCATGGACCCTGCCGATTCAAGCGGCGGGGTGAAGAATGCCAGCCCCCTTTCCCGTCGGGCGCAGCCGGCGGGCGTGGGGAAGAGTCCCCCAGCCGCCAGCCGCCGGCCCCCAGCCCCCTTTGCCTGGCCGGAGCCCGAGACGCTGCTTTCGCAACTCGACGCCTTGGCTTCCCACGCGACGACGAGCCGCTGGGCGCAGCAGACCCTCAAGCTGGTCCACACGTTGGGGCCGGAGGTGTCCGGGCGGTCGGCAAAGGCGGCCACGACGCTGCGGCAGTTGGACCAAATGGTGGCGCAGGCGATTCTCCTGGAAACCGTCGCCAAGGACAAGTTGGTCGGGCAAGACCTGTCGCGCGCCCACCATGCCCTCGCCCGGCGGGTCGACGTGTGGCGACACGTTTGCGAAGTGGAATCGCCGGAGGCGTCGGCGGCGGCCTTGCCGATCGCGGATCCGCAAGCCTTGGCCGCCTGCCTGGCGGACGTCGACCGAATGCTGGGCGATGGACCCGAGCGGGCGGCCTGGGAGGAGTTTCTCGGTTTGGACAAGCTGCGGGCCTGGTTGGCCGGCCGCGGCGCCTCGGGCCAGCGTGTTCCCCGCCTGTTGGTCGAGCAGATCTTGCATCGCCTGGACGCGACGGCCATGTCGCCCGCCCAGCGGCAATTGGTTGCCAGGGGGCCGATGGCGGCCTTGCGTCAGGAATTGCTCCGCCAGGTGGCCGAACCGGTCCAATGTGCCGCGCTGTTGCAGCACCTGGAGACTTTCGAGCGGACGGGCCTGCCCGCCGACGCCCGGCTGCTGGCGCGGGACTGCCGCTGGCTGGCCCTCTCGCCGACGGAGGCGCGCCGGCAACTCGGTGCGGCCGTCGCCGCCCACTATCGCAATGCCAACGTGCGCATCGCCATCAGCGCGGAGCTGCTCAACCGGCTGGTCCCGCAACGCAATCCGGAGTATGCCAAGGTGGACGACACCCTGCTGGGGCTGCCGGTTCACGGCCAGAGCATGACGCAGACCACGGTCCGCGTGCTGCTGGTGCCCGACCCCAATCGCGCGCTGCTGGCGTTGCAGATCAGCGGGCGGGTCTCGTCGCTGACCTCGGCCACCAGCGGACCGGCGACCTTCGTCAACGACACCAATTCGATGTATACCGCCGTGAAGCCGCTGGAGTTCGATCTGTCGGGCATCCGCCTGGGCGAGACGGAAGTCGAGGTCGACAACAAGATCACGCTCCGCAACGTGAAGACCGATTTCGACGGCATTCCGTTGGTCAGCCAGCTTGCCCAGGGCGTGGCCCGCTCGCAGCGCGACGCCAAAGAGCCGCAGCTTACCCAGGAGGTGAAGGAGAAGGTGGCGGCGACGGCGCGGGCACGGATTGACGCCGAGACCACGGCCCGCTTCACCCGGCTGGCCGGGCGCCTGGAGGAGAAGGTGTTCACTCCGCTGGACGCGCTGGCCCTGGAGCCGGCGATGATCGCCGCCGAGACCACGCCGCAGCGGGTGATCTTGCGGGTCCGCCTGGCGGCCGACGAGCAATTGGGCAGCCACACGCCCCGGCCCCAGGCCCCGGGCGACAGCCTGGCCAGCTTCCAGGTGCACGAGTCGGTGATCAACAACATGATCGGGCGGCTGGCCTTGGACGGCCGCACCTTCACCCTTCCCCAGCTCTCGCGTCACATCGCCTGCTCGCTGGGCCGGCCGGGGCCCAGCGACGACAATCCCGATCACGAAGACGTGTCGATCACGTTCGCCCCCAAGGACGCCGTGCGGGTGCGCTGCGCCGAGGGCCGCATGGAAGTGTCCCTGTCGATCGCCAAGCTCGCCAAGGGGGAGCACTTCTGGAAGCACTTCCAGGTTCGCGCCTTCTATCGCCCCGAGGGCAACGGCCCAGTCGCCGAACTGGTCCGCGACGGCATCATCCAACTGATCGGCCAGCGGCTGAGCACCGGCGGGCAGATCGTCCTCCGCGGGGTTTTCTCGCACGTTTTCTCGAAGCGGACGCCCTGGAAGCTCACGCCCGACCGTCTCGCCGACGACCCCCGCTTCGCCGGTATCGGGATCACGCAGTTTGTGATCGAGGACGGCTGGATCGGCGTGGCCTTGGGCGAGCGGCGCGTGGCCTTGCGGCCGGCCGCGGCGCGGAAGTAGGCGTCACACGCCGGCCAGTGCCCGCAAGTCGGCCTCCATCGCCCGCAACCGCTGCGATTGGCCGATCTTGGTTAGAACCTGCCGCGCCCGGGCCGCCGCAGTGTCGGCCAAGTCCTGGCAGGGCTCCGGCGGATCGAAGGCGAACATGTAGAACTTCACCTTCGGCTCCGTGCCCGAGGGGCGAATGGCCACGTAGTTGCCCCCGGGCACCAGATCGAAAAAGACCAGGTCGCCGGTCGGGCCATCCAGAGGTTTTGCAACGCCCCCCGCTGCGGTAAAGGTGCCGGCGAGATAATCCCGCACTTGGACCACGTTCATGCCGGCGATGGCCACGGGCGGCCGACTCCGCAGGCCGGCCATGAGGGCCTTCATGTCGTCCATCCCTTTTTCGCCGGGCATCTGCACGGAAAGCTGGCTCTCGGCATGGCAGCCGTGGCGACGAAACAGGGCGTCGAGCTGCTCCAGGAGCGTTTGCCCGCCGGCCTTCAATCGCGCCGCCAACTCGCCGAGCAGCATGGCCGCCACCGCGCCGTCCTTGTCGCGGACGTGGTCGCCGGCCAGGAAGCCGTAGGATTCCTCGGCGCCGAAGACGAAATCCTCCGGCCCGCGGCGGTCCATCTCGCCGCCGATATACTTGAAACCGACCAGCAGGTCGCCGGCCGTCTGCACGCCGTAACTGTCGGCGATGCGGCGCATCAACTCCGTGGTCACGAGCGTCTTGACGATGTAACTGCGCGGACGGAGCGTGCCGGCGG
This sequence comes from Thermoguttaceae bacterium, assembly GCA_052139835.1. Lineage (GTDB taxonomy): Bacteria > Planctomycetota > Planctomycetia > Pirellulales > Thermoguttaceae > JBKQVT01. The sequence goes on from JBKQVT010000092.1 coordinate 8,285, forward strand.
CCTGGCGGGCGGAGAGCAAGTAATCGGTCAGCAGCGCGCCGATCTGGTTGCCGGTGAGCGTCGCCCAGGCGGCGCCGAGCTGGGCCGACACCGGCGCGGCGCAGCCCAGCCGGTCGCAGTCGGGATCGGTCGCCAGGATCAGATCCGTCCCGGACTGGCGACCCTCGGCGATCATGGCGTCGAAGACCGCCGCGTTCTCGGGATTGGCGACGTGCTTGGGCACGTTGGGAAAATCGCCGTCTGGCGCGGCGTGCGGACCGAACACCTCGACGTCGGCGAAGCCGGCCGCCGCCAGCACCGGGATCACCGCCGAGCAGCCCACCCCGTGCAACGGCGAATAGAGGACCTTCAGATTCCGCGGTCCCGGCACGCTCTGCTTCAGCACCGCGCGGACGAAGGCCGCATCCACTTCCTCCTGGCAGTAGACGATCTGACCCGAGCGCAATCCCTCCTGGAAGGGCTTCCGGCGGATCCACGTGACCTTCTCCACGCGGGCGATGCACTCCTCGTCGTGCGGCGGCAGGAGCTGGCCGCCGCTGGACCAGTAGACCTTCACCGCATTGTCGGCGGGCGGGTTGTGGCTGGCCGTGATGATGATGCCGCAATCGCAGTGCTTGTAACGCACGGCGAAGGAGAGTTCCGGCGTGCTGCGGTAGCCGTCCAAGAAAAACACCCGGAATCCGGCGGCCGCCATGATCTCGGCGCAAAGTTCGGCGAACTGCCGCGAGCGGTGCCGCGTGTCGTAGGCGATGGCGCAGCACAGCGGCTTGCCGCGGACCTGGTCCTTCACGTAATCGGCCAGCCCCGCGGCGCTCTCGCCGATGGTGCGGTCGTTGATGGCGTTGGTGCCGACGGGGTACATCTTGCCGCGCCGCCCGCCCGTGCCGAAGGGGATCGTCGTCCAGAAGGCGTCGTCCAGTTCCTGCCAGCGGCCGGCGGCGAGGCGCTCGGCCACCGCCGGGGAATACTCGGCCAGATAGGGCTCGGTGAGCCAGACGCGGATATTGCCCGCGGCCCCGGCCGAGAGTTTCCCCTCGGCCGCGGCCGCCTCCAATTGTGCCAAGGCGCTGTGCGTGTCCATGATCGTTGTCATTCTATAGAATAGCACGCTCAAGGGAAGGCCCTTTCCGCGACGGGCCTTCCGGCTTATACTGCAAACTGCGAATCCGCCGTTACGGGCGCACGGTTCCCACCGCGACCCGCTGCGCGGGTGCCCGGCCGGTGGGCGTGGAGGCATACACCTCCGTCCCTCTAAATCCCGAAATCCCTAAATCCCCAAATCCCTCCTCCTGTGTCCGAGCCGATTATCAGCGTTTCCGGATTGCGAGGCGTCGTCGGCGAGACCCTGACCGCCGCGGTGGCGGTGCGCTATGCCGCGGCGTTCGCGGCCATGGCGCCGGCGGGCACGATCCTCATCGGCCGCGATAGCCGGCCCTCCGGCGAAATGCTCGCCGAGGCCATCCAGGCCGGCCTCCAGGCCGCGGGACGCAGCACGCTCGATGCGGGCATCGTCGCCACGCCCACCGTCGGCGTGCTCGTGCGCCATTGCCGCGCCGGCGGCGGCATCGTCGTCACCGCCAGCCATAATCCGCTCCCTTACAACGGCATCAAGCTGTTTTCGGCCGAAGGACGCGTGCTGCCGGCCGAGGCGGGCCAGCAGGTCTTGACGCGCTACCGCCTGGGCGAGGCCGCCCGGCCTTTCCATGGCCCGCCCGGCACCCGCCAGCCCGTCGCCGACCCGCGCTCCTGCCACCTCGAAACGGTCCTGGCCACGGTGGACGTCGAGCGCATCCGCGGCTGCCATTTCCAGGTCCTGCTGGATTCCAACTGCGGGGCGGGCAGCCCGCTGGGTAAGAGACTGTTGGAGGCGCTGGGGTGCCGCGTGACGCTGCTGGGCGAGGCGACCGACGGCCGCTTTCAGCACCCGGCGGAGCCCACCGCCGAGAACCTCGCCGGTGTGCTCTCCGCCGTGCCCGAGGCCGGCGCGGACATCGGTTTCTGCCAGGACCCCGACGCCGATCGGCTGGCGGTGATCGACCATGCGGGCCGCTATCTGGGCGAAGAGTATACGGTGGCGTTGTGCGTAGAGCACGTGTTGCGACGGCGGCGGGGACCGATCGTGGTCAATTGCGCCAGCAGCCGCATGTCGGCCGACGTCGCCCTGCGCCACGGCGTGCCCCTGGTCCGCTCGGCGGTCGGCGAGGCGAACGTCGTCGATGCGATGATCGAGCACGGGGCCATGTTCGGCGGCGAGGGCAATGGCGGGCCGATCGACCCCCGCGTCGGCATGGTCCGCGACAGTTTCGTCGGCATGGCGCAACTGTTGGACGCGATGGCCGAGCGGAAACTCGCAATCGGCCAACTGGCGGCCGAGTTGCCCCGCTACGAAATCGTGAAGATCAAGGTTTCGCTGGCCAAGGAGAAGCTGCCGGCGGCGTTCGAGGCCCTGGAGGAGCAGTTTCCCGCCGCCGAGGCCGACCGGCTGGACGGTCTGCGGTTGGACTGGCCCGACCGTTGGCTGCTGGTCCGCGGCAGCAACACGGAGCCGGCGGTTCGGGCGATTGCCGAGGCGCCGACGGCCGCGGAGGCCCGCCGGCTCTGCGACGCGGCCGCGGCCGTGCTGGCCGCCGTGTAGCCCTATGCCCCTCTACGCAAACTGGCCGGCATCGGACCGCAGGGCGTCTTGAAGGGTGACGAACCCGCCCCGGACGGCCATGCACGCCCGCAGCACGTGCAATTCAAACATCGTTTCGTCACGCGGGAATTCCCGCCGCGCGGCCTCACACAACCTCTTCAAGTCGTCTCCACGAATGCCGGCCTCGCCAGCCACGTTCTCAAGGGCAAAGGATTGCATGGCAGACACCTCCGGTTTCGGACGGGTTTCACGCAAATCCTCTCCATCCCGCGACAATGCCATTCTAACCAGCCAAAAGAACTTCACAAGGGCCCGCGATTGCCCGCCCCCTCTCTTGCCCCCTACGGCACGTTGGTGAGCAGGGCCACGGGGAAGTCGGCCAGCACGGCCGCCAGCGGCAAACCGCCGTCTTCGGGCACACAGACCTGGCCGGTGAAGAGGTTTACCAACGGCGAGGAGGCGAGATCTCCGAGCACCAGGCGGGTATCTTCCCAGACGGCCACCCCCAGCGGCGGCGGCGGAACCGCGGCGCCTTCCGCCAGCGGCGTCAAATGGGCCAGCAGCCGCGGCGCGACCGTGATCGCCAGTTGCGGCGG
>JBKQVT010000093.1:0-53514 GCA_052139835.1 Thermoguttaceae bacterium
GAGCCGCTGAAATCGCGCCGCACAGCGTTCGCAATCGTGCGGCGGACCTTCGGGATGCGGCACTGCGCGTACGCCTCGCCCAAGATGAGGATCGGGTCCTTGAGCGTCTCCCTCCCGAAATACGCGATGTAATACTCCGCCAGCGCGTGACCCGCGACCGTCCCGTTGGGAAAACGCCGCGACAGCAGCGCGACCAGCCCCTCACGGTCCCCCAGGTCCACGAGCCTTCGCACCATATACTTGAGGGCCTCCTGCTGGAACACGCTCTAGTCCTCCGGCCGAAGCGGCAACATTTCGGCCTTCAAGGCCAGCCTCCGTAGGTCGGCCCTCGACAAGCCTTTGTCGAGGACCAAATCCAGCGACTTGTTCCGCGCCTCGATGTTGTACTGCGACCAAGTCCCCGCGTACGAGCTGTCCAGCGCCTGCCAATCCTTTTGGACGGCCAGCATGCGCGGCGAGTTCCACGAAGTTATCGGCTCCCACCGGCAGATGGCCCAAACGACCGCCGCGACGCCCAGCGCGGTGGTGGCGACAACAGCCAGCCAGCGAATTCTCGCGCCCATCTGCCCTCTGGCTCCCTACTTCCTCTTCGCCTTGACCGGCGGCGCCCTCTGATCGAAAAACAACGGGCCCCAAGCACCAAAGCACAACATTCCCTTGAAATCCGGGTCGTCCTCGTCGTGCGGTGGGAGATAAAACATGTTGGGAAACTCGGGGTAGATGGGAAACAGATGATCCTTCTCCTCCTCGTACCAGCGCATCGCATTTCTTACGAACTCGGCGTCGTCTTTCCCGCGGACGCCCGAGCCGGTGAAATCGCGCCGCACAGTGTTCGCAATCGTGCGGCGGACCTCCGGGATGCGGCATTGCGAGTACGCCTCGCCCAAGACGAGGATCGGGTCCTTGAGCGTCTTCCTCCCGAAATACGCGATGTAATACTCCGCCTGCGCGTAACCCGCGACCGTCCCGTTGGGAAAACGCCGCGACAGCAGCGCGACCAGCCCCTCGCGGTCCCCCAGGTCCACGAGCCTTCGCACCATATACTTGAGGGCCTCCTGCTGGAAGACGCTCTGGTCCTTCGGTCGAAGTGGCAACATGTCGGCCGTGGCGGCCAGCCGCCGCAGGTCGGCTCTCGACAGGCCATTTGAGAGGATCGCGTCGAGCATCGCCTGCTGTTCCCCGTTGTCCTTGGCCCAATGGCCCTCAAGCGAGTCGTGCATCGCCTGCCACTCCTTTTGGACGGCGATCATCCGCGGAGAATTCCACGACGTTATCGGCTCCCGCCGGCAGATTGCCCAAACGACCGCCGCGACGCCCAGCGCGCCGACGGCGGCAACAATTGACCAACGAACTCGCCCGTTCATCAGTTACCTCCCGCGTTTTGACCTTGTTTCGCCCTATAAGCGAATATTGCCATCGCCAGCTTGGGAACATTAACGAACGCCGCCACGACCGGCTGCGAGACGAGCACGTTTCCGTTGTCGTACCCCGGCACGCCCCAAGGCACAGCAACCTCCGCGGCCACGGAGGGCGCCACATTGTTGAACTCGGTGGCAAGTGCGGTCCTCCAGCCGTTGTAGGTGTCGGCGACGCCCTGTGGAGTCGCCCATCCCCAATACGAGTCCGTCCCGACAAGGATGGTGTTCTCTTCGTACCAGAACCCGTTGTGCGAATAAGTAGGGTAGCGGAGGTTGTTCCACAGGGTGACCCAGTCGCCGGGCTGAAGCGAAGCGCGGGCCTTCGGCGGCGAGTATAGCGTAAGATAACCGCCGTAGCCCGCCGCGAAAGTGCTAGGCGGGACCAAGTACGGCCCAATCGCCAGGAACCCGATGAAGTCCGTAACCTTCAGACCGAGCCCCGCGAACTCGCCGGGCAGCAGCGTTGTAATGACGCCCTCGGCCATAACCGCCGCTGCCATGCCGGCGCAGTCGAGCGTCGGTCCCGAGGCCAGCACGGCGCCGGTTCGGAAGATGCTGTTGATGTCGGCCTCCGTAAGCCCCGCCAGATTCGTACTGGCCCCAAACTTCGCGTTCTTGGTTGGCACGTTCGCGGCCGCGACGACGTTCGCTCGGAGTCTCGTTTCCAGCACGTTAAGCAGGGGCGAAATGTCGATCACCGTCCCGGGGGCGACCGCCATCGTGCTCGGGTTGTAGGCGACGCTCTTATTCGCCGCCAACAACTGCGGGAGGTCGCCGGTGTCGCCCGTGATGTCGTACACGAGCCCGGTCAGCGTCGCGCCGTTGCCGACCGACGTCGCGTGCCCGGTGTAAAGACCGGTTGTTGGATTCTGCGCCCACGTGTCGGCGATCCAAGTGCCCGCCGCCACGTTGGCCGCCAGCGGGGCGCTAGTGACCGTCGGGGCGCCCGCCAACACGGCCTCAGCAACGAGCGTGTATTGCGAAGCGGCCTGATCGGAGGGCGAAACCCCCCCGTCGCCCGAGAGTAGGCTCGGGTCGATGGAAACCCACAGCGTCCGGCTGTACTGGCCGGAGGACGGCATCGCATCGTCGACGACGTTGCCGTTTCCGTCCGGCGCCAGCGGCGTGCTGGCGCCCTGCGAGTCCCAGAACAGCAGTCCCGGAACGTTCGGCAACACGACCTGCTCGCTGCCGGCGAAGGCTTGGCCAACGGTTGCGCCCAGGTCGACCTCGACCCGCGCGCCGTCACACGGCACGGTGACGGCGCCTGACGCCTCCCCCGGCGACCTGATCGTCACGTCCGGATGCACGATCGTCGCCGTGGCCGAACTGCCGCCGCCCCCGCCGCCCCCGCCCGCGACCTCCGGCCAGCACATCGCCCCGAAATTGACCAACTGCACCGAAAAACTTGCGTCCGTCCCGTCGTCAACCCCCGGGGTCGTCGCCACCTGGATCGTCGCGTCGCTCTGCCCATAGGGGATCGACACGGGCACCACCCCGTCGCTTGACGCGTAATCGGTTGGTGCCGTGCCCGTGCCGTCCACCGTCTCGTAATAGACCGTGATCTTGGGGACCTGATCCTCCTGGGGCCAGTTGACGTGGATGTCGAAGTTGGCCTTGCCCCCTTCGAGGACCGTCTGGTTCGGGTCGCTTTCCGAAATACTCACCGTCGGCATTATCGGCGCGGGCAGGCTCGCCCCCCAATCGCAGGCGGGCACTGTGGTCGAAACCCCCGCGCCGTCCGTGACTGTCAATGTGCCTCCGCCGCTGATCGCGTCGGTCAACTCCTGTGCAGTGAAGGCGACGCTCGTCTGGGTGCTGGACAGGTCCGGCGTGGTCCACTGGTACGTCAGGACGGCGTTGGCGTCCCACGGCTCGAAGGCCGTGGCGACGAAGGAGTAGCCGCCGTCGGCGTTGCTGTCGGGAGTGCCAGCAGTGCTGATCAGCGGCCCCGGGTCGTACACGGTGACGGGGGTCGTGGCGCTGGCCTGCCGGGTGTCTGAGGGGTCCGTGGGCGTTACCTCCGCGCTTATTGTACGCGTTCCGTTGCCCGCGTTGTAGAGGTGGGTCAGCGTTACGCTGGCCGAGTCCTCACCGCCGGCAAAGCCGAATTTTTCCGCCGGGTTGCCGTCGCCCCAATCGACCGTGACGGTGAACGCCGCACCGTAGAGGTTCGAGATATTGACAGGAAGCGTCGCCAGGTCGCCCTCGTAGTAACAGGTGGTGCCGGGAGCCTGGGACGTCACGAGCCCGATGTTAATCGATAGCGTCTGGCCGACGACGCTGACCGAGGCGCTGGATCCGTTGGGATCGGTCGATTCGCTGGAAGAAAAATTGTCGTCGCCGCTGTAGATGGCCACGATCGTGTGGTTTCCGAGGGCAAGGTCGGAGGTCTGGAAGGCGGCGCTGGCCGTGCCGGAACCGTCGTTCTTGGGCGTCAAGGCCACCGTGCCGAGGTCCTGGCCCGTCGTCTGGTCCTAGAAATCGACCGTCTCCGCGTTGCCCTCTCGGTCCCAGGCGGGGATCGCGACGCGCGAGGTTGACGGGCTTACGGCCGCGGTCAGTGCGGCACTGTCACCAAGGGCCGCGACCACAGCCCCATGCGATGCCATTACGCGCGGCACGTCTGCATCAAAACACACCGTGGATCTCCGGTCTTGCCGCCGGGGCGCCCTCGACTGCAATCTCCAGCTTGTTTGAGACGGCCTCGCTGAACGTGAATTGCAGATTTTCTACGAAGCCGTCGAAGTCAACGCCGAACCATTCCAGAGATGCACACCACGGCCGGACCGCCCTCGCGGCGCCCGCCAGATATTTTCCAAGCGCGTCGCCGTTGGCCCTGGCCACCCTCCGCCTCGCCGTCACCATGTATTTTCCAGGGTGGTTCATGTCATAATAGTCGGTCAGCGCGAATTGATCCCCAAAGCACTTTCCCGGTTTGAGCCGGCCCGTCCAGCCGATTTGCCCTTCCATCATGGGATGTCCGCCAGTGTAGTGCGCCCACTCCCGGTCCGGGATCGCCTCACTCCCGAGCCGTGTCAACGGCGCCGGCTCGCCATCTGGAAGCAAGACGGTGAAGGAGTAGTGCCACGCGCAATGCACCAAGCCCATCTGCCACGGATCATCGACAACGTCCCGGCCAACGTTCTTAAGACGGATTTTCAAGGAAATCGCCTTTCCGCACGGGTACGCGGCCTTATCCACCGTGATCGAGATCGCCTGGCCATCAAGGGGCTTGCCCCAGGCGGCCTGGGCGCCGGCGTTCCCGTCGCTCGCTGGCTTGGAAGTTGGCGTCTGGCCAACAGGGGGAATTGCGTAGCTCGCTCCCGCCTCCAGCACGAGGGGCGTAGCGCCTGCCACGAAGAACAAAAGTTGCGGGAGTTTCCACATTTCGTTTCCTCCTTTCCCGCCGCGAATCTTACGCTTCCGCATCGAACTGCGTCAATGCCGGAACTTACTCCACCCCACGGTTGCGGTGCCCGCCCGCGCAAATCGGTACCACCAACCCCACGTGCCAATTTCGGCCGAACTACTGAGGCAGCCCCACGCCGGCGAAGTCCTGCCACCTCAGAATCGCGCCGCCGGGTGTCACTGACGCACCGGGAAACGTGACGCCTCCTATCGGGGCAACAGACAGGGAGACCTGGGCAGCCCCGAAGGCCCCATAAATGTTGTATTGGCCCTTGCTGTCCGTCGTCGCCGTCAATATGTCTGGCCCCACGACCCCCGCCCAGGTGGCCGTAACGACCGCCCCCCGCAACCGGAAGCCCCTGCGCATCCGTGACAATCCCCGATATTCTCGTTGCGGGTGATTCCGAAACGTCAGGCCAGTCCTTGATCCACTGGGGGAGGGTCGAGATGGTCATTCCGACCATCCGTATATAAGGGTTGCCTGGGTACGATCCGGGATTCAACGACCAGCCGTTGGGTCCAAGTGTGGCAGAGCCGCCCCATCCCCAAGTTATTGTTTGCAGGGTCACCCAGATGCTATTGGGAGTGTCCGGCTTGTACATCAGATACGTGACGTAACGTGCAGTCCCGCCTACGGCCGTGTTGCCGGCCAGACTCATAAATGGATTGTCGATGGAGGTAAGCGTTGCAGTCTGATTTGCCCCGACGGGCAAGACACCCGTCCCCGGCTCCAGTTGGCCGGTGGTGAGGTCGCGAGGCGGCTGTTGGATCTCATACGCACCGGGGGCGGGATAGGCGTCGAGAACGTAATTGCCGAACGTGCCCACGACCGTCGTGCGCGGAAAAGCCCCGCCGGGGGTGAACCACTCCGTTGAGTCAACCAACTGCACCACCTGGATGCTCCCGCCCTCCGCGGCGTCCGCCGTTGCAGACGCGGTCCAGGAAATTCCGAAATGGCCCGGTCCGCCGGTGCCGTAATGAAGCGTGTCGTACGGGTTGATTTCGTCGGGGCCCACGCCGACGGGGCCTGCCGGATCGTCGTTCGACTGGTTGCTCGTCGTGGCAGCCGTGAAATTGGAGCCGGGCACAGCGACTACGAAATTGGCCGTCTCGTGGTAATGGACAGCCCCGACGTCGAAATCACACGTCGCCGTCTCGTTGCCGCCAGCGATCCAATAGAACTGCACCTGGTCCCAGCACGTGTTGTCGGCCGAGAGCGTCGTCAGCGTCGTGCTGGTTGTGTTCTGCACGTAGCTCGCAACCGTCTGGCCGGAAACGGTCCATTGGCAGTTGGCGGACACAAATGGCGCGGGAACCTCCACCGCCAGCGTGATCTGCTGCCCGACGATTACGGTTGCCGTGACGGCCGTGCCGGTCGCTGGATTGACGGCGCTCACCGCCATGGTGGTCGGGGTTGTCATTTCGATGTACGGCTCGACGATGTTCGCTGTGGCCTGGTCGCCGCCGCCGGAGGCAAGCTGGCAAAGGTATGGATTACTCAGCTGCACGGTCACGGCCGTGGTCAAGCCATCGTAAATTCCGCCGGCCGTGGCGATGGTGAACGTCTTGTCCGCGACCCAGTCCGCGCCTGTGGGATTTTTGAAATCGCTCGGGTTGAACGTCACCTCCACCGGCCCGCCGGTTGGGGCATACTCCATCGGGGCAGAGCCGGTTGGATCAATTGTACGATAAAACACCGTCACCGGCGAGGTGGCCTGACTGCTCCCCGCGTCGGCGTGGATGTCGAAGCTGGCGTTATTCCCGCCCAAAACCGTCTGGCCCGCGTCGGTTTCCGAAATGCTTACCGACGGCTTAGCCTTCAACGTTCCCGCGCCGGTCAGGGGCATCCAGAACCAACTGCCGCCGTTGATGTCGCTGACCGTCAGCGTTACCCCCGCGACCTCGTTTGGCGTGGCCGTGAACTGGAACTCGGACGTGTCGGACGCGAACGTCCCCTCCTGGTCCGTGAGGTTCCATTGATAGCTCAGGTCGTCCTGCCGCGGAGCATAGACCACAACGCTCAGGTCATAGGCCGAGGGCCCGGAGGGCGGGTCCGCGGGGAGGCCGGTGACCACGCCGGTGGGCGCCACGTCGTAAACCTTGGTCGCGACGCCGGGGCTGGCGTTGGCGCTCCGGCCGTCGCTGGTGGTGACCGTGACGCTGATGGGATAATTCACCGGGGAATTGCCCGCGGGCTGGTCGTCCACATAGTGGCTGACCGCAAACGAGGTTGCGCCGGCGGAAAAGTAGAAGTCCTGGCCATTCTGGCTGCCGCCCCAATAGACGGTCGCCATGAACGCGGCCCCGTCCAGATTGGAAACGCTGCCGGAGAGGATCGCCGTATCGCCCACGTACACCATCGACGGGTTGGAACCTCCTGAAGTGACGTAGAGGGTGCCGATCGAAATCGTTTCGCCGACGACGTTGACCGTGGCGGTCGATTGGCTGCCGCTGAAACTGTCGTCGCCGCTGTAGACGGCCGTGATGGTTTGGTTTCCGGGCGGCACGGCCGAGGTGGTCAGGCTCCATTGGCCGGCGCTGCCCGCCGTGCCCGCGCCCAGGTCGGTCGCGCCGTTGTAGAACTCGACGCTCCCGGTCGGCGTGCCCTCGCCCGTGACGACGCTGACAGTCGCGTGCAACTGGACCAGGCCGCTGGCGTACGTGGCGCTCGTCGGGACCGTCACGGAAGTTGTCCCCGCGGGTACTTCCTGATCGTACGGGTCGGACGCGCTGCTCGCGAACGTCGAATCGCCGCTGTAGGTGGCCGTGACGTAATGGTCCTCCACGTCGAGGTTCGCAACGCTCAACGCCGCGCCGTACGTACCGTCGAGGCTATTGGTAAGTTGCGCCACGGTGCCGAGATCAGTCCCCGTCGTCTCGTCGCAAAAATCCACGGAGCCGGTCGGCGTCCCGTACGCCGCGTTGGGCAGGCTGATGGTCGCCGTGAAGGTGATCGGCTGCCCGTAAACGGGCGGATTGCTCGGGTCCGATGCCGACGAGGCGAGCGTCGTCATGGTCGCGACGCTCACCGGGCCGTGCGTGCCGCTGCCACTGATTTGCCCGCCGGCCAGCCTACCATGTCAATAAGCGCGCATGTCCCACTTCCCGCGCCGCTTCCCGTGTCCCAATATCGGTCCTTGTCCCCGGATTTCCTCAAGGTCACTTTCCCGCGGGCTTGGCGGATGCGCGCCAGTAGGGCGCACGGCCAATCCAGTCGATCGGACCGTCGCCGACGATCAACGAGCCGTCGGCGTGGCGCGTCCGGAAACGGAACGTGAGATACGGATTTAGCCCCTTGCCGTCGGTCCCATAGGCGCCAAGGGTGACAACGCCATCCTTGTCCACTGAGTAGGTAAGTTCACGACCCCAGGCGTCAATCGTGGGGCCTTTTCCCCGCGTGGCCGCCATGAGGCTTGGTGGTGCGACGTGGTGATCGCGCATGTAAGCGCGCACCTGCCGCGCCGTCGCGTCGATCATTCTGCTCGTGCGGTCGCACCGTTGGTGCCACTCGGCGAGGTCCGCGATCTTCATGGCGTTGAAGGCGAGGTAGAGTAAAAGGCAAACCAACAACGCACCCCAGGTTCCCGCCTTGCGCCATCGCCGCTTGTAGGTGGCCCACGACGTAGCGACGAGAACTGCGAGAACGGCTACGATCACCACCACCCCGCCCAAAAATTCCCCTGGTTCCATTTTTTCCCCGAAAGATGCGTTATCACGCGATAATGATTGTCTGGAAGCTGGAATGCGGTGGACCGATTGAGATGAACTGGTCCACGGGCTCCCACTTCTGCCACCATGCGGCTTTCGACGAGTAGCAGTTGCCAAGGTTCGGGCCGTAAATACCCGGGTCCATACCAACCCCCCGCCTCGCCCATTCCGCACAGTTATTGGTCGCCGCGCTATAGTGCCGCGGGCTCGCGCAACCGGGGCCGTACGTGGTTAGTTCATGCGTGACCCAATTCTCCACGGCCTGCGTGTAGAGAGCCGGAATGACGACGCGCGAATCGACGAAAACGCTGTTGCATGTGTCGCTCGTGTCGGGGGTGCACGGCTCGACCGCTCCCACGACGTAGATTGCACTCGCCAGCCTACCCCAAATTGAGACAACATCAGGCTCGAATCCTGCCGTCGTGCCGTCGGGCATCTTCAGATAGACGTGTGCCCAACCCGAGGCACGCTGGCAGTACTCGATCCCCGTCTTGACCCAAGGCGATGCCCCGACACCGACTACGCCGGTCGCGGACACCACCCCAGCCGGATCGGCCATCGGGCTGAAGCCGGCGCCGGCGGCGACGCCGGGCTCCGTCGGGCCCATCTCCACCGTGAAGGAAATCGTGTCGAACACGGAGCAAGCGGAGCTGTTGGGATCGACCGAGACCCAGAGCGTGTTGCTGTAATTGCCGGACGATGGCACCGCGTCATACAGGACATTGCCGTCGGCGTCCGGAGTGAGCTGCACGCCGCCGGTCTGCGCCGTCCAGAACGCCAGCCCGGGGACGTTCGGCAACACCACGTGCCAGTCGCCGCCGGCTGCCAACGCCGGGTCCACCGTCGCAGTGAGGTCCAACTCCACGCACGTGCCATCGTAGGAGAGCGTGAAGGCGCTCGACGTGTCGCCCGGCGAGGTGATGCTCACCGTGGGATTGGGCGTGGCCGGCTCGATGAGCCCCGCGGCGGCGCCCCCCACGATCTCCATGGTGGCCGGGCCGCTGTGCGCCACCGAGTCATCGGTGACGTTCGCGGCGAAGTTCAGGTCGCCGGTCCCGTCGCCCAGGTAAGTCTGCACGGTGAACGTTTGGCTGGTCTGGCTGGACGATATGGCCAATTGCCCGCTCGCCGGGGTGTAGTCGGTCCAGGCCGTCGCCACGCCACCCAACCCTCCGTAAGACGTCCCATCCTGCGTCTGGTAGTCCAGTATAGCCGATCCCCCGCTGGAGGCCCAGGGCGAGTAGGCCACGCTCACCCTGAACGTTTCCGTGTCGCCCTCGCCGGCCACGGCGTCGCCGATGGCCACCTTCGGCCGGTCGTCCACCAGCGTAAAGACCAGTGGCGCGGAACTGGCGTCGAAGCTGATCGGGCCGTTCGAAGTAGTCCCCGGTGGCCCATAGCTGCTCCAGGGCCCAAGGAACCCGCCCGTGGCCGCAATGACCACCGTCGTGTCGCCGAAACGCCCCGGGACCTCGTGGGGGGTGACGTCCAACGTCGCGGAGGTCGCGCCGTCTTCAGAGAAGCCCACGCCCAGCATCGTGCCGCCGAACGAGTCCGAGAGCGTAACGCCGGCCGGCGAGCCGTCCAGCGCCAGGGTGTAATCGGTCCCCAACACCGCCGTCCCGGCCGCCAGGAACCACACCCAACAGGGCTCACTCTCGGGCTGCTGGCTGATCGAGACGGTAAACTGGCCCGGGGTTGGGCTGTCCAGCATGATGGGCTGCGACGCGCCACCGACGGTTTCCCTGATCGCCCCGGCCGCCGACGCAGCGAGCACCGCGGTTCCATTCTGGCCGTCCGGCGCGTATCCTACGCCGCTGCACACGTTCACCGTTGCGTACTGCGAGAACATATTCCAGGAAGGAGTGATCGTCGCGTCCGCGGTCTGTTGGCCATCAATAAAGTTCACACTGCCGCCGCCGTAGTTGACGGTCAGCGGGCCGGAGGTATCGGTCCGCGTGAATTCGACGGTGCCGGCTGATGAACCCCACGTCATGGGCGTGTCAACAGCCACACTGACGGTGCCAAAGGTCGCGCTGGCGTGCGGATAAACGCTGCTGATTTGGTACTCGCCGCTCTGGGAGAGCGTGAGCGTCACCGTGCGGTTTCCCGCCGAGTAGGCCACGTCGGCGGTTGAGAGGGGAATTGTGGCCGACGCCGCCCCCGCCCGGATGATCACGTCGCCGGAGAGCAATTGGTAATCCTGGCCGTTGGTCGAGCCGCTCGTGTAGAAGACCATCAGCGGTTCGTCCGTCACAACGCTGCGCGTGACGCTGAACGTACCCAAGGCCCCTTCCCCTGTCCCCGTCCCCGCACCGGTGCTCTGGATGCTCACCGTGGGTGGGCCGACGCCGTCGTGTTCGATGGTCACTGTCGCATTCGGATAATCGCTGTCGACGCTGTAATTGTCGTCGGAACTGAGGGCGACCACCACGTCAACACCGCCGCCAACCGTCCCCGTGTGTATCGGCTCGACGGGGATCGTGACCGCGCCGTTGCCCGCGGCAAACGTCGCGCTGCCCGCGAGCGTCACGTAATCGGTCCCCGCCTGCGCGGTGCCGGTCACCGCGTAATCGGCGGTCAACGGCTGGCTCGTGTCGCCGCTGCGGTAGAGTGTGAAGTCGCCGTCCGATCCCGACGCCTCCGATGCCGTGGGGGTGTCGGCAAAGATTGATACCTCCGGCAGGTTGTCCGTCGGCCCGGTGACGGTGCTGCCCGACCCGGCGCAGACCGAGACGGAGGCGATCATGGTCGGGGCGACGGTAATCGTGCTGACGCCGGGGGAATAGACGTAAACGCTCGGGCCCGGCGAGAAGGGGTAGAGGATGGAGTTGGCGGCCACGTCGATCTCGCCGGTTGTGGAATCCTGCGTGACCGTCACGCTATTGCCCCCGCCGCCGCCGAGAAGGACATAGACGTTGCCGTCATTTGGGTTCTGGTACACAGCGCTAAGGCCACCCATGTCCAGCGCACCGCCTACGACCACGAGATCTGACTTCTGGCTCAGTGCGCTTGCGGCCCCAACCTCAAGGGCGCCGCTGCTAAGGGTCGTGTCGCCGCTGTAGGTGTTCGTGCCGGAGAGGACGACCGTCGCGCCGCCCGTGCCCGTCAAGGCCAGCCCGACCGTCCCGCCGGTGTCGCCGTCTTGGATGGTGCCGACAAAAGTTAACGTTTCGGCGTTCGGGTCGTCGACGGTCAGCGTCGCCGATGTGCCGGCCGCCGAGTTCTCGACCACGCCCCCGACACCATCCGAGTCCGATAGCGTGGAAACCGTCACGTCCTGGCCGTTGAGGTCAAAGACGCCGCCACTGTTGACCATCACCGGGCCAAAGTCCCAGCCGGCATCGCTGCCGCTGGGATCGTCGGCGTCGGCGGCGGTGTCGCTGGCCGCAACGGAGGCGGAGTCGGTCGAGTCGTCCGCGGCGGCTGACGCGGCCGCGGTGGCGCTGTCGCCGATGCCCAGGAAGTCGCGGAGCGAAGCCAGGGGGGCGGGGGCCGCGGTTTCGGCCGCGGAGGCCGTTGTGGTGCCAGCGCTGGCCGCGGGAGAGGCGGGCGCTGCGGTTTGCGTGCCCGCGGAACCCGACACGTCACTGCTGGACAAGCCAGCAGTGGCACCCGCGCTCTGCGTGGCGGCACCCGCGCCGACGGTTGCGCCCGGAAGGTTCCCGATGTCGCTGGACGAATCTTGAGACTCGTACTGGCCGGCCACGGAAACGCTCACCGGGTCGGTCGAACCGATCGTGCCGATGCCCCCCAGGCCGGCGGAAACCAAGGGCTGACCATCGCACATCCAGTACGTTGTCGGCCCGCCGTCACACTCCGGCACCCCCGCCGCGTTGATCGTCGCCGTCTGGCCCGCCGACGCGGAGGAGACCGCAAAACTCAGCGTGCCGAGGTAGAGTTGGTCGTACAGGCTGCCGTCGATCGTGACGTAGCTCACCAGGCCGTTGGGGTTCTGCGAGGTAGCAGTGACGTAAGGGAAGGCGGCGGAATTCGGGTTGACGGTCGTGATCATGTTGTTGATCACGTAGAACTCGTCCTCGATCGGCGCCGGGCCGCCCACGCCGACGTCCATGCCGCCGTTGGCGTTGGCCACCTGCTGGCCGTCGCCGCTGTACTGGTGGAAATCCGTGTTGTTCGCCGCCGCCGAGAGGTCGCCCGGTAAGGCGTCGGCGCCCTCGGCGCTGTTGTAGAACTGCAACGCCGCCCAAGCCAGGCCGACATCCAGGTAGGGAAACAAGTTTCCCACGCCGCGCTGCTGGTAGTCCGTCACGCTGCCCTGGGCCGTCGGGCTGGCGCACGTCTGGTACGTCGGGTCGTAGCTCGCCGGCCCGTAGTAATCCCAGGTCTTGTTCCGATAGGTGGTCGTCAGATACGTGCTCGTGTTGTAGGCCGCCTCCCAGGCCGCCAGGTCGTTGTTGGCATCGAGGACGTCGGCGTAGATGTTCATGTTGACCGTGGCGCCGTCGGCGGGAATCGCGTCGGCCGAGTTCACCGTCACCGTCTTGCCGTCCGGGCTGATGGTATACGCGCCGGTGTAGTTGTCGTCGGCATCATAGTTGAGGTCGTTCCCGTTGGAGTCGGTCACGCTGGTTGCCTGGAGGTCATAGAGCAGCTCAGTCGGGCCGGCCACGGGGGTGTCCTCCGTATCGCCGCCGCCGCCGGTCTGCTGGATCGAGAGGCCGCTGCCGCCGCCGGTGTCGTCGCTGTCTTGGGTGTTCTGGCTGGGGAGTGTAAGCAGTCCGGTCAAGTCCACAGTGCCGCTGCGGCCGACGCTGATTTGCCCGCTGGAAGACAGGGCGGGGCTTCCATCCAGGGCGAGCGTGCCGCTGGCGATTACCGTGCCGCCGGTGAACGTGTTGCCGCCCGAGAGCGTGACCGTGCCGCCGCCGGCGACGACCACGTTGCCGCTGCCGCTGATCGCGCCGGTGTAGGGGGCCGGGTTGTCCGAGCGGTCGAAAATCAGGCTGCCGTTGTCAACGATGCCGTCGCCGGCATCGGCATTGATGGAGCCGGCGGTACCGCCGCTGCCGATTTGTAGCGTGCTGCCCTGGTCGATGGTGGTCCCGCCGGTGTAGGCACTGGTGGCCGTGAGCACGAGCGTGCCGGGCCCGGTGACGAAGAGCCCGTTGCCGCCCGCCACCACCGCGCTGATCGTCGTCGTGCCGGTCTCGACGTCGACGGCCGAGGTGGTTAGCGTGTCGCCTGCCGCGGCGCCCTGGATCGTGCAGCCGCCGCCGGTGAAGGTGATCGAATCGGCAGACACCGCGCTGGAAAGCGTGATGGTCGTATCGCTGCCGCTGATGACGGCATCGGAACCATCGATCCACGGGACGGCCGGGCCGCCGCTGCCGCCCAACTGCCACGCGGCCGTCGCCCAGGTGGGGTTGCTGCTGGCATCGCAGAAGAGGGAGGCCGGGCCGACCAGCGCCCGCCCGGCGCTAACGGACAGGGCCCCGCCGGCCGGCGCTGCCGCGGTCGCGGCGAAATCGAGCACGCCGGCCGTGACCTCGGTCCCGCCGGCGTAGGTGTTCGCCCCGGCCAGCGTCAGTGCGCCCGCGCCGTCGACGATCAGCCCGCCGCTGCCGGTGAACGGGGCGGCGATGGTCGCCGCGCAGCCCGCGGCCACGTCAATTTGGGTCCCCGTCGTCTCCGCGGTCAGGCTGGCGTTTCCATCGTATGGGCTGAGGAGGTATCCGCCCGATTGGAACTGGATCATCGCCGCATCGACGGCCCCGGCCACGGTGACGTTTCCCGCCGTGCTTGCGAAGACCGCCGTATCGCCTGCGGCCCAGGCTACGTCGCTTGTGCCGTCGAACCAGTTGGAGGTGGCTGTGTCCCAGGTGCCGGTTCCGCCTGACGGCCCGCTGGCGGGCCCTGTATGCCCCGGGTCCCAGAGCAGCGTGACGCCTGAGAGAAGGCATCTCGGCTCCAGAAACTCGCAGGTCAACGGGCGGCCCTCTCGCGGTTGGGTGTGCGGTCTCCTGCCCCTTCGGCGGACGAAACCGAGGCTGGCGAGCCTGTTGGCCCAGAACCGGACTGGTTTTCCCACGGCGGGTGTCCCTGGCAGAATGTTGAAGTGCCCGCCAAAGGTATGGGCCTGATCCCGCCAAGCTAGCAGAAGCTTCTGCTTTGTCAAGAGGGGCCACGGAGCCTCGGGCGCCGCAGCAGCCGCCACGACCATGCCGCCAGGCCGGCGGCGGCAAGAAGGCCCAGAGTCGCCGGCTCGGGCACGGGCTGGAACGAGAAATCGCTCTCCGCGGGCAGCACGGCCGCCCCGGCGCCGCTGGCGATCGACAAGCCGGGCGCGGCCGGCGCGAGAGTCGCCCCGACCGTATCGGCGAAATCCGTGCTCACGTCGGGACTCGACGCCGGCGCCGTCGTATCGGGCAAGGGAATACTGAGCAGGCCGCACAAGTTGATCTGGCCCGCGCGGCCGACGCTGATGAGCGACTCCGACGGCAGGGCGCCGGGATCGGCCACCACGAGCGTGCCGCCGCTGACCGTCGTTGGGCCGGTGTAGGCGTTGGTGCCGGTCAGCGTCAGTACGCCGGTGCCGGTCTTCACCAGCGAGAGCGTCGCGGCGGCGACCGCGGCGGTTCCGGAGTTGGTGATCAAGCCGGCGAAGGTGCTGCTGGCGTTGTTGGCGCCGACGGTCAGGGTTGTTGCACAAGTGCCGGAATTATCGACGCTGCCGCTGCCCGACAGTCCGTTGATCGTCGCGCTGTTGCCAGCCAGGTCCAGCAGGCCGGAGACGGCGACATTGCCTTTGCCGGGGCCGCTGGGAATGGCCCCCGCGACGCCGAGTTGCAGGGTGCCGCCGCTGATCGTGGTATTGCCGTTGTAGTCATTGGCGCCGGCCAGGACCACGGTTCCGGGCCCTGCGTTGCCGACAACCAGGGCGTTGGCGCCGGTGAGGGCGTCGTTGCCCGGCAGGATGAGCGTGCCCCCGCCGCCGCCCAGCTTGTAGGTGGATACGGTCGGCGTCAGCGTGCCGGTGTAGGTGGTCGTGGCGGCAGCCCCGAGCGACAGGCTGGGAAAGCCGACCATGGAGATCGTTTCGCTGCTGCTGATGGCGGTCAGGGCCAGCGCGCCTCCCGAGGCGGTGTTAAGCTTGCCGCTTGCCAGCCAGAGGGAAACCGTGTTGTAGGCCCCGGCGACGTTCAAGGCGCCGCCGCTGTTGAGGATCACGTTCCCCGTGCCCGCGGGAATGGCGGCAACCGAGCTGAAGACGAGGTTGCCGGCGTTGATGATCGTGTTGCCGCCGTAGTTATTGGCACCGCTGAGGGTGAGGGTGCCTGAAGTGCTCTTTACCAGGGAGCCGCCGCCCAGATTCGCGCTGATGGCGCCGCTGGCGGCGAGGAACGCCGTCGCGGAAAGGCTGCCGTCGGCAAGGGCGCCGCTTTGCAGCGTCACCGTGCCTGCCGAGGCCAAATTGCCGCCCAGGTCGAGCGTTCCGCCGCTGATGGTGACATTGGAGGCGGCGGGCAATGCGCCGGCGGCGCCCAGCAGGAGCGTGCCGCCGTTGATAAACGTCTGGCCGCCGTAGCTGTTGGCGGAGTTGGCCAGCGTGACGGTTCCGCCGCCGTCGATGGCGAAGCTGCCCGTGCTGCCGGCAAGGGCCCCGTTGAGCGTGGTGTTTCCCGTCCCTTCCACCAGCAGCAGGTTGCCGGCGGCGCCGCTTCCCAGGTCGATGGAACCGTTGACGTTCAGCCCGCCGGCGCCGACGGCCCAGCGTTGGGAAGTTCTCAGGGCGACGGGACAGTTGATGTTCTGGGCGCTGTTGCTTTGATTGGTGATGCCGGCCTCGCCGATCGTCAACAGATCGGTGCCGGTGAGGGTGAAGGCGTTGGCGCCCGACGCATTGGCGAAGGTGATCGAGGTGACGGTCTGGCTGCCGTCGAGGCTGACGGTGTATTGCGAGGTCGTGGCGCCGTTGAAGAGCACCGAGGCGCAGGTGGCCACCGAGCCCGAACTCATCACGTCGGCGGGCACGCTGGTGGAAGCCCCGGCGGTGGTCGACCAACTGGTGCTGTTGGCCCAACTGCCCGTGCCGGAGCCGCTGCCGGTCCACTGGGCGGTCACCGGAGTGACGACGTAGGGCAAGTAGCCGCTCTGTCCCATGTAGCTGTCCAGCGTGGGCAGCGACAGCGAGGTGAAGGTGTCAATGCTGCCCTGACCCGTGTCGAGCAGATAATGGGCGCCGGCCAGATACAATTGACCGCCGTAGACGAGGAAGGTGGGGCTGCCCGAATCGCCGCCCTGAACGATGGCCTGGTTGGGCGTGGACGTGTTGTAGCCGAGGTACATGTACTGCGAGGAATCGCCGCCGAACTGGCCGTTTTGGGTGCCTGTCGACAGCAGGAGTTGCCCGGCGGCGGTGATGGTGCTGGCGCCGATCCAGGGCACGTTCGGGGAGACGTTGAAGTTGTAGCCGTACAGCAACACGGTATCGCCGACGTAGGCGCTGGGAGAATAGCCCTGAAAGAGAATGGAGTAGTAGCAGACGTTGGCGCTGGCGGGGATGGGGGCCGCAAGGGTCCCCACGACCATGTCGTTGGTATAACCGGCGTGGGTGCCCTGCAACGATGCAACAGTATCGCTGATTGTCCCTCCCGTCGAAGAGCTGAAGGTGAGGGTCGCGCCGACGGCGGGATGATAGTGATTGGCGAGAAGAACCTGGTCGGGTCCCAACAGGGCGACGCCCATGGTGGGCTCGGAGTTGACCCAGCCCACGCCCGACCAGTCGTATCCTGCGCCGAGAAACGAGGGGTTGCTGTTCGCCACCGGAGAGGTGGGGAAGCCGGAGGCGAAGCGATTGTTTCCGGCGTTGCTACCGCCGTTGATCGTCAGGGCCAGAGCGGGCGTCGGCAGCACGGCCAGCAACGCCACGCACGTGGCCAGCCGGGCCCGACGGCAGCGACAAGTCTTCAGCTCGGCCACTTCTTGGACCTCCCCACGTCGCTACGCCGTCTATCTCAGCACATCGCGAAGTTTCTCATAGAGGGGACGTTCGTAAAGCCCCAGTTCGGATTCTTTCAGGCCGGCCTTGCGGGCGCGTGCCAGGGTCTGGGCGGCTTCGCTCTTTTGCCCCATCTGGTAGTAAATCCTGGCGAGGTGGAACAGGTAGGTCGGAGTCTCGCTGTCGCCGAGCACGACGTTCATGTCGGCGAGGGCTTTTTGCGGCTCATTGTTGGCCAGGTAGAGGATGGCGCGGGTATCGAGCTTGCTCGTGCTCGGCCAGTAGTCGATGGTGGTGTTGATCACGCGCAGCCCCTCCTCAAGCCTCGCGCCCTGGGCGACGAACAACATCGCCAGGTTGTTCAACGCCGCGCCGTTGTTCGCGTCCTTGCCAATCACTTCGCGGTAGCACTTCTCCGCCTCCGCGTAGCGCTTCTGCTGGGTGGCGATGTTGGCGAAGACCAGCACCAGGGACTTGGGCCGACCGAATTGCTTCAACGCGCCCTGGAGAATTCTCTCGATTTGCGCGTTCTGCTCGGGGGCGGCGATCCCGTTCCTCACCAGAGCCTCCAGGGCCTGGGCTACTGTGTCCGGATCGCAATCGGCCCATTTCTTTTCCATCAAGTCCAGCGCTTCCCGCACCCGTTCGCGGCGGGCGAGAAAACCGGCCAGCAGCATCACGTCCTGGGGGCGCTGGTCGACATAGAGGCCCCACAACAACTCCGCCTTTTTCAGGAAGCGTTCGGCGGCTGCCGTCTGCTCCGCCTGGTGGGCCTCGCTGAGCCGATCGGCCAACTGCTCCAGCGTTTCCGCCACCAGGCGCTGCCCGGAGAGCACTTCTTCCTCGGACACGTTGGACTGCTCGACGAACTTTTCCAACACCTTGAGCGCCCGGTCGGGATGATTGCGACGCACAAGGTCGTCGGCCCGAAAGCGGGCCGTGCCAAACGCATACGGGCGCAGGCGCTCCAAGGTACCGATCCAGATCTCCGCCTCGCCCAGCTCATTGTGCTCCAACTCGGCGGAAATATAGGTCGCGACGAAGCGGAGGTCCGGGGGCTCCTTCGCCAGCAAAACCCGCATGTGCTCCCGGAACTTGTTCATGTTTCCCAGGGCCAGGTAAACCTGCGCCACGGTGTAGCGGTCCTCCGTCAGGGATGCTTCCTCGCGACGGAGCAGTTGCTCCATGGTCTCGGTCGCTTTCAGCCTCGTGGCGCGGCGGGGATCGAGGGCCTGAAACGTGGCCTTGGCCCGCAAATCCTCGACGGCAAGTTCGCCGCCGGTCAGGTTCGCCTCGATCATCTTCAGGGCTGCCTGGAGATTGGCGTAGCCGCCCTGGGCGGCAACGATCAACGCCAACTGACGCCGGCCCCAAACCAGGTCCGCCGGCGTGGCCTTCGTCTTGGGATCCACGAGCTTCTCCAGCAAGGGGACGGCGGCCTTCAGGTTCGGCACGCGGAGATAAAAGAAGGCCACCATGCGGATGATCTCGGCATCATCGGCAGCGTCCGCCAACGCCGCCTCATACTCCTTCTGGGCATGTTCCTTGTCTTTCTCGGTATGCGCCTTGTACTTCACGGCGTCGGCGGCCGCCTCCCGGGCGCGTTTCTGGTCCTTCGCCAGCGTGGCAGCCGCCGCGGCGGCCTCGCTCGCCTTGGCGAGATAATCATAGCAGCCGCCCAGGGCCTCGTACATCTCCGCCAAGGCCGGATGGGCCTCCTTGGCAGCCAAGTGGGCACGGGCTTGGGCCACCACCTCCTCGGCATTCCTGGCGTGCTTGAACTGATGCAGGGCGGTGAAAAACTGCACCAGCGAGACCCAGGCCTCCGGCGCCTTGTCGTTGAGCTCGATGGCGCGGCGGAAGGCCTTCTCCGCCTCCCCGAAGCGCGATTCGGCCAGCGGAATGTGCTCCCTCCCCTCGCTCCATTCGTGCCGCCCCAGAATGCTCAACGTCTGGCCCCGCAACATTTGCTCCCGCCAGTTTTTCGATTCGACCATGACGGGGTCCTCGGCCAGCTTGTAGACGCGGTTGTAATCCCGCACCCGCGTCGCGTCCTCGAGCGCCAGCGGCACCAGGACCTGGTTGACCGGCGTCTGCCGCTCGTCCATTTCGACCATTATATCATTGGCCTCGTGGTAGCGGCGCTGTTGGTTCAAGTGGCGGACGGCCTGGCAGACTGCTTCCGGGTTGCGATCTCCCAGGCGGATCGCGTCCAGGTAGCCCTTCAGGGCCGCCTCGCGGTTGCCCAGCAAGTCGTCGATGGCCGCCGCCGCCAGCACCGGCCGCGACCAGGTGGGATACTGCTCGCGGGCCGCGGTCAAGTAGGTCTGCGCCTCGGACAAGAGCGCCTTCCCTTCCGCCCCCTTTTCCCCCTTTTTCTCGGCCTGCAGAATCAAGGAAGTCGCCTTGCCATACAACCATATCGGGTTGCGGCCGGTCGCTTTCTCGATCTCGGCCAGCGTGGTTTCGATGGCGCCAACGTCCTTGGCGCGGAGTGCCATCTCGAAACGGAGGCGAAGAAGTTGGCCACGGATCTCGGCCGGCACCTTGTCTGCCACTCGCTCGATCAGGCGGCGGGTCTGCTGATCGTCGTTGGCCTGAAGGCTCCAGAGGATCAGGCCGTTCCACAACTGAATCCGCTCCGTCTCCGAGAATCGCTCCGTGTCTTCCGCCAGTTTCCGCAGCCGCGCCGCGGCGTCGTTGCGATAGCGCTCGACGAGGTATTGGGCCCTAGCCAGCCGCAGCACCACTTTGTCGCCGGTGGACTGCTGCGCATCGTTGAGCAGCGTTTCCGCCTTGTCCCACTCTCTCTGCCGTTCCGCCAAGGAGGCCAGGGCAATCCAGAATTCCGGCCGTTCCTTATTCTTGTCGCGCCATTTTTCCAGCATTTGTTCCGCGACGTCGGCATGATTCTGGTTGGCGAGGACCTCGGCCTTGAGCAGCGGCACCTGGAGCGGCATGGGCGCGACTTCGGCCGCGCGCTTGAGCATCTGTTCCACGGGATACCAGTCCCGATTGGCCTCGCTCATGCTCAGGTTCTTCATGAGGAGGAGATGCGCCAGTTTGATCACCGCCCCGGCGCCTGCCCGGCCGGAGCGGACTACCTCCTGGTACTCGTCGATCGCGTCGTTGAGCTTGCCGGTCGCCAGGTAGACCTCGGCGATCCTGCGGCGGGCCAGGATGAAAAGCGGATCGATGGCCACCGCCCGGCGGTAAGCCTCCAGCTCCCGGTCCTGATTGCTCATTTGGTGGTAGCAACAGCCAATGAAATAGTCGACCTGCTTCTGCAGGTCCGGCAATCCGGTCAAGTCCGGGCGGACCTTCTCCAGCGCGTCCCGCGCGTCCACCCAATGCTCCTGATCAAGCAACAAGCGGGCCTCCAGGAAGTCAACCTTCCTGGACGGGTACTTGGCGGCCCGCAACCGCTGGATCATATCGCGGGCCTGGTCGAGGTGGCGGGCCTCGAGGTACTGGATCGCCAGGTGCCAGAGGATGTCCACGTGGTACTTCGTCGCCTTCAGCCCTTCCTCCAGTTTCTTCACCGCGCTCTTGGCATCGCCCGCACGCATGTCGATGTCGGCCTGGGCCAAGTAGAAGGCCGGATCGCTCGGGTACAGTTTCTGGCCTTTCTCGACGTACTCACCGGCACTCTTGCTGTTTCCGGCCATCAACTCGGACTGGGCGGCCAGGAAAAGGCCGTTGCGATCGTCCGGCGCCAGCCGCAGCGCCTCTTTGGCCTCCGCGGTGGCCAGCTTGGCTTGTTCCGTGGCCTGATTGGGGTCGGCGATGCGGCCGACCTTCCCCAACAAGTATTGCGCATACGCCAGGTGCGCCTTGTCCGACTTGGAATTCTGCCGCACCATCTTCCGCATGTACTCGTCGGCCTCTTGGGGCAGGTTCAGCCGTTCCCGCAGGAGCCAGGCCAGGTCCGCGTACGCATCCAACTGTTTCGGCGCCAATTCGATCGACTTGCGGAATGAATCCCGCGCCGGCTGATTTTCACCCAAACCCGTCTCGCACCGCCCCAGTTGGTAGTGCAAGGTGGCGTCCTGGGGAGACTCGCGCAGCAAGACCTCGATGTGTTTCTTGGCGGTCGAGTAGTAACGTGCCGTGGGAATGCTCATGGCGATTTTGATCATCCGCCGCCGCGCCTCCGACCGCTTCGGATCCTCGCGCAACAGGTTGTCGAACAACTGCAATGCCGCCGCCGCGCCCTGGACATCGGTGGCCTGATCGGCGACCAGCGTCGCCAGTTCCTGGAGGGCTTCGGTGGCCGTCTCGGTGCCGTAGGCCAAGGTCAGATACCCGCGGTAGTAATCCCTCGCCTCCCGGTACTTTTTTTGCTCCTTCGCGCGACGTGCGGCCTTAAGAAACACGTCGGCGTGCCACTTCACCTGCAAGCCATTCAACTTGTAGACGGCGCCGCTGAGGACGAGTCCCCCCACGATAAGGCCGATCGCTAGCCGAACATTAAGTGTTCTCATAAGCGTGTCTGAATGTGTCTTGAAGAGTGCAACGAGGCCCCCTGCCCGAGAAAGATCCCTCGGGGGGCTGAGACCTCTATTATACCATCAAACCAAGGTGCTTGGCTACCAACCTCTTACGTCGATAGACCCACCAAGAAAGCCACCACAAGACCACGATCACGACCCCATAAGAGAGGTAGCTATATCGTAGCACATAGAACCCCAATTTCATGTATTCCCCGCTGATGACGGCAAACCCCTGCGCGCTCTGCCACCAGGCTTCCGCCGGCAGGTCGTCCTTGGCCGCGGCGACCAGCGTGATCCGCGCCGCCCTTCCCGCCAGCACCCGCCGGAAAATCCACCGCGCCCGCCGCGCGTGAAATCCATTGGTCACCACCAGCAGCCGCTGCGGCGCCGAGCGGCCCAGATAAGCGGCCGCCGCCAGGGCTTCATCATACGTGCTGGCGGCCTGCCCGTCGAGCACCGACACCGCGCTGGGCGGCACGCCGCAGGCCCACAGGACGCGGAGATTGAGCTCGTCGTCCGCCGGGATGCTGGTTCGCTCGTGCTGCGGGTCGCGGGCCACGGTCGAAATGAGGATCCGCGGCGCCCAGCCCGCCTTCCACAGCGCCGCGGCGGCGAAGGGCCGGGTTTCGGCGTCGCCGGTCAAGAGCATGATCGCGTCGGCGCGCTCGGGGGGCGCGCCGACGTCGAGCCAGCGAGCGACCCACGGCAGCACCGCGCCGCGCCCCAGGTACACGCCCGCCAACGCGCCGATGACCGGCAGAAGCAGCAGCCACCATCGCCAGGGGGAGGAGACGCTCATTTCCTTGGCGGCTCAAAGGTCTTGCGGAGCGTCTCCTCATAGGCGGCGACGCTCTGCGGTTGCAAGACCGGGCGCTGCCGGCCTCGACACCACGTAAAAGCCAACTCCAGCCAGGAAAGCCCGAAACTCTTGATGCCGGCGCGGGTCTTCCACCAATTCGTCACGTCGCGGTCCGCTTCCGGCGGGACGACAACGCGGGCGCGGGCTGCATCCGCCGGCGCGGCCACGCGGTCGACAATGAAACGCACCTGGCGGCTGCCCAGCGGGTTGCAATAGACGGCCGCCGTGGCGGCGGGGTGCGCCTGCAGCCAGGCAGCCAGCAGTTGCGCCTCGTCCCACTGGTCCGCGGCCGTGGCGGGGAGACCCTCGATGGCCGCCTCCGGCACGCCGCGCGAGGTCAACTCGCGCCGGGCCAACGTCGCAAACGGAGCGAGAATCCCCAGTTCCACCAGGCGTCCGCCGCGTCGCCCGATCAAGAGGATGTGCCGCGACGGGTCCTGGCGATAGAAGGCTGCCGCCGCGTCGAAAGCGTGCACGCCCTCCGCACCCCGCTCGCCGCCCCAGAGCGCCAGGGCCGCCACGCCGTCGGCAGACTGCGTGCTCATCAGCGGCGCGGCCAAGCCGCCCAACAGCCACCCGTGGCCAAGCCACACCCCCAGCGCGGCGGCTGCCGCCAACCCCACGCGCCATCGCCAACTTGCCGGTACGAGTCTCACGTGTTGGAGGGGGCGGCGCCCCGCGGCGGCAGCAGACCCAGCAGGTACTGCCCGTAATTGTTGTTGTACCCGCGGGCGAGCTTCTCCAGGTCCGCGGCGGTGATGAAGCCCTTGGCGTGGGCAATTTCTTCCAGGCAGGCGATTTTCAGCCCTTGCCGTTCTTCGATGGTCCGCACGAATTCACCGGCTTGGAGCAAGGAGGTTTCCGTGCCGGTATCGAGCCAGGCGAAGCCGCGACCGAGCAGTTCCACGAAGAGTCGCCCGCGCTGAAGGTAGGCGCGGTTGACGTCGGTAATCTCCAGTTCTCCGCGCGGGGAAGGGCGCAGGGCGGCGGCGATGTCCAACACCTCGTTGTCGTAGAAGTACAGCCCGGTAACCGCATAGTTCGACCGCGGCACGGCCGGTTTCTCTTCCAACGACAGGGCCCTGCCCTCCCCGTCCAGCTCGACGACGCCGTAGCGCTGCGGGTCTTTGACCACGTAAGCGAAGACGCTGGCGCCCGTCGGCCGGGCGGCGGCGCGGGCCAGTTTCTCAGGAAAACCCTGGCCGAAAAAGATGTTGTCGCCCAGGACCAGCGCCACCCGCTCCCCGCCAACAAACTCCCGCCCGATCAGAAAGGCCTGGGCCAAACCCTTGGGCTCGGGC
Organism: Thermoguttaceae bacterium; assembly: GCA_052139835.1. Classification (GTDB taxonomy): domain Bacteria; phylum Planctomycetota; class Planctomycetia; order Pirellulales; family Thermoguttaceae; genus JBKQVT01. Next base: position 24,153 of record JBKQVT010000093.1, read on the forward strand.
TGCACCGCGTAGCGGAGGCAGATGCCCAGCCAACTGCCGTCGCCCAGCAGGCGCTCGAAACCGCCGATGTCCTGCGGAGTCGAGATCAAGAGGATGTCGCGGATGCCTGAGAGCATCAGCACCGACAGCGGATAGTAGACCATCGGCTTGTCGTAGACGGGCAGCAGTTGCTTGCTGACCGCCCGCGTGATGGGATAGAGCCGGGTGCCGGAGCCGCCGGCCAGAATGATTCCCTTGGGGGTGCTTGCCATGAGTTTACCTCTCGGTCAGGCCGAGTCGCTCGCGTTGGTAGGCCCCGCTGCTGACGCGCTGGACCCAGCGGGGATTGTCGAGGTACCATTGGACGGTGCGGCGCAGGCCGGAGGGAAAATCGTGCTGCGGCCGCCAGGAAAGCTGTGATTGGATCTTCGCGGCGTCGATGGCGTAACGCCGGTCGTGACCGGGCCGGTCCCGCACGAACGCAATCAGCGACTCGCACGGCGCGTGCGGCAACCCCGGCCGCAACTCGTCGACGAGCCGGCAAACCATCCGCACCACCGCCAGGTTGGTCTGCTCCGCATTGCCGCCGATGTTATAGGTCTCTCCCGGCTGCCCCTCGGCCAGCACGCACTCCAGCGCCCGGCAATGGTCCTCGACGTAGAGCCAGTCGCGGACGTTCTGACCGTCGCCGTAGACCGGCAGCGGCTTGCCTTCCACGGCGTTGAGGATCATCAAGGGCAGCAGTTTTTCCGGAAACTGGCAAGGGCCGTAGTTGTTCGAGCAATTGGTCACCAGCACCGGCAGGCCGTAGGTGCGACAGTACGCGCGGGCGAAGTGGTCGGCCGCCGCCTTCGACGCCGAGTAGGGCGAGCTGGGGTCATAGGGGCTGGATTCGGTGAAGCGGCCCGTCGCTCCCAGCGACCCGTAAACCTCGTCGGTCGAGACGTGGAGAAAGCGGAAGCCCGCGCGGCGGTCTTCCGGCAGCCGCTTCCAATACTGCCGCGCCGCATCGAGCATTTGAAACGTCCCCTCGACGTTGGTGCGGACGAATTCGCCCGGATCGTCGATGGAGCGGTCGACGTGCGATTCGGCGGCGAAGTGCACGACCGCCGTCGGCTCGTGCTCATGGAAGACCCGCTGGACCGTGTCGCGGTCGGCCACGTCGCCCTGCACGAAGACGTGGTCCGGGTCGGCCAGCACGGCTTCGAGCGAATCGAGGTTGCCGGCGTAGGTAAGCTTATCGAGGTTGACGACCCGCGCGCTATGTTGGCCGATGCATTGCCGCACGAAGCAACTGCCGATGAAGCCCGCCCCGCCGGTCACGAGAATCGTTTGCATGTGAATTCCCGCTCCTTGGGGATTATTCGCCGCCCTTTAACAGGTAGGCTTCGGTACACAATCTGCGATCAATCTCCCGTTCACGGGGCAGGTAGATGGCCACGTCGATCCCGATGCCGTGCAGGTACTTGCACATCAACGGCCCTACATCGGCCCAATTCAGTCCACCCAACCCGCAGCCCAACGCCGGAATTGCCAGGGACTTGACTCCCTCCGCCCTGAAATGATCCCTGAACCACGCCAAGCCCCCTTCGATGTCGTCCAGCCGGGAGTTCTCCCGCCACTTCCGTTTCGTGGCGAAGAGCAGAAACCACTTGACGGCGTTGGGCGTCGAAAGCGGGGTCGTCAGGTCAGCCAACTCTTCGTCCAGCGATGCCTCTCGTTTATAGAGGCACGGCTTCGTCGCCGTGATCCGTTTTGATCGGCAGGCGTCCTGGTAAAACACATAGACGTCGGGGAACTGATACTTCGCCCGTGACGCCAGGCCCTTGCCCATGATGCCCTGCAAGTTCACGCTGACCGTGAGGGTCTGCATCCCGGAAAAGAACATGTCCCCTTCAACCAGGGAGATATCCCCTCCGACCCTCGGATAATAGTAACCCCTGAAGAAAAACTTCGGTTCTGGCACGATGGGAACGCCGACCCGGCCGGCCAGCTTCTCCACCCGCTCTCGCGCCTCGTGGTCGACCACAAAGACCGTGTGAATTTGGTCGGGTGTGATCCGTTCCGGCACCAAGCACTCGGCCATGATCTTGCGTTTCGATCCGTCGCGGTCGTTCCAATACTCCGCCTGAATGACCTTCCACTGCCCTTCAATGACCTTCAGACCGTCGGACACTTGGAAGAATTCCGTAGGACCGCTAGCGGCGTTGCCATCCGTAAGCACCACCCGAGGCACTTGCAAAACGTCCGGTTTCACGCCGACCACGGCCAAGTCCCGGCTTTGCTTCTCGTGAACGACCCGATACATCATCGGGTTCCGCGGCTGGAAGTAGAGATTGGCGTACTCCCAAAGGCTCACCCCCTCGGGTGTCCGTTTTTCCTTGCGGCTGCTGACGATCCCCGCATCATAAATGGGCGTAAAGGGGACGTTCTGGGCCTCTATCTGCCCGTGCGAGAGAATCCCATGCTGCAGAATGGATGGGATATTCTCCACGTGCGTGATGTAGAACAGCCCTTTAATGCCAGCTTTTCCCGCCATGGTCATGCCTCTTGGCAATCTTATGGTTTCAATATAACCGACCGCGCCAGTTGGTTCAACCGGGGCCCGCCGCCAGCCGCTGCTTGTCTACCTTGCCGTGACTGGTCTTGGGCAAGCGGGAAAGGAACTCCACGTACTGGGGAATCTTGTAGTTGGGCAAACGCTGCAAACAATGGCGCCGCACCTCCTCGGCGTCGAGGCATCCCGGCGCGGTGGTGACCAGAAACGCCTTCAGCGCCTCGCCCCAGAGGTCGTCGGCCACGCCGATGACCGCCGCCTCGACGACCTGCGGCAATTCGGCCAGGACCTCCTCGACTTCCCGGGGACTGACGCGATTGCCCATGGCCTTGATGAAATCGCGCCCGCGCTCGACGAGGAAGAGGAACCCCTCGCCATCCACCCGCGCCACGTCGCCGGTATGGAGCTTGCCGTCGCGGAAGAAGCGGGCGGTTTCCTCCGGGTCGCGCCAATAGCCCGGCGTGATGTTCTCGCCGGAGGCGACGATCTCGCCCACGTCGCCGGAGCCCGGCCGCACCGGCGTGCCGTCGTCGCGAAGCACTTCCAGCCGCGTATGCGGCAGGCCGCGGCCGATCGAGCCCAACTTGTCGTCGAGCCGCTCGGAGGGCAGGTAACTGAGCCGGGCGGTCGCCTCCGTCTGCCCGTACATCACGTAGAGCTTCACTTGCGGCAGCGCCTGGCGGAGTTGGCGGAGGAAGCTCTCGGGCAGCTTCCCGCCCGCTTGTTGCAGCCAGCGCAAAGAGGGAAACTTCCGCGCCGCGAAGTGCGTCTTGCGGAGCAGGATCTGGTAGGTCGCGGGGACGCCGGCCAGGCCGGTGCATTGCCTGCGATCCAGGTCGTCGAGCACCTTCTCGGGGAACATGAAGCCGTTGTTCAGCACCACGGAACCGCCCGCGGCAAGGTGCGTGTGCAGCAGCGAAATGCCGTAGCAATAGGAAAACGGCAGCACGACCATCACCCGGTCGCGCGGACGGAGATCCATGTAAACGATGATGTCGCGGCTGTTGGCGAGGATGTTGTCGTGGGTGACCATGACGCCCTTGGGCTCGCCGGTGGAACCCGAGGTCCACATGATGGCGGCCAGGTCGCGGCGGGGATCGACCACCGCCGGAAGCAGCGGGGCGGCGGCCGGCGGGGCCTCGGGCGTCCCCACCAGCAGAGGGACGCCCACTTCTGCCGCCAGCGGCTGCAACTTTGGCGCCAGCAGGAGGGAAACCACGATGCGACGGGCGTCCATGCCCGCCACCATCCGCAGCAGCGATTTCTCGCTCTCGGCGACGGGCAGCGGCACGGCACACAGCCCGGCCCGCATGGCGCCCAGGTAGGCGGCGACGAAGAGCGGGCCGTTCTCGGCAAAGATGCCGACGCGGTCGCCGGCAGCCAGCCCTTCGCGCCGGAACTCAGCCGCCCAGGCGTCCACCAAGGCGCGAAGCTGGCCGTAGCTGACCGCTTCCTCGCCGCTGATGACGGCGGGCGCGTCGGGCTGTCCGCCGGACAGGATCCACTCCGCCGCGTTGGTGATCGGTTCGTTCATGCGAAAAGGTTCCCCCTCTCCCTCCGGGAGAGGGCCGGGGTGAGGGCGGTCAAGGTTTCGCCGGTTCTCCCTCACCCTAGCCCTCTCCCGGAGGGAGAGGGGACGGCTAAGCCTCGGCGATCCCATGGGCACGGAGGATTTCGATGATCTTCGCCGCCGAGCTCATCTCCATGATCTCGTCCACCTCGAACTGGAGGCCAAACTCCGCCTCGAGTTGGGCCACCAGGTTCATGTGCCCGAGGGAGTCCCAATTGGGGACCTTCTCCGGCGTCGTGTCCAACGAAAACTGGTGCGAATCGAACTCGAAAGTCTTGCGAAAGACCGTCGCCACGCGATCAACTAAGGGCATAGCAATCCTCCTCTGAGGCGCCTCGGATTGCGGTGATTCCTATTCATACTTGGTGGTAGCCGCGGTACCATTGGACGAAGCGGGCGATGCCCTCTTCGATGGGCGTGCTCGGTTGGAAGCCCACGTCGGCGGCCAGTTCGGCGGTGTCGGCGCAGGTTTCCGGCACGTCGCCCGGCTGCATCGGCAACAGATTCTTCACCGCCTTGCGTCCCAGGCACTCCTCCAGCAACTCGATAAGGCGGAGCAACTCCACCGGCCGGTGGTTGCCGATGTTGTAAATGCGGTAGGGGGCCGTGCTGGACGCCGGGTCGGGCCGGTCGGCCGACCAGCGGGGGTTCGGCTGCGGCACGCGGTCCAGCACCCGCACCACGCCCTCGACCACGTCGTCGATATAGGTGAAATCGCGGCGCATGCGGCCCTGGTTGAAGACGTCGATGGGCCGCCCCGCCGCAATGGCCTCCGCGAAGAGATAGACCGCCATGTCGGGCCGGCCCCAGGGACCGTAGACGGTGAAAAACCGCAAGCCGGTCACCGGCAGCCGGTAAAGGTGGCTAGAGGCGTGCGCCAGCAGCTCGTCGGCCTTTTTCGTGGCCGCGTACAGGCTCAGAGGATGGTCGACGTTGTGATGGACGGAAAACGGCACGACGGCGTTGGCGCCGTAAACGGAACTCGACGAAGCGAACACGAGGTGCTTGACCCCGCCCTGCCGGCAGCCCTCCAGCACGTTGACCATCCCGACCAGGTTGCTCTGGACGTAGGCCTGCGGATGATCGAGCGAATAGCGTACTCCGGGCTGCGCCGCCAGGTGCGCGACCGCCTCGAACCGCTCCTTCTGGAAGAGCCGCGCCGCGGCGGCGCAGTCCGCCAGGTCGAGGCGCTGAAAGCGGAAGCGGGCCTCGCCCTTCAGTTGCGCCAGCCGGTCCTCCTTCAGTTGCACGCTATAGTAGTCGTTGAGATTGTCCACGCCCACCACGTCGTGGCCGGCGGAGAGCAGTTTGCGGGCCGTGTGGAAGCCGATGAAGCCCGCGGCGCCGGTGACCAGGATCGTGCTCATGGGGCTACAAGTTGATGGGGCCGTCGCCGTCGCCGCGGGTCCAGTGCATGTCCTCCTGCTGCACGCCGGCGGACTGCAACAAGCCGCTCAAGGGTTTCGACGAGGCGAAGTTGAAATTGGAGGGTCCGCGGAGGTATCCCGACTTGCGGAAGGCCCGCCGCCAGGCGGCGTGCGACTGGTTGGAAACAATCAGGTCGACGCCTCGCTGTTGGAGAAACCGCGTCGCACAACGCACCACTTCCGCGGCGTCCGCCGGCGCGGCCAGAACGTCGGCGATCGAGCCCAGCCGCATGCGGCCGAAGTGCTTGTGGTTCCACCATCGGTTGTTCAGGAGCACGGCCCAGCCGATCGTCTCCGCGCCGCGCCGGATCCGCAAGCGGACGAAGCGGGCATCGTCGCGGGGATAAAGAATTTGCAGCGTCTCCATGTCCCGGACCGCGCACATGCCGTAGTGTGCCCGGCAAGTTTCCCAAACCCGGTCGGTCCACTCGCTAAACTCTTCGACGATCTCGCCGCTGGTGGTTGGCGCGGGGGCGGGCGCCGGCGCGGCGACGGCGTAGACGAGCTTGACGCCCGCCCAGCCCAAGCCCGAGAATGCCAGCACGTCGAGCACCCGCCGCAACAACACGTTGCGCCGCAGGTAGACGCCGTTGCGGAGGAAGGGCACGGGGTGAACGATGCGGAAGAAGAAGGGCACGGGGGTGACGCGCCAGCCGGAGGCGGCCAACAACCGCGGCAACGGCTCGCTCAGGGGGCCCATTCCCAGGCTGTAGAGCAGCGGCATCCTCCGCTCGGCATTCCGCAGCAGCGCCGCGCCCAAGGGCATATAGGCGCGGTTGACAAACCCCTCCGAGACCGGCAGTTGAAAATCGCCGATGGACAAGGTCTGGTCGCCGATGCGGAACTCCTGGTATTTCAACAGGTAGCCGCCGTGGACGCTCCCCTCGGCGTCGGCGGCGACGTAGAGTTCCTGGAAGAGTTTCCTCCCGGAAAGCTTCGGCAGCCACTCGGGAACGGCCGAGGCGGGGAACGACACCGGCTGGCCGCCCTCCAGGAGACGACGATTGAAGTCGGCGACCGCGCCCGTCAGTGCTTCCCGGAAATCAACAACCTCAATGTGCATGACGGATCAGTTCGTCCCCACCAAGAGTTTCTCCAGGAGCCAGCGGGATTCCATCCGCTGTCGTTCCAGGGGGGTGATGTCGTGCTGGCCGTGGATTTTGAGCAAGTAGTCCAACAAGGTGGCCACGGGGACGAACCAGCCATTCTTGCCCGCCAGCCGCCGCACGAGCCGCTCGAACTGCGGGTTCAGCTTGCCCCGCTCGCTGAAACCCATGGCGAAGTGCGTGTACAGGATGCAGGCGCCGCCCTCGGCCTCCAGCCGGTCCTGCTGCCGCTCGGCAAGGCAGCGCTTGAACTCCCGCAGCCTGGCCCCGTTCGACGACGCGAACCAGTAGTTGACGTACGGCCTGTCGTTGTCGTGGTACGGCATGAAGGGGCAGCGGTTCAAGGTGTTGATGTCTTGGAAGACGAAGTTGCGAAAGTACTTGAGCTTCTTCCGGCACAAATCGCCCCAAAAGAAATCGTCGCCCTCGACGTGGCCGCGATGCGTGCCCGTGTTGCGATACATGGTGAGCAGATTGTAGAGGAAGGCGTGGAAACCGGTCAGCCGGGCGTCGCCCCAGTACATCCCCTCGTAGTTGCTGTGGTTGGCCGCCGTGATCGGGTAGTGCCCAAACCGCTGGGCAAAGACCTCCAAGGCCGCCTGGACCTCGCGCCGCGGCAGACCGTGCCAGGTCGCGCTGTGCCAGCCGATCTCGAACCCCTGCTCCTGTAACTTCAACAGCCATTGCAAGCAGGCGGGGTCCTCGACGGTCTCCCCGGCCCCGAAGCCCTTCGCGGGGTCGCCGCCGACAGGCCAACACGACTTGGTCGTGCGCAAGCCGCAATCGGCCAGCAGCGAGTAGACGGGCGCCACCTTCTCCACGGTCGCAAAGTCCGTGTCGTCGAAAATGGTGAAGGCAAAGGCCTTGCCGTCCGGCCAGGTGATTTTCGGCGCTGTCGGCGGTTCCGCGGTCGTCTTCATTGTTCAACCCAGAAGTTGTTGGACCCGCCTGCTGATCGAGGCGGCATCCAGCCCGTAGCAGGCGCACAGATACTCTTGATCGCCCACGATCTTGTCGAAGGTCGAGGGGAGCCCGAAGCGGTGGAATCGCACCCGCGGGAGGTCCGCCTCGCAGAGGACCTCGGCGACCGCGCCGCCCAGGCCGCCGAGAATGCTGTGTTCCTCGAGCGTGACCAGCAGCGGCGCGCGCCGCGCCGCGGCCAGCACGGCTGCGGTGTCCAGCGGCTTGAGCGTATGCATGCTGAGGACTCCGGCGGCGATGCCTTCCTTGGCCAAAAGATCGGCGGCCTGGACCGCCGTCCGCAGCATGCCGCCGGTGGAGATGATGGTCAGGTCCGTGCCGTCGCGGAGGGTGATGGCCTTGCCGAGCGTCCAGGAGAGCGGTTCCTGGTGGACGCTGGTTTCGCCGGCCCGGCCCAGGCGGAGATAGACGGGACCGATGCCGGCTGCGGCGGCGCGGACGGCGGCCGCGGCCTCCAGCGGGTCGCCGGGGGCAATGACCTTGATCTCCGGCAAGCTGCGGAGGATCGCCAGGTCCTCGGTGGCGTGATGGCTCATGCCCAGCGCGCCGTAGGCGAAGCCCCCGCCCACCGCCGTGACCACCACGTTGGCCTTGTGATAGCAGACGTCGTTGCGGATTTGCTCCAGGCAGCGGAGCGTGGGGAAGTTGCCGATCGAGTAGGTGAAGACGACGCGGCCGGCCAGGGCCATGCCGGCCGCCACGCCCGTCATGTTCTGCTCGGCCACGCCGGCGTTGAGAAACTGGTTGGGAAAGCGCTGGGCGAAGTCGGTGACGACGCCGAACCCCAGGTCGCCCACCACCAGAGTGACGCGGGGATCGCGCTGGGCCATTTCCGTGATCGTCTTGATGAACGCGGTCCTCATGGCGCCCCCTCGATTTCCGCGATCGCCCGCTGGTACTCGTCCCCTTGCGGCGTGCGGTAGTGCCAGAGGAGCTGGTCTTCCATGAAGCTGACCCCTTTGCCCTTGACGGTGTGGGCGATCACGCAGGTGGGTCTTCCGGCCTGGTGCGGCACCGTGGCCAGGGCCGCCTCGATGGCCGCCACGTCGTGGCCGTCGATCTCGCTTGCTGCCCAGCCGAACGACGACCACTTGGCCGCGAAGGGATCGAGGTCCAGCACGTCTTTGCAGCGGCCAAGGCTTTGAATCTTGTTGTAATCGACCACCGCCACCAGGTTTTCCAGGCCGTGATGGCCGGCAAACAGCACGGCTTCCCAGGTCGAGCCCTCGTCGCACTCGCCGTCGCTGAGGAGGACGAAGACCCGGTAAGGCCGCCGATCGCGGCGGGCGGCCAGGGCCAGGCCGCAGCCGATGGGCAAGCCGTGCCCCAGCGCGCCGGTGGAAACCTCCACGCCGGGAATCCCCGACGCGGTGATGTGTCCGGCCAGGCGGGCGCCGTTCTGGTAGAAACTCTCCAGCCAGTCCAGGGGAAAGAAGCCGCACTCGGCCAGCACCGCGTAGGCCCCGGCGCAGCTATGCCCCTTGCTGAGAAGGAAACGGTCGCGGTCCGGGTCGTCCACGGTCGCCGGGCTCACGCGCAGGATCTTTTTATAGAGCACAGAGAGCAATTCGGCCATCGACAGGCTGCTCCCCACGTGGGAACTCTTGGCCCGGTGGGTCATGTGGATGACGTGCAGGCGGATTCTCCGCGCCAGCTCGCGCAGCTCCCGCTCGCCGTCGGGGGACTGTCCCAATTTTCGTCCTACGAAAATGGGACTGTCCCCTTTGGAACTTTCCCGATCCTCAGTTGCCATGGAACTCCTTGACCTGGTCGCAAATATAGTCCACGTCGTCATCCTCCAGCGACATGTTCATCGGCAGCATCAACAGCCGGGTAAACAACTCATCGACGTAGGGTAAGCGTTGGGTGAAGCCGAGTTTGGGGAATTGATGGACGGCCTTGCCGCCCCATTGGATCAGCGTGCCCACGCCCCGCTCCCGCAGGAACTGCTGCAGGGCGTCGCGGCGCTCGGACTCGATTTCGTAGTTCTGGAAGATGTCGAAATGATCGCCGTCGTCCGGGGGCGGGGGGAGGCGGACCTGGGCCAGCGGGCCCAAATGCCGCTGGTAGCGGGCGGCGATCTGCCGCCGCCGCGCCACCACCCGGTCGTAATCCTTCAGCCGATGGTTCAAAATGGCGGCCTGCAGGTTGTCCAGCCGCGAGTTCAGCCCCCACAGCACCACGTCGCCGACTTCCTTTTGCCCATGGTTGCGCAGCAGCAGCAGTTTCTCGTAGACGGCGTCGTCGTTGGTCACGGCGCAGCCGCCGTCGCCCAGGCATCCCAGGGTCTTGGCCGGATAGAAACTGACGGCCCCCGCCACGCCGAACGTCCCGGCCGCACGGCCCTTGAATTTCGATCCCAGCGCCTGGGCGGCATCCTCGATGATCAGCAGGTTGTTCCGGTCGGCGATCGCTTGCAAGGCGTCCATGTCGGCGGTGCGGCCGTTGAGCTGGGTGGGAACGATGGCCCTGGTGCGGGGCGTGACGGCCGCCGCCACCGCGACCGGGTCGATGAGATGATCGGGCCCGCACTCGACCGGCAGCGGCGTGGCGCCGGCAAAATGAATGGCCGCCGCGGTGGCCACCATGGTGTGCGAGCAGAAGATCACCTCGTCCCCCGGCCCCAATCCCGCCGCCCGCATCGCCAGGTGCAGGGCATCCGTGGCGTTGCCCATCCCCACCACGTGCTTGGCGCCGAGGTAGCGGGCAAGGTCGCGCTCGAACTCCTCCAGGTCCCGCTGCAGGATGAAGGCGCCGCGGCGGCCCACGTCCGCGATCACCTCCATCAGCCGCGCCTCGTCGGAGACGAAAACGTGCGGATAGTTGAAAAACGGAATCGTTCGCGGCGCTTTGGTCATGATGTTGTCCTGTCTCGCTGGTTGCCGAGGGTGCCACTGCTGGCTTGTCCATCAGTGCCGACCCGTCGCCGCCCGCTGCACTCCTGGACAAGCCAGCAGTGGCACGCGGCCATGATCTTGTCCCAGCTCATTTCGGTTTCGCTTCTTCCGCCAGAATCCTTTCCACCTCCGCCCGCAGTTGCTCGAACGTCGGGTACGAGCGGAGCTCGCGAGGGGTCCAGTTCTTGCGGACGATCCGCATGGCGGTATAAAGGATGATCTTCAGGTCGCCCCAGAAGCCGCGGGTGTCGAGGTAATAGAGTTGCAACTTCAACTTGGTGGGAAAAATCACTTTCTCGTACATGGCGTCGGGGTCGGGCGCGCCGGCCAGCACGCCCCCTTCGTCGGAGTTCCAGATCGAGGCCCAATCGGTGATGCCGGGGCGCACGGCCAACGTCCTCCGTGCCTCGGGGCCGAAGCGGGCGGCCTTCTCGACCACCTCCGGCCGCGGACCAACCAGGCTCATCTCGCCGCGCAGCACGTTGATCAATTGCGAGAGTTCGTCGAGCTTGCCGCGGCGCACGAAGCGTCCGCTGCGCGTCACGCGGGCATCGTCCCCGGAGGTCGAGGGCCCGCCGATCTTGTCCGCGTCGACGACCATGGAGCGGAACTTGAAAATGCCGAAGGGCTTGCCGTCGCGCCCCGCGCGGCGGCCGCGATAAAACACCGGTCCCGGCGAGTCGAGCTTGATCCAGGCCGCAATCGCCAACAGCAGGGGCGAGGCGAGGATCAGGCCGACCGCACTGGCCACGACGTCAAAAAGCCGCTTGCCCACGTTGCCCTCAAGCCCTCGCCATCATCGGTCTGCCGGCGCTGCCGCCCCGTTTCGGCCCCTGCCGGCGATCTTCTCCAGGTATTCCATCATGCTACCATAGACTTTTTCGGCGGTAAAGCTCCGCTGGAACAGCCGCCCGGCGCCTTCCGCCATCCGCTCCCGCAGACCCGGCTCATCTGCCAGGCGGGCCAGCGCGCGGGCCAACCCGGCGGCGTCGCCGAGGTCGTAACTCAAACCGCACTCCTCCGCGGCCAACAACTCGGCCAACGTGCCCCGCCGCGGGCTGGAGATCACCGGCAAGCCGGCGCTGAAATACTCGATCGCCTTGTTGTTGATCGTGGCGAGAAAGTCGTAACGGTCCGAGAGCGGGTCCAGCCCGCAGGCCGACCGCCGCATCAGCACGTGGATGGCGGCCGCGTCGACCCAGCCGGGCAGCAGCACGTTGGGCAGCCCGGCGGCCAACGCCCGGTAGTGCTCGAAACGATCGCCGGCCCCGCAAAGCACGAAGCGGAAGCGGCTGCCGCGGGCGTGCAGCTCGCGGGCCGCGCGGAGCACGCTGTCCAAGTCGAACTGCCGGCCCAGCGTGCCGAAGAAGCAGGCCAGCGGCCGTTGCGGGTCGGCGACCACGCCCTGCTGGTCCCAGAATTTCTCCGCGGCCGCGATCTTCTCCGCCGCCGGGGGCGCGGACAGGTAGCCCATGGGGAAGGCCCGGTCCAGTTCCGACCGCACGCGGCCGCCGCGCTTCAGGCCCCAGTCGACGAAGGCCTCGGTGATGCCGGTGATCGCCGTGGCGCCGGCGCACGCCTGCCGCGCCTGGCGGAACATGCCGCCCAGCAGCAGCCGCAGCAACGGCCGGGCGGCTCCCGGCGCGGTATCGACGAAAATATCGGGCCACATGTCGCGCATGTCCAAAACAGTCGGCACACCGCGGCGCTGCCCAAACTGGACCGACTCCAGGCACAACCCGATCGTCGGCAGCGCGGCGACGATGATCTGCGGAGCGTCGGCCTCCGCGGCGGCCAGGTGGGCGAACTTCCCGGCAATCGCCCGGTGGTCGCGCAAACGCGCCAGTGAAATGTTCGAGCGGTAGCCGCCGCCGTGCAACAAGCGGATTTGCAGCCGTGGGTTGACCTCGACCGTCGCGTCCTCCTGGAAACGGTGCTTCTTTCGCATGTGGTCGAAGGTCGAGGTCCACCAGGTCACCTCGTGGCCGTGGTCGGCCAGGAAGGTGGCGAAATATCCGCCGCGGTGCAGGCGGTCATGGACGCCCTCGCCCACGGGCACCGGCTCGCCGATCACGACCAACCAAATCTTCATAGTTCTCTCGCGCCGGCGGCGCGGATCTGCGTTGCCAGTTGAGCCACGACGCGCTCGATGCTGAATTCTTCGCTGACGCGGCGGCGGCCGGCATCGCCCAGTTGTCGCCGCAGCTCCGGGGAGCGGATCAGCCGCTCCAGGGCCTCGGCCAGGGCGGCCGGGTCCCCCGGCGGCACCATCAAGCCCGCCCCGTCGTGCAAGAGTTCGCCAATGCCGCCGGTGGTCGTGGAAACCACCGGGATGCCCTCCGCCATCGCCTCCATGAGCGACACCGGGATGCCCTCGTGGAGGTGATTGCCCAAGTCGACACTCGGCAGGACCACGACATCCACAGCCCCCTCTTGATAGCGGCCCAAAATCTCTTCGTGGAGCCGGTAGCCGAGAAATTGCACCGTGTCGTCCAGCGCCAGCTCGGCGGCCAATTGGCGCAGCGGTTTCTCCAGTTCGCCGTCGCCGACGAGCTGCAGGGAGCAGGCCACGCCGCGATCCTTCAGGATGGCCATGGCCCGCAGCAGATACTGATGACCCTTGACCGGGAGGAAGTTGGCCGGACAGAGGAGCACCGGCCTCTGGCGGGCGGCGGACGGGGCGGCAGGACTCGCGGGGACCGTCACTCCCATGTGGATGACGGCAATCTTGCCGGGTGGATGCCGAACTCCCAGGGCCTCCGCCATCTTCACGCCGCTTGCGGAAATGTAGCGCACGAAACTCGCCCGCGCCACCTTCGTCGCCAGCAAGTTGTTGGTTGCGATGTCGCCCCGATGCGCCGTAAAGCTCCAGGGGATTCCCGACACCTCGCCGGCCGTCATTGCCATCGTGGCCGTCGTGGTCGCCCAATGCGCGTGGATGTGCTCTGCTTTCAAACTGCGTGCCATCCGGCCGATCCACAGTCCCTTGGAAAACACGAGGAGATTGCGCGGCAACATGGTGATATGCCGGGGATCGAGAATCCGCCGCGCCGCTCTCCAGACACGAAGCGGATGGCAGAACGATTCGGCGACGGCTGCCCCCAGGATCTTCCCGCACAGCAAGGGCGCCGCCAGCGAGTTTTTCTCCAGCCCTTGGACTTCGCGGTGGACGATCGGTCCGGTCGCGGTTCGAGGAACCAGCACCAGTTCATGCCCCTGGCGGAACCATTCCGCTATTTCGGGGACAAAGAACGGCTCGTTAGGCCCGAAGGGCGCGTACGCGGTAATATAGATGATTTTCAACGCTTGTCTCGCCGAGGCGCCTCCGCGAAGGCGACTTTCTCCCATTGACCAACGATCCAGAACGTCAGCAGCGACGGCAGGAACACCCCGGCCGGCACAACCACCCGCGAATCCCCGCCGGTCCCCGACGCGCAAATCAAGCCCATGTAGCCGAGGAAGTAGCCCCCCGCCAGCACGGCCAGCAGCACGAGGACGTGCGGGAAGCCGAGGGACAGGGACGGTTTTCCGGCCTCCGGGCGGGCGCCCCCCCTGCCCCGGACACCGGCAGCGCGGTCGTCCGGCACAAGCGGGGAGGGAAGCCCTGCGGAAGTCTTCGGCGCTTGCGGCGCGTGCCCCATCCACAGCCGAACCGCCAGCACCACGGCGGCCACAGGAAGGAGCACATAGAAAATCCACTGGAACCAAAGGATCTTCGTCAGGGCTCGGGCAGCGCTCTCCACGACCCACAGCAAGCACCGGCCCTTCCGCAAGCCGATCACTTCCCGGGAAAAGTCGGTCAGTTCCCGATTGCAGGCTGCCAGCTCCGGGCCGCAGAAGCGCCGGACCGTGGGCAGGTTAATCTTATAAAGGTCCGTGGCGAAGTTGGCCTCGTACTGTCCCAGGTTCACGTACAGTCCTGGACCGAAGGCGGGCGTCATGCCCATCCGTTGGCGCTGGGCCATGATCTCGCGGGCCAACGGCCGGAAGCGCGGGGACAACTCCCCGTCGATCATCGGCCGATCGAGCAGTTCCACGGCGAGCACCGAGCGGTTGAATCCCGCAAAGCTCACGAGGCCAAACTCGCCCACGATTTCTCGCCGCAGCAGGCAATAGGCCAATAGCGGCAGCGTGGCGGAGGCCAGCAGCCCCACGGCGAGCCCCTTCCAGGCCGGCGGCAACGCCCTGCCCTTGCTCCACACCAGGGCAAACACGATCCCCAAGCAGGGAACCAGCGGAACCAGGAAGAGATACGCAGGCCGCACCTGGTAGGCAGCCGCCAGGCAGAGCGTCAATGCCAGCCAGGGAAGAATTCTCCGTCGCTCGGCGACCACCCACAGCAGGCAGCCCACGGTCATCACCGCCAGCATCATGGCCGCGAAATCGCTGAGCAAGTCCGCCACCGGCGTGCGCCGGGGCAGCGCCGCATAGACCAACGGCGAACTGATCGCCAGCGCCGCCCAGGGAGAAACCCCAAACCGCCGCAGCGCGAAATCGAAGAAGAACACAACCGCCGGCAACATGGCCAAATGGACCCAGGGCAGGAGATGATAGTCGGGGGAAACAGCAGCCACCCCGCGCAGCAGCAACGGATAGCCCAGCGTGCGGATGCCCCCCATCGCTTCGGCCAAGGGCGCCCGGCTGGCGTCGACATAGCTTTTGCTATCGGGTTCCATCCGGAGTCGCCCCAGCCCCGCCAGGCCGGCGACGAGAAGGACCCCCGCCAGTTGCACCGCCAGCCAGCAACGGGGACACCGCAGCAGGGTGCCGGCGCTGAGTTTCCTCATGTTCACTTCGATCTTGTCCCGTGGGGGCAAGGAATCACGATTTCTCCCGCCGCCGGCCCACCATAATCAACGTTGCCCCGGCCACGGGCAGGCAATAATCCAGCAGCCGGGTGAGGGGAAAGAGCCGGTCCGCCCAGACGATTTGCCGCGGGCTCACCCGGCGGCGGCGCAGCACCCGGCCCCAAAGCCACCAGGCCAGCGATCGCAGTTTGCCCACGCTGCGGGAGAAGACCACCTCGAAGCCCGCCCGCTCCATCTTCTCGCGCAGTTCCGCCGCTGCGTAGCGTCGCTGATGCCCCTGGGCGCGGTCCAGGGCATTGTAGAGCGACATTTCCGCCGGCACCACGACGAGGCAATGGCCGCCCGGCTCCAGCGCGTCGTGAAACATCCGCAGCACTTCCTCGTCGGGACCGAGGCGCTCCAGGACGCCCGAGCAGAGGACGGTGTCGATCCGCTCGTCCTTCCAGAGCGCCGCATCCTCGGGCCTGGTCAAGTCGGCCTGGATCACGCGGACGTTGCCGCGCTGGCCGAACTGGTCCTGCAAACGCCCGATGAACGTCGGGTCGCAATCCAGCAGAACGAGCCGCGAGCGGCTCAACAACAGCGCGCTGAGGCTGCCGATGCCGGCGCCGGCCTCCAGGACCCGGTCCCCCAGCCAGGGACCGCACTCGGCCAGCAGCCAGCGGTTGAACTTGCGGGCCCGCGCGATCGACTTCAACACGTAGAGCCCGCGGTGATGGGTGAACTGCGGGTCGAGCCAGCGGCAGCGGAACAGCTCCCCAAAGACCTTGAAGCCGTCGACGGCCTTGATCTTCTTCCCTTCCAGGTAGGTGCGGCCCGAGTAGCTGATGGGCACTTCGTAGATCCGCGCGCCCCATTGGGCCAGGCGGCAGGTGATCTCGGGCTCCAAGGTGAAAGTGTTGCTCTGGAGGCGAAGCTGGCGGAGCACGTCGGCGCGCACCATCTTGTAACACGTCTCCATGTCGGTGAGGTTGACGTCGTTGACCATGTTGGCCAGCATGGTGAGGAGCTTGTTGCCCACGCTGTGCCAGAAGTAGAGGACGCGGTGCGTCTCGCCGCTGAAGCGCGAGCCGAAGACGGCCTCCGCCCGCCCGTCGCGGATGGGCGTCAACAGCCGCAGGTAATCGTTGGGGTCGTATTCGAGATCGGCGTCCTGGACAACGGCGACGTCGCCGCTCATCTGTCCGATGGCGGTGCGGATGGCGGCGCCCTTGCCGCGATTGCGGTCGTGGCGGAAGACGCGGATGCGGGGGTCTCCGCCGGCAACCCGCTGCAACTCCTCCCACGACCCGTCGCTGGAGCCGTCGTCGACCACGATCAGCTCCAACTCCAGGTCGAGGGGCACGGCCAGGACGCGGCGGATAATCGTCGAGAGCGTCCAGCGCTCGTTGTAGAGCGGCATCAGGACCGAGAGCTTGCCTACGGTGCTGGGAGGAGCAGCCGCGGCCGCCGCATTATCTTCAGCGTTGGAACTCATGGGACCATCTTACCAGATGTTAACGTTGAGACTCCAGAGGACCGCGGCAATCCAGCCCAAAGCGCAGAGTTGGGTGGAAAGGGACGAATAGGCCACCTCCACCGGCGAACCGCCCAGGTTCTTGGTGGTGGCCAGCCGCAGGTAATTGAGGATGCCATAGGCCACGAAGGGCATGGAGGCCATTTCGCGCTCGGGGACAAAGGCATGGGAGTCGATGCAGTAAATCGCATAAGCCAGGATGGCGATGCCGGCGCAAATGGAGGTCGCCTGATCGAGGAAGCCGACGGTGTAGCCGCGCAAGCTGGGGCGATGCTCGTGATTGAGCCCGGCACGCAGGTCGGCCCGGCGCTTGGCAAAGCCCAGAAACAGCGCCAGGCAGGAGGTGCACAACAGCAGCCATGCCGAGGGGGGCGCAGCGAGCAAGGCACAGCCCAGCAAGACCCGCAGCACGAACCCCGAGGAAACCAGAAAGACGTCCAGCAGCGCCACGTGCTTGGCGCCCAGGGTATAGGCCAGGTTGACGGCGAGGTAGACCAACACGATGAACATCACGTGGGGCTTGCCGGCGGCCCGGCAGAGGACGATGCCCAGCAACAGCAAGACCCCGGCCTCGATCAGGGCAGCGCGGCGGGTCACGGTTCCGGCGGCGACGGGACGGCGGCGTTTGCGGGGATGCAAACGGTCCCCCGCCGCGTCGCACACGTCGTTGAGAATGTAGGCCGCCGAATTGACCAGGCAGAAACCCACCAGCCCGTAAAGGAACGGCAGCCGTTCCAAGTGAAACCTGGCCGCCAGCGCAAACGGCACCGGAATGAGAACGAAGACGTTCTTGATCCAATGGGCCGGACGAGCCAGGCGAAACAGGCTGGCGAGCATACCGACGGTCGTGTGTGGGCGTTTCAAAACTTGATCCTCCGCATCACCGTCCGCGGCAGGTTGCGAATGACCAGCATCACCCAGCGCCATGCCGCCGGCACGTAAACCTCCGGCCAGCCGCGATCGATGGCCCGCAAGACCCGCCGGGCCACGTCGTCCGGCTGGCCCGCAAACGGCGGCGGTTTCAGTCCCCACGTCATCCCGGTCTTGACGAAGCCGGGTTTCACGCACACGACCTTCAGTCCGCGGGCGCGAAACTTGTGATCGAGCCCTTCCAGGTAGCGGGAGAGGCCGGCCTTCGCGGCGCCGTAGAGGATCACCGGTTTGCGGCCCCGTTCGCCGGCCACGGAACTGAAGACGCAGAGCGTCCCCCCTCCCTGGGCGAGCAGCCGCTTCCGCGCCTCCTCGCAGAACAGCACGGTGTTGGTGAAGTCGGCGGTCAGCAGCGCGGCGGCTCGCCGCGGGTCCTGCTCCAATTCCTCCTGGGGGGCGAACAGCCCGGCGGTGACCACGATCGTCTGCATGCTGTGGAGTCCTTCCTGGGCCGCTTCCAGCGCTGCGGCGAACGTCTCCGGCTGGAGAAGATCGCAAGCGGCGGTCTCGACCGGTCCGCTGGCCCCGCGGATCTCCAAGTCATGCGCCGAGCGCTGCAATTCTTCGGCGACGTGCTCCAGCAGAAAGAGCCGCTCGCCGCGGGCGGCCAGCAGCCGCGCCAACGACCTCCCCATGCCACGTGTGGCCCCAAAAAGCACGACGTTCATGGCTTGTCTCCCAACAACCGCAGCGACTGCGCGCTGCGGATCTTTCCCTGCGGGTCCCATTGCCGCCGCACCGCGTTGAAGGCGTCCAACCGCGGTTCCATCGCGCGAAAATGCGCGCCGCTGGTCAGCGCGTCCTTGGTCAAGTAAATCCTCCCCCCTTCCGCGACGACCAACTCGTTGAGCCGGTCGACCAGTTCCCGCGTCTTTCGCGGATGGATGGGAAAATCCATGGCGATCGAGATGCCGGGACGCGGGAAGGAGAGCATGCCCTTCCCCTCCGCACCGCAATCCTTGATGACGCAGAGAAACCCCATCCCGCCCGCCGACGTGAACAAGTCCAGGAAGCGGCGGGCCGGGCCGTTGTCGTCCGTCTGGGGAAGCACGCATTGGTACTGGGTGAAGCCGCGCCGCCCGTAGATCAAATTCCAATCATCCAGCGCGTCCAGGGGGTAGAAGAAGGCGTCGGGATGAACGATGCCGCGGTGCGTGCGGCGGACGTGTTTCCAGTAGTAAGCCAGGTTGAAGGCCTTCATGCTCCACCAGCCCAGCACCCAGTGGGGGAATTGGCAGGGGATGCGGAAGCCGCGTTTGACCGCGGGCGGTCGCGGCGGCGCCTCGTGGGCTTCCGCCCAGCGGCCGGTCATGAGGATGCCGCGTCCCAGGCCGTCGCCGCGGGCCAGGCAATCGACCCAGCCCACCGTCATGGGCCAAGTCTTGGCGGCCTCTTTCAGACCGGCCACCATGGCGTCCAAACCGTCGATCCGCCGGCTCTCGCCCCATATCCAAGGCGAGGGGATGCGGCGCATGGGGAACTCCACTTCGAGGATGTGGCCGGTCAATCCCATGCCGCCGATGGTCGCGCGGAAGAGCTCGCGCTCGTGCTCGTCGGAACATTCCAGCACCCGACCGTCCGCCACGCGGAGCTTGAGGCTCCGCACGTGCTGACCAAAGCAGCCGTCGACGTGATGATTCTTGCCGTGGACGTCGGAAGCGACCATGCCGCCCAGGGTGACGAACTGCGTGCCCGGCGAGACGGGCACGAACCAGCCGCGGCGCAGCAACAAGCGATTCAGGGCCAGCAGCGACAGGCCGGCCTCACCCCGCAGCATGCCGGACTGCGGGTCGAAAGCCAGCAACCGGTCGGCCGCCGTGGTGTTGGCCACGACGAGGCCGGGCCCGGCCGGCAACGACGAGTCTCCGTAGGAACGGCCCAGCCCGCGCGAGAGGGTCGCCTCGGCGGTAATTTGTTCGAGTTGCTCCGAGCGCAACTCGACGGCTTCGACCGCGGGGTATCTCCCCCAACCGGCAAGCCGCGTCAAGTTGTTGGCGTTGGACATTGGACGCAATCTTGGTCAGGAAAAGCCGCGCTTCAGGTCGGGCGAAGTCGCGCAGTGGTCCGCGGCGCCGATGGCACGGCCCTGCTCCGCAACGCCGCCGCCTGCGCAAGCACCATGGCGCATAGCAGCCACAACACCTTATCGTGCTCGGCACTGCCGGAAAGGAAGGATGGGGCGAAGGAGGCGAACACAACGAGCCAGAAGGTCATCTCCGTTTTGGGCAAGGAGAGCAGGGCGGACAGCAGCAGGAGCCAAAATGCCGTGTAAAGGCCGAATCCCACGAGGCCGGTGTCCACCAGCACGGTGACGAGCGTGTTATGGGCAAGCATCATCTCGTGGCCTCCATTGGTCGCCGACCCATATCCTTGCAGCGGCCGCTCGCTCCACTTGGCCAGCCCTCCCTGCCACGCCGCCAGCCGATCTTGGAAGCTGGCGGCCGACTGCCCCTCGCCCACGCGCGAGAGGAGGAATCCCGGCACGAGTTCCACGACCAGAAAGCCGATCACGGCGATGCAGATCACCAAGATCGCGGCCGGCTTCCATCCTACCACCCGGAACATCGTCACCAGGCTGAAGAAACCACAGATGCCCAAGCCGAGCGCACCGGACCGCGAGCCGGTATAGAAGACGCCGCACCCCGCCAGCACGATGAAAACCCAGTAGGCCGCCTTCATGAAGCCCTTGACCTTCTGGCCGGGCCGAGTGACCAGGTAGAGGGCGAAATTGATGGACGTGATGTAAGCGAAGGCCAGGCCGTTGGGATTGGCGCCTTTCGCCGTGAAGCGATGTGCCCCTTCGCCGGAGGACTCGGCGAAATGGACGACGCCGAGAAACATGGCTGCCAGGACGATCGCCGTCCCGAAAATGTAGGCCCGCATCAACCACTGCTGTCGCGAGGGCGTATCGGTGAATTGATAGATGAGCCAAGAGAACACCACCAGCAACATGAAGCTGATGCTGCGGTCCAACGTGGCGGCGCGGTCGATGCTCCAGATCATCGACGTGAAGCTCCAGACCGCGAAGAAGAACAACACGATCAGCGCGCGGTGCAACGGTTTCGCGGACAGGGTGGCCCCGATGAAGGCAATCCCACCCAGGAAGGCCAGCGCCCCGAAAATCCGCGAGAAGCTCTCGAACCCCGCAATCGTGAAGTTCTCTTCCCAGGGCACGATGAACACCAACGCCCACAGACAGCAAAAAACGATTCTATCCAAGGACTTTCTCCTGCATGGATCGGTCTGCCAGCAGACCGGTGAAAATCTCCTCGTATCGCTGGGCCACGCGCCGCTCGCTGCACTCGGCACGAACGCGAGCCAGGCCGGCCTGGCCCAGCTTCTCCCGCAGCGACGGATCGTCCAACAGCCGCCCCAGCGCGGCAGCCAGCGCTTGCGGACATCCCACCGCCGTCAGCAACCCCGTGCGGTCTTGTTCAATCAATTCTACCGTGGAACCGGTCGGCGTGGCGACCACCGGAACGCCCTCGGCCATGGCCTCCAGAACGGCGTTGCTGAGCCCCTCGCTGCGGGCCGGGTGGGCAAAGACGTGGGCGTCGACCAACAAATCTTGCGCATTGGCCACCTCGCCGAGAAAACGCACCCGCTCGGCCACCTGCAGTGCGGCGGCCAGGGCCTCCAACCGCGACCGCTCCGGACCGCCGCCGGCAATCCACAACTCGAACGCTTTTCCCGCGCCGGCCAACAAGGCCGCCGCCTGCAACAACACGTCGTACGCCTTGCGGGGGATCAGCGCCCCGATGGCGACGATCCGCGGCGCCGCCGCCGGATCGCCGGGCTTGGCCCTGCCCGGGGCATTCACGATATTGCGGACCACCTCGCCGCGGCGGAGACGCAGGCCGCGGTCGTAGAGGACCTGCAGGTTGCACTGCGAATTGCTCACCACGGCGTCGGCGTGCTCCAAGGCGTCGCGGAGCAGGCGAAAATGCCGCGCCGGCCGGCACGAGTTGGAATCGACGGTCAAGTCGCCGCGGACGCCGACCACCCGCAGCGGTCCGCCGCCCAGGCAAACCCAGCGCGCATAGACCGCGGTGGCCGGCGACCAGGACATGAGGATTTGCGGTTTCTCCCGGCCCAACAGGCGGCGAAGCTGCCACAGCCGCCAGGGCTTGAACCAATGGCGCGCCAGGCAGCAGACGGGAATGCCCGCCTCGCGGAAGCGCGGCTCCCATACCCCGCCGGGGCTGAAGGCGATGACCGATTGCCGCCAGCCGCGACGCTCCAGCGCGGTGCTCAGGCACCAAAGCTGCTTCTCCGCCCCGCCGCGCATCAAGGTGGCGATCAAATGGGTCACTTTCGCAGGCATGGTCTTCGCAACCGGGGGATTCAAAGAATTCCCTCGGGACTGAGGGTCCTCTCCACCGCCATTTGCAGCCACAGTTCCAGGATCAGCAGCGCCCACAGCAACTGGCCGTGGTCGGCGCCGCGGGCATGTTCTTCCACCAGTTGTTCGAGCGCCTCGCGGCGAAACCAGCGACGGCGCTCCACGTTGGGTCCGAGAATAAAGCGGCCCGTCAGGTCGTTCCAGTGCAGTCGAAACCACAGCCCGATCGGCGCATCGAACCCTTGCTTGCGGCGATCAACGCCTGCGGCCGGCAGGTACCGCCGCGCCAATTCCCGCAACAGCCCCTTGGGCCTGCCGCCGCGGAAGCGCACTTTCTGAGGCATGCGCATGGCCAGCTCGACGAGGTCGAAATCGAGAAACGGACAGCGGCCTTCGAGACTGGCGCCCATGGTCGCCAGGTCCACCTTGGGGAGGTAATCGTCGGCCAGGACGGTCTGCATGTGGGCTTGCATGAGGCGATCGGACCAGGCGGCGCCGGCCGTGGGGGCCAGCGCATCGTAGATATGTTCGCACGGTTGATGCCCCTGCAAGGAGGCGGAGAACGTGGGCGTGTACAGCCTCCGCCGCAGCGTGGCGTCCGCGGAATGAAGGCGGCCGAAGGTGTCCTCCAGCGGGTTGGCGGCCATGGCGAGAAAGGTCCCTGCCCGCCGCACGGTTCCGCCCCGGCGGCGAAGAAACTCGGCGCCGCTGCGCAGCAGTCCGTCGAGCGCGCCGGGGAGCCGTCGCCGGATGCGCTCGGCCCAGTAAACGCCCCAAAACTCCGTGTAACCGCCAAAGGCCTCGTCGCCGCCGTCGCCGGTGAGCACCACGGTCACCGACCGCCGCGCCAGTTGGGCGATGGCCAGCAGGTTGGCCGCCGAGGCGTCGGCCAGCGGTTCGCCCATGGCAGCGACCAATTGCGGCAGGTTCGCCCGCGCGTCGCTCCGCACCGGCAGCACGTGGTGGTCGGTGTGGTAGCGGCGGGCGACGGCCAGCGCATAGCGGCTCTCGTCGCGGGCGGCATCTTCGTTGGCCACGCAGAACGTTTCCACGGCCCCCATCGTCTTGGCCGCAATGGCCGTCACCAGGCTGGAGTCGACGCCGCCGGAGAGCATCACCCCCACCGGCACGTCGGCCACGAATCGCCGCCGCACCGCGGTGGTCAGGGCATCTTCGACGCGCTCGAGCCAGACGTCTTCCCCGATCCCTTCCTCGGGATGGATGAAATCCGGCCGCCAGTGCCGAACCATCGTGGTCGAGCCGTCGTTGGCCAGGCTCCAGGCATGTCCGGGCGGCAGCTTCTCGACGCCGGCGAAGATCGTCCGCGGTCCGGGGATATAGCGGTTCCACAGCAGGGCGTCGACCGAAACGGGATCGACGTCGGGGGGCGCGTCGAGGGCCTCGGCCAAGGCCCGCGCCGAAGAGGCGAACAGCAATTCTCCGCCGCTCCAGCGGAAGAAGAGCGGTTTTTTGCCCAAGGGGTCGCGGACCAGGTGGATCGTGGCCGCCCGACGGAGGTCGACGATGGCGAAGGCGTACATGCCGCGGATCCGCCGCAGCAGCCCCTCGAGGCCCCATTGTTCATAGCCGTGCAGGAGCATCTCGGTGTCGGTGCGGGAGCGGAAGCGGTGTCCCGCCGCTTCCAGGGCGGGGCGGAGATCGGCGAAGTTGTAGATTTCCCCGTTGAAGGTGATGACGACCAGGCCATCTTCGTTCTCCATGGGCTGATGACCGGCCGGCGAGAGGTCGATGATGGAGAGCCGGCGATGCCCCAGGGCGAATCCCGGCCCGCACTGCAGCCCGGCGTCGTCGGGGCCCCGCCGGGTCATGACGTCGCGCATCCGCGTCACGCGCTGGGGCGCGACCGGTCCGCCGTCAGGCCGAAAGATTCCGCAAATTCCGCACATGGGGTCCACGGCGCCCGCGGCGCCGAGCTAATCTTTCCCTTGGAGGACTTCCTGGTAGACTTCGAACACGCGCCGGGCCCAGACTTGCAAGTCAAACTCGTTGCGGACGAGATCCTGGTTGGCCTGACCGCACTGCCGCCGCTCGTCCGGCGTCCAATGCAAGACGGCGCGGACGGCCTCGGCCAGCGACCGGCTGTCGCCCGCCAGCGAGAACACCGCCCCGCAACTGCGATGCGCGAAGGCCAGCGCGGGGATGTCGCTGAGCACGACGGGAAGGCCGTTGGCCATCGCCTCGCAGACGGAGTAGGGGAGCCCTTCGCTCCGGCTGGGCGACAGGAAGACGGCGGCGGCCTGGTAGAGGTCGGCCACGTTCTCTTGCGGCGCCAGGAGGCGAAGCCAGGGGAGCGGTCGCTCGGCGGCGCGCATCGCGGCGTACCGCCGGAGTTTCTCCGTGCCCACGATCCCCAAGGCGATCTTATATCCTTCCGCGGTCAAAGTGCCCGCCATGTCGAAGGCCAGGTCGACGCCCTTGATCAGCGGCTCGTAACCGAACAACAGCAGGAGTTGCCGGCCATCCTCCAGGCCCAGCGACGCGAGCACCTCGGCCCGCGGCCGGCTGGCCGCGGTGGCGCGCTGCAGGTCGATGCCGTTGCTGACCACGCGCAAGGCGGCCGGGGAAACGCCGGCGGCGCGCAGGCCCTCGGCAACCGGTTCCGCGACGGCGATCATGCGGACCGCGGAGCCGATGTGACGGTATTTGATGAAACTTTTCAGCCGCCGCCTCGGCCCTGCCGTGGGCACGTCCGAATGGGCGTGCCAGACGATTTGCAGCCTTCGTCGCCGCAGCCGCAGCATCCACTTCGCCAGCCAGGCGGCGACGTCGTATTTCGTGAAATGGGTATGGAGGATGACCGCCTCTTCCGCGGTGGCGATCTCCGCGAGCTTTCGCGCGTATTGGAACGTCGATGCCCTATCGGGCAGGAAGTGAAGGCTTTGGCCGCCCTCCGCCAGCGCGGCGCACCACGGCTTCCCGCGCGCCTCCTCCGGCAAGGCCGTCACCATGCGGAAGCCTTCTTGCCGGCCGAGCGCCGCCAACGCCGCCAGCGAGGCCATGAAATTGCCGCCGTAGGGGGCCGCATAGTCGGCAGCGTGGACGATCGCGGGTTGCACGGGATGATTAACGATTCGCTTGGAAGACATGATACGGGCCGGCCGAAAACCGGGGCGCAGGATCGCCGTCGCGGCGCCGGCAGCCCCGCTCGTCGACAACGATCCAGTCGGCGCCCTCCCGGCGGCCAAACTGGACCATCTCTCGCCAGGACAAATTCGCCCCCGACGGCACGCGCTTCACGAAGCCGTCATACCGCAGGGCGAGCTCTCGGGAAAGGTTCGTGTAGTAAATAAGCGAACCGGTGCCGACATAGGAGCGCTCGGAGAACACCTGCCAGCCACGAGCGGTGCCGCGCGGGGGAAGAATGGTGTCGCCGGCCTGGGAGTGTTCCTTGATCCACCGTTGGGTGTTGACGAAGTCGTCATCGCTGATGCCAAGCCGCCGCACGTCGCCAAGGCCCTCGAGTCGCAGCCTGCCGTCGTCCGGAGTCTGAAGCAGCACGCTGACTAGGCGATGGGAAAGGTCGTTCGCCCGCACTGCTCGGACCACGGCGCGGCCGAAGACCAACAACAGCCCCAGCGACAGCAATCCGCAGCCCCAGCCGACGGCGCGCAGAGACGGTCTCTTGATTGTGCCCGCTCCTTCGCGGCCGATCAGCATCGGCAGGGAGGCGGTAAAGAGGATTGCGATCAGCAGGAAGTGCAGTTGCAGCAACAGGCCCGCCAGCAGCGCGGCTGCCAGGGCGCGGGAAGATCGCCGGCCGAGTCGCCAGAGTTCATGGATCATCGCGGCCAGTCCGATCCCCGAAATGGCCACCAGGGCAAAGGATGCCCTCTCGGGACAACAGTGGAAAAGGGGAACGAAGCCGGCCACGTCAGCCGCCAGGAAATGCACCACGACGGCCAGCCCCGCGGCCACGGCAAACCGGTAGTAGATGGCGCTCAAGCGGGGAGACCGCGTGACGAGCACGGCCAGCAAGCCCGGAATCACGGTCGCCCAGAACTTCTTCGCCGCAATTTCCGGCGTGATGAAGACGTATCCGCCCACGGTCTCGTCGACGATGTGCCGCCATTGCGGGTCCAGGAAAAGCGGCACGTGCCGCTCGCCGCCCATGAAAAAGACATACCCGCCGATCACGCCGCCGACGGCCAAGACGGCCAGCAGGAAGGGTCGCCATGCCAGCGTGCGGTACGACAAGATTCCGTAGACCAGGCAGACGCCGAAGGCATTGATGCCCGTGACCGGATGGAACAGAAACGTCAAGCCCAGCCATACGGCCGCCAGCGCGTGCCGCTGCCCGATCGCGGCGGCCAAGGCCATGAAGGCCAAGGGCAGCGCGGCGCTTCGAACCAGCAGCCCGCGCTCCACCAAGGGAACCGCCCCCAAGTAGGTCCCCAGGTAGCCGTGGGTAAAGCTCGTCAAAACCACGGCTGCGATCAGGGCGACAGCCCGGCTGCGGGTGCTGACATAAGCCAGGTGGTAATAGGAGAAGACCAGGAAGATTCTCACGGCGACGAAGCCGATCGCATAGGCCAGCGGGACCGATGTCAGCCGCGCCAGGCAACCCAGCAGCGGAAACAGCGCGCTGGTGTATTGCGCCCCCACCTCGGCGATCAGTGGATCGCGGTTCAACAAGGAGGGATTGGCCGCATGGATGGCCATGGGCACTTGCCAGGGGGAATCGCCGCCAAGCAGGGCGTAACCGCCGAGGGCAATGCTTGCCGCGGCCACCAGCAAGAGCAGCAGCACGATGGCCGGCCGCCACGCGGCCGCGGCGCCGGCGGCAGCCGGGTCACGACTGGACGCCGTCGTCGCTTGAGACGGGTCGCCGCGGCGGCATTCTCTAAACAACGTCATCGTTGCGTCTCTTCATGCCAATAAGGAAAGAATCTTCTCGGCGGTCTTCCGCCAGTTCAACTCGCCGGCCCGCGCCAGGCCCTTTTGGCGAAGCTGGCTGCGCAGGGCGCCGTCGCCGACGATCGTGGCCAGGGCGTCGGTCCACGCGCCGACGTCGGTCGGATCCAACAGGAGCGCCGCGCCGCCGCAGACTTCGGGCAGCGCGGTCGCGCTGGACGCCGCCACCGGGCAGCCGCACGCCATCGCCTCGGTGATCGGCAGCCCGAATCCCTCGTTCCGCGAGGGAAAGGCCAGGCAAAGGGCCAGGTTGTAGAGCACGACCAAGTCGTCGTCGGAGACAAAGCCGAGGTAACGGACCGCGGCGCGATCGGCCTCGTCGTACTGGGCTTCCTGGAAAATCTGCTCCAGGTACGGGGGATGATCGCCGGCCAGCACCAAGAGCACCTCTTGCCCGCCGCGGCGCCGCAATTGGCGAAATGCGCGCAGCAGCATGGGCAAGTTCTTGTGCTTGCGGAACCCGCCCACGTAGAAGATGAAAGGCCTCCCGGCCACGCCGAGCCGCCCCACGGCCTCGTCGAGCCGGCCGCGGTCGGCGATGACCTGAAACGATCGGTCGATGCCGTGCGGCACGACGTGAATGCGGTCCGGCTCGATGCCGGCCAGCTCGACGACGTCTTTCTTCGTCCAAGCGGACGGCGTCACGATCCGGCAGCGGCTCCGCCGCAGTCTTCGCACGGCGGCCTTGGTCATCCACAGTTCCTTCGAATAGGAGGTCTCCGGATAGCGCAGGCTGCGGAGGTCGTGGACGAAGACCGTCTGCCGGATGCCCGCAACGTCCTTGCCGAAGTAGTACAGGTTGCTCCAGAAGACCGCGTCGGGGCGACTGCCGAGGTGATGAATGGGACTGCAAAAGGGGACGTATACGGCGGCGTACATGGCCAGCCGCTGCCGGACGCGGATCCGCCGGATGGTCACGCCCGGAATCTCGAAACCCGGCAAGGCGCTGCCGCTGAAATTGGCCAGCGCGAAGCGGTCGCCCGGTCGCTGGCTGGCAAACACTGCGGCGGTCGCCCGCAGGAGGTTGCACGATGCCCGCGTCATTCCAAACGTCTGCGACTCCAAGTAAAACGCGTCGTAAAGAACTTCCATCATGGCCGCTCCAGTACGCCCTCACCCTGACCCTCTCCCGGAGGGAGAGGGGACAGTGGGGGCAATCGCCCCAGGACGTGCTCGGCGATCCGCCGGGCGGACTCGTCGCCGAAAAACGAGCAGAACGCGGCCACGAACTCCTCCCGCGCCTGCTCGCAGCGCTGGCGCTCCTGCGGATCGCCCAACAGCCGCAGCAGAATCGTCCGCAGCTCGTCGGCCGATCGGGCCCGCGGGCAACCGCCCTGGTCGATCAAATCCTGGCCATGACCCAGGGGAAAGTCGATCACGTCCAGGACGACGGCCAGGCGGCGCTTCACCAGGGCGTCGCCTCCCAGACCGCTGGAATGCACAACCACAACGTCGGCCGCTGCCAGAGCCGTGTCCAAGGGATATTCGCCGCTGGCGGTAAACCGCACCTCGGGATACTTTGCCGCCAACTCGGCGTACTCGGCCTTCGTCTCCACCGGATGGAGTCGGACGACTGCCTGGAAGGCATCCTGGCCGGTGGCACAGCGGCAAAAGCTCTCCGTAAGCTGCAGGCGATGCAGCCGATAGTTGACCGTGGCGTGCAGCACGACCGGTTTGTGCGGATCCAGGTTCATGGCGGCGCGGGCTTCGGCCGGGGCGAGGCCCAGCTCCCGCGTCAGGCGCGGACAACCGCCGATCATCGCCCGTTGGGGCGCAAGGCCGGCGGCCAGAAACTTCTCGCGATCGATCTTCCCCCAGCAGAACACGGTGTCGGCCAGCAGCGGATAGAAGCCGATGCAGCGGGGGCCGAGCGTGCCATGGACGAGGGTATAAGTCGGGATGCCCAGGGTGCGGGCGGAGAGCACCAGCGGGGCCCAGAGGCCGTTGCGATCGTACTCGGTCACGACGGCGGCCGGTTCCGCCCGCTGGAGAAACTCCTGCAGCCCGGCAACCTGCTGCGTACAGCTCACCACGGCGTCGGCCAGGCGATAACGGATGCGGCCCGGCAGGCCGTACTGAGCGATCACCCGCCGCACGGCCGGTTTCAGTTCTCTCCAGAAGGGCCGATAGTCGTGCTTCCAAGCCGCGGCGTCGTGGCCCATCACTTGTTCGGCCGCCAAGCCGCGGAACTCCGGCGGCAACACGGCGGCCGTTTTCGGATCGGCGTACAACACGGCGCAACGATCGTGGCCCAGGCGCCGCACGACCGGGTAAACCAGGTCCCAGCAGCGGGAATTCGGCTGCAGGCACGTGACCA
>JBKQVT010000094.1:0-14769 GCA_052139835.1 Thermoguttaceae bacterium
CGAAGCACAAGCGTGGGCCGAAAACCAAACAGCCCAAGAAGACCAGCGGCAAACGAATTCATCATGTATCTACCGCCAGAATCCTCGCCATGCGAACATAGGTAAGACCTTTACAGGGGTGGCTCGATCCACCCTACCGGGGACTTGAGAATGAGTATTCGCGACGTGCAAGGGAACATCAACCCCGTCCTGTTGGCCACGATGGCCGACCACATCCCCGGCGCCGTCTGGGCCACCGATTCACAACTGCTCCTGCTGGCGTCGTTTGGGGCCGAGGGGGCGGCCTTCCTCCCGGGGTCCCCGCCGTCGGCCGGCAAGCCGTTGGCCGAGTGCCTCGCCTCGGAAAACGGCGCCGCCGCCCTGCTGGCCGCGCATCGCCGCGCCCTGGAAGGCGAACCGGTCGAATTGGATTACCGCGCCGCGGGCCGCACTTATCGCGTCCGGCTGGAGCGGCTGCTGGACCCATCGGGAGCGGTGCTGGGCTGCCTGGGTTTCGCCTGCGACGTCACGGCGCGGAAGCAGATCGAGGACGGCTTGCGGAGGGAACTCCGCATGCTCAAACACCTGCTGGACTCCTCCGATCACGAACGGCAGATCATCGCCTATGAAATCCACGACGGCCTGGCGCAGCAGTTGGCCGGGGCGATCATGCAACTGCAAACCTTTGCGCGGCTGAAGAACTCGAAGCCCAAAGAGGCCGCCGAGGCCTTCGACGCCGGGATGACGATGCTTCGCCAGGGCCATTTCGAGGCCCGCCGCCTCATCGGCGGCGTGCGGCCGCCGATCCTGGACGAATCGGGGGTGGTGCCGGCGATCGCCCACCTGGTCCACGAGGCCAGCAGCCAGAAGGGACCGCAGATCGAGTATCACGCCAAGGTCGAGTTCGACCGCCTCGCCCCCATCCTGGAAAATGCCATTTACCGCGTCAGCCAGGAGGCGCTGGCCAACGCCTGCAACCACAGCAAGAGCCCCAAGGTCCGCGTCAGCTTGCGGCAGCACGGCGAGCAACTCCGCCTGGAGGTCCGCGACTGGGGGATCGGTTTTGCGCCGGAGAATGTGCGCGACGGCTCCTACGGCTTGGAAGGGATTCGCCAGCGGGTGCGATTGCTGGGCGGCAAGTGCAGCGTCCGCAGCACGCCGGGCGCAGGCACCCGCGTCACCGTCGAGCTGCCGCTGGCGCGCCGGGAGTAGTATCCGGCGTGCGGGGTGCTTTGGCATCAAGGCGACAGCGCCTCGCGCAACTGCCGCACTTCCGCCAGCCACTGGGGGACGACCTCCCAAAGGAAGGCGACAATCAGCAGGGTGATGACGACGACGATCACCGTCAGCACGATCTTCCAAAGGCGGGAGAACTGCCGGCTCCGCCACAACATCGGCAAGGCCAGCGGCCCCAGTGTCAGGAAGAGCATGGCCAAGACGCCCCAGACGCTCTCCCGCCGGGGTGGGCGTTGGCCCGGCCGGGAAGGCGGCGGGGCCGCCACCGGCTCGCCCGGCAGCAGGATCGCGTCGCCGCTGGCCGCACCGCACTGACGGCAGAAGCGGTCGCCGGCGTCGAGCACGGCCTGACAGTGGCGGCAAACCATCTTTTCCGCGGCGTTTTTTGCCACAGGCCGAGTACCTTCGGGGCTTCGCCCCAGGGTGTGTCCGCCAGGGCAGTCGAATCAGGCCAAGTGATTTTACCATGTTGGGGGATCATTGAGTATTCCACGGCGACTTTTGCAGGTTTTCGGGAAATTTTCTTTCGCCCCCTTGACCAGGAAGGGCGCACAGTGAAAGAATATATTCGGTAAAGGAAGGGGACCTCCGCCCCCGGGGCAGCCGGGCAGCGGCTGGCGGCGCTTTCTTGCCGCCCACCCCGCGGCGGTTTCCCAAGCCAAGGATTGGCTGGCATTGCAGGTGTGTAGCAGAGAAAAGGAGTAAGTTATGATGAAATTGAACAAGACGGCGTCCGTCGAGGAGTTGCAGGTGATCAGCCGCTTCGAGAGCCTGCGGAAGATCCTCCTGTCCGAGCAATACGCCGATCACCGTAAGAAGCCTTTGGCCTACTGGGCGTTGCCGACAGATCGCCGGCTGCCGCTGGCCTTCTTGGGCCGCACGCTGGAAGATCTGCTCCGGGCGCCATTCTCCGAACTGTCCAACACGCCAGGGATCGGACAGAAAAAAATGTGCTCTTTTGTGACACTCCTGGCGCGGGCGGCCAATACCGACCCCTCCGAACTGCCTACCGACCTGACGAACTTTCCCAAGAGGGAGTCCGGCAGCAACGGCGACGCGGCGCCGGGCGACGGCTTCAACCCCGGCGCGGTCTCCGAAGTCACCTGGAGCCAGTGGCGCGCCAGTGTGCTCACGCACGGCTTGGGCGACGAGAAACTCGGCCGCTTCGCCCCCAGCCTCCGCAACATGACCCGCGTCATCTGGAACACGCCCCTGGAGTTCTACACCAAGTACGCCCTGGGCGAGATCCGCAACATGAAGACCCACGGCGAGAAACGCGTCCGCGCCATCCTCGAAGTCTTCCACAGCCTGCACGTCCTGGTGGCCAACATGGGCACCCAGGAAGACCTCGTCGTGCGGATCGTCCCCCACCGCATCGACCGCGTCGAGCAATGGCTGGGGCAGGTGCTGCAAACTCCGGGCGTGCCGGGGCCCGGCGAAATCTTCGAGCACTTCGTCAGCCCCCTGCTGGAACAGGTCCGCACCGACGCCACCCAGCAGATTGCCAGCCTGGCGGAAAACCGCCTGGGGATCTCGGCGCCCATCACCAGCGTGCGGCAGGCCGCCCGCGCCATGGGCCTGACCCGCGCCCGCGTCTACCAACTGCTCAACGAGATCAACGACATCCTCACCGTCCGCTGGCCGCTGGGCCGGCACCAGGTCTACGAATTGCGGGAGAAGTTCCAGAACGAGGCCCGGCAGATGGACCCGCCGCCCAACCTGGAACAGTTTCTCGCCGCCGTCGAGTTGTTCTATCCGGGCAGTCGCCGCGGGGCCGCCGGACCACTGGAACACGCCCAGTTGGAGGACGAGGCAGAAAACCAGCAAGAGGAGTTCGAGGACGAAGAGGCCGAACACCTCGTCGGCGCCAACTGACACCCGCCGCGCTCCAGCGCAGCCCGTAGTGAGTTCTGGACTCCAGTGTTAGGCCGCCGGCTCCTCGGCCCAGGTTTCCGCCAGCGCCACGAGCCATTGGACCGCTTGGGCCATCTCGTCCAGGCACGCCCATTCCAAGGGCGAGTGCGCGGCGTAGGCCCCGCAGGCGAGGTTCGGCGTGGGCAGGCCCAGTTCGGTCAGCCGGGAGCCGTCGGTGCCGCCGCGGACGATCGTCAGCTTCGCCTGGTGGCCCAGGCGCTCCAGGGCCCGCTGGGCGTAGGCGACCGCCCGCGGCTCGCGGCGCAGCCCTTCGGCCATGTTCCGATATTGTGTCTTGATTTGGACCTCGACGTGCCCGGCGGGGAACTCCCGGTTGACCGTGTCCGCCGCCTCGTGGAGCAGCGCGGCCAGGTCGGCCAGGTTCGGTGTCAGGAAATCCCGCAGGAGGACGTGCAGCTTCACTTCGCCGACGCCGCCGCTGATTTGATAGGGATGCAGGAACCCCTGGCGGTCTGCGGTGGTCTCTGGGGAAAGTCGCTCGCGGGGAAGCTCGTCGAGGAAGCGGGCCGCCGCCCGCACCGCGTTGCTCATCCGTCCCTTGGCAATCGACGGATGGATGTTCACGCCGCGGACGATCACCTCGGCCACGTCGGCCGAGAAGGTCTCGACGTCGACGAGGTCGCTCCCCTGGCCGTCGAGCGTGTAACAGGCCACGGCGCCGATGGCCGCCGTGTCGAGGTGGTCCACGCCGCGGCCGATCTCCTCGTCGCAGGTGAAACAGAGCCGCAGCGGCCCGTGGCGGAACCGCGGATGTTCCGCGAGCCAGGCGGCCGTCTCCATGAGGATGGCCACGCCCGCCTTGTCGTCGGCCCCCAGCAGCGTCGTGCCGTCGCTGGTAATCAGGGTCCGCCCCTGGAGGCGGTCCAGCTCGGGATTGTCCTTGCAGCGGATCACCCGTGCCGGGTCGCCGGCCAGCACGATGTCGCCGCCCGGATAGCGCTCGATCACCTGCGGCTTGACCCCCGCGCCGGTGGTTTCCGGCGAGGTGTCCAGGTGGGCGCAAAGGGCAACAACGGGGGGGGAACCATTGCCGTTGGCGGGAATTGTTGCTAGAACGAT
Organism: Thermoguttaceae bacterium; assembly: GCA_052139835.1. Classification (GTDB taxonomy): domain Bacteria; phylum Planctomycetota; class Planctomycetia; order Pirellulales; family Thermoguttaceae; genus JBKQVT01. The sequence goes on from JBKQVT010000094.1 coordinate 4,210, forward strand.
GCCATATTCGTCCTGCCGGGCGTCGGCAACGCCCGCCGCGTGGAGTTCGTCGACCAGCAGACGGCCCAGCTCGATTTGGCCCGGCGAGCTGGGATAGGTGTCGCTTTCGGCGCGGGCCGTGGTATCGATCCGCACGTAGCGCAAGAAACGCTGCAAGAGCCGCTGGGAATTGATCGTCTCCCCGATTTGTGAGCACGCCATGGCCACCTCGATTCGTTACCTGGTGTTCGACATCGAAAGCATCGCCGATGCCCCGCTGGTCGCCAAGCTCCACTACGCGGGCCAGTCGCTGGAGCCGGCGGAAGCGGTGCGGAGGTACCGGGCGGAATTGATGGAAAAATACGACAATGATTTTATCCCCTACACCTTCCAATTGCCAATCTCCGTGGCCGTGGCCAAGCTGACGGCCGATTTCCGCCTCGCCGACCTGGTGGTGCTCGACGAGCCGCAATTCCGCCCGCACGTGATTACCGAAAACTTCTGGCGGGGCTGGGAGATGTACCACCGCCCCACGCTGGTGAGCTTCAACGGCCGGGGCTTCGACTTGCCGCTGCTGGAGCTGGCGGCCTTTCGCTACGGGCTGGCGCTGCCGGGCTGGTTTTCCGCCTCGGCCAGAGCGGCCGATCAGCCCCGCAACCGCTACAACGTCGCCGCCCACGTCGACCTCTGCGAACTTTTGACTAACTTCGGCTCGACCCGCTTCAACGGCGGCTTGAGCCTGGCGGCCAACCTGCTGGGAAAGCCGGGCAAAATGGACGTCCACGGCGACATGGTCCAAGACCTCTACGACGCCGGCCGGCTGGCCGAAATCCACGACTACTGCCGCTGCGACGTGCTGGACACCTATTTCGTCTTCCTCCGCAGCCGCGTGCTCTTCGGGCAGCTCACCCTGGAGGCCGAGCAGCAAATCATCGCCGAAACGAAGGCCTGGCTGGGGCAGAAGGCCAACCAGGTGGCCGCCTATCGGATGTACCTGGATCATTGGGGCGACTGGCCCAACCCTTGGGAGAAGAGGGATTAGGGATTGGGGATTAGGGATTAGACGAGCATGGTTTCCCACTGAAGCCCACCGGCCGCAGCCGGTGGGCTTGGTGGTTTTCTAATCCCTAATCCCCAATCCCTAATCCCTTTTTTTCCTGCTTGCCTTCAGAGCCCGGCAAGCTATAGTTCCAATAGCCAGGGCGTTTGGTGCGGCTGCCTCGCCGCCGGCCTCCTGGCAGGGACACCGCACGAGGCGTCGGGTATACTCCCGCGGTGGAAGCCCGTGACGTGCCGACACCTGACAGGCATGTGGCGGGCTTTTTTTCTGCGCGGGAGGGGACTGTCCCGATTTTCGGGCACCACGCGAAGCATGGTCGCCCCAAAAATGGGACTGTCCCCTTCGCCCCGGCGACACAAGAAAACGGCCCAGCGCCCCCCTTGACGCGAGACCCTCCCGTTGATATACATAGGTACATGTCCGAGCACGCGGGAAAAAACCTGCTGCGGCTGATGGCCTCTGCCCGGCTCTCCTTGCACGACGTGGCCCGCCGCACCGGGGTCGATGAGCGGACCATCCGCGGCATCACCGGCGGCGGCCACCGACCGCACCCCCGCACCCTGCACCGCCTGGCCGAAGGGCTGGGCGTCTCCGTGGACGAGTTCTTTCTCGACCCGGCGCGGTTGCTCTATCGACGCCTCGATCGGCAGACCAATCCCTTGGTCGAGGAGGTGCTCCAGGACCAGGGAGACCTGTTCGAGGGCTGGCGCGAGGCCGATTTCGACGAATTGCACAGCCGCGTGGGCGCGGGCGGGGCCTTGACCCGCGAGGGCGCCCTGGCGGCCGTCCAGCAGATGAATCGAAAACGCCAACTGCACGACAAGCTCGACGTGCTCCTGGAGAGCCACCATGCCCAGACCGTCGGCGGCATCCTCGACCTGATGTATGGCGAGGTGGTAGAGCCGGAGGAAGGCGGAGGGCCACCCAGAGGGTGCCCGGGGGAAGGATGAAAGGACAGGTTTCTGTCCCGTATGTGCAATCATGGCCACAGCCGCCCCAAGCCCACCGGCTGCGGCCGGTGGGATCGACCCTCGCAAGCCCGTGGTATAATGGAGAGCGCGATGCGATTTCCACGACCGATATCCGCTGTCATCCTGGCACTGTTGGCGATGGGCCTCGCGGCGGTCCGGGGGCCGGCCGCCGAGCCGGAAAAGCCCGCCCCCAGTCGCCGCCCGCCCCAGGCTTCCCCCGGCGAAAAGGCCAAGGTCTCGCTGTTCGGCATCGAGGGGGAAGGATACAAGATCGTCTACGTGTTCGATCGCTCCGGGAGCATGGGCGTGGAACACAACCCCCTGGAGGCGCTCAAGACCGAGTTGATCCGCAGCCTGCAAGCCTTCGATTCCGTCCACCAGTTCCAGATCATCTCCTACAACGAGCGCCCGAGGCTGTTCAGTCCGACCGGCCAGCCCGGCAGGCTGGTCTTCGGCACCGATGAGAACAAGGCGTCGGCGGTGGAGTTCCTCAAGTCGGTGGTGGCCGATGGCGGGACCGACCACGAGGCCGCCCTCATGTTGGCGATCAAGCTCCGTCCCGACGTGATCTACTGGCTCAGCGACGGCGACGATCCGAAGCTGACCGCCAAGCAATTGGAGCGGATCGACCGGCTGGGCGGGGGCAGCATCATCAACACCATCGAGTTCGGCGCCGGTCCGCAGGCCGACACCGATGATTTCATGGTGAAGCTCGCCAGGCAGAGTGGCGGCAAGCACGCCTACATCGATCTGACCAAGACCGAGGAAGAGAAGAAATCCACCGCCGGGAAGAAGTGAGCCGGGCCACGGCCACCGCAGCCCCCGCGACGCAGTCGGGGGGCTTTTCCCTAGTCCCTAGTCCCTAGTCCCTAGCCCCTAGCCCCTCTTAATACCTCCCGCGATACACGCGGGCCTCGCGGTCGGCGGCACGCTGCAACCGCGCGGCGTCGGTCGCCGGACCCTTGCTCTCGACCATCAGCAACAGGTCGGCGCGGGGAGGCGTGGCGGGAAGCGGCAAGGGCAGGCCGCCCAGCGTGACCTGGTTGTCCACCGGCACCGGCGGGGCCACCATGCCCATGCCAATCAGCAACACCTGGTCCACCGGCCAACGGAAACGCTCGTGGAAGCGGACTTGCGACATCTGCGGGACCTCGATCTTGGCCCGCTGCCGCGTCGCCCCCGGCGCCGGCACGTCGAACTCCACCGGCACCAGCCGCTCCACCTGGTCGATGTTGCACTTCACGGCCGCGTCGATCAGCCGCCGGTCCACGCTCAGCAGCGGGCTGAATTCCAGGGAGAAGCCCTCGTCGATCTGGGCGTTCTGCGGGATGTAGCCGGGAAAAATGTCCGGCCGCAACGTCACGTCACGGACGTAGCACCGCGGCCGCAGGCAGGAAACCACCGTCGCCTGGCCGTTGTTGATCAGTAGGTGCGGCGAACTGTGTTCGCGGTAATCGCTACGCCGCTCCAATTCGGCCAGCACCACCGCCGCATCCTCGCGGTGCAAGATCCACGCGCTCACCCCCGGCGTCTGCACCGGCACGGCGTGAAGCACGCTCTGGGCCCGCACGCGCCAGTTCGGGCTGTCGATGGTCATCACGCGGAGGCTGAAGGTCTGATTCTCGGCCTCGCTGGCCAGGAAGCGATCCACCACCTGGGCCACCAGCGCCTGCATCTCCGGCGTATGATAGACCCGCAACGTCCGCGGCGTGGCGCTGAGAATCCCCAACGGCTCGCTGTGCCACACCTCGTAGCCGGTCTCCCGCAGGATCCAATCGACGATGGCCTGTTCCGGGCGTTTGGTGGTGGTCACGCGGGCGGTGTAGGGGCTGATGTCGTATTCCCGCCACACTTGGCCCTGCTGGTTGGGCAAGGTGCCCGAACCGCTGCTGACCCGCGCGATGGTGCGGTGGGGGCCTTCGCTGCCGGGCTGCGCGGCGGCCATGCCGGCCGCGGACGCCGCCGCCCCGTCGGCGGACCGCCACGCGGAATCGGCCACCGGGCCGGGACTGGGACCGGGCGTCTGTGCCCAAGTCGCTGCGCCCAGAACAGAAACCAAGGCCACTGCCAAAAGAATCCTTGCGGCCATGCGTTAGCCTCCTTGAAGGGGGCCGGAAGTATAGGATTCCCGGAGAAATGGGGCAAGAGGGAAAAGGGCTTGGGTCTTAGGTCTTGGGTCTTGGGACCAAACACAGAAACTAAGACCCAAGTCCTAAGACCCAAGACCTTCTCTTACCTTCCATTCCGCAGCACGCCGACGACCAGCGAGCCATTGTGGCCGCCAAAGCCGAAGCTGTTGGACATCGCGGCGGTGAGCTTCCGTTGCCGCGCCTTATTGGGGGTATAGTCCAGATCGCAGGTCGGGTCCGGGGTCTCGTAGTTGATCGTCGGCGGGATGATCCCGTCGCGCAGGGCGAGGACGGAGAAGATCAACTCCACGCCGCCGCTGGCGCCGAGGAGGTGGCCCAACTGGCTCTTCGTGCTGGAGACGCTGAGGCGATAGGCATGGTCTTTGAAGACCGTCTTGATGGCGGTGGTTTCGGCCTGGTCGCCCAGGGGGGTGCTGGTGCCGTGGGCGTTGATGTAGCCGATCTCGGTGGGGTCGATCCGCGCATCCTTGACGGCCAGGGCCATGGCGTGGGCGGCGCCGGCGCCCTCCTTGTCGGGCTGGGTAATGTGGCCGGCGTCGGCGCTCATGCCGTAGCCCAGCAATTCGGCGTAGATTTTGGCGCCGCGGGCCTTGGCGTGCTCGATCTCTTCCAGCACCAGCACGCCGGCCCCCTCGCTGAGGACGAAGCCGTCGCGGCCGGCGTCGAAGGGGCGACTGGCCAGCGTGGGGGCGTCGTTGCGCTCCGAGAGGGCACGCATCGCCGCAAAACCGCTCAGCCCCATGGGCGTGATGGCGGCCTCGCTGCCGCCGGTGATCATCACGTCGGCGTCGTCGTACTGGATGGCGCGGAAGGCGTCGCCGATGGCGTTGGTGGCACTGGCGCAGGCGGTGACCACGGCGGCGTTGGGCCCGCGAAAACCGAACTCGATGGAGAGTTGCCCGCTGGCCGCGTTGGCGATCAGCTTGGGAATCGTGAAGGCGGAGACTTTCTCCGGTCCCTTTTCCAGCAGCCGGCTGTGCTGGGCCTCGATTTCGTGCAGGCCGCCGATCCCCGAGCCAACCATGACGCCGCAGCGGAACTGGTCTTCGCGGGCCGATTCGACGCCCGCGTCGCGCATGGCGTCGATGCCCGCGACCATGGCGAACTGGGTAAAGCGGTCCAGCCGCTTCACCTCCTTGGCGTCGATGTAGCCCACGGTGGACCAATCGGAATCGAGGACCTCGCCGCCGAAGCGGACGCGGTAGGCCGCGGCGTCGAAGCGCTGAAGGGGATGGACGCCGCTGTGGCCGTTGCACACGCGGGTCCAGACTTCTTCCACGCGACTGCCCAACGAGGTGACTGCGCCAATGCCCGTGACGACGACCCGTCGTTTCATGTCAGTCCGTTAGGAAGAGGAGCTTTCGCTCTTGGCGACGGCCTTCTCGATGTGGTCGATGGCTTGGCCGACGGTTTGGATTTTTTCCGCGGCGTCGTCGGGGATGTTGATGTCGAACTCTTCTTCGAGTTCCATCACCAGTTCGACGGTATCCAGGGAATCGGCCCCCAGATCGTTGACGAACGAGGTTTCGCGGGTAATCTGGTCCTTGCTGACGCCGAGTTGCTCGGCGACGATGTCAATCACACGTTCTTCGACTGAGGCCACCTTGGGATTCCTCCTGCTGCTCGCACGTTAATTTTGGGGGGATGCACTCCCATGGCCGCCCCCGCTTGGTCGCTCGGAGAGAAAACTCTTCCTGAGAGGGATAGCTTTCGTCTCTTACCTGTTTTCCTGCAATCCAGAAAGATATAACGGTTTTCGGTCGGCGTGTCCATATCTTCCCGGCCGCTTTTCTACGGAATCCGCCCCGGGCGGGGGGAAAGACGGCGGCAGGGTGGTCATGCCTCACCGCCGCTGCCCATCCGTTGGCGGGCGGCACCCACCCTACGTGTTAACTATACAGTGATCCCCCCATCGACGGTGAGGACGTGCCCCGTGATGAAGCTGGCCGCCTCGCTGGCCAGAAAAAGCACGGCATCGGCGACATCCTGGGGGTCGCCCAGACGGCCCAGGGGGATCTCGCTCTTGACCTGGGCGAGCACTTCTTCCCCCAGGGCCGCGGTCATGTCGGTGGCAATGAAGCCGGGGGCCACGGCATTGACGGTGACGTTGCGCCCGGCCAGTTCGCGGGCGACGGTGCGCGTCAGGCCGATCACGCCCGCCTTGGAGGCCGAGTAGTTGGCCTGCCCCGGATTGCCCATCAGCCCGGAGACGCTGGCGATGTTGATGATTCGTCCGCGGTGGGCCTTGATCATGGGGCGGGCGGCGGCGCGGGTGAAGAGGAAGGTGCCGCGGAGGTTGATTGCCAGCACGGCGTCCCATTGCTCGTCTTTCATCCGCAGGATCATGTTGTCGCGGGTGATGCCGGCGTTGTTGACCAGGATTTGCAGTCCGCCCCAGGTCTTCACCACTTCGTCGACCACTTCGCCGACGCGCTGGCTGTCGGTGACGTTGCAGGCCAGCGCCTCGGCCACGCCGCCGGCGGCGCGGATGCCGGCCACGGTGTCCTTGAGGGTCTCGACGTTGATGTCCACGCAGGCCACCTTGGCGCCGGCGGCGGCCAGGGTTTCGGCGATGGCGCGGCCCAGGCCGCGGGCGGCGCCGGTGACAAGGGCCGGCTGCCCGGAAAGATCGGCGGAAATTCGACTCTTCGCTGTGCTGGTCACGGTTGCATCTCCTATGTCAGGAGTTAGGAGTTAGAAGTTAGGAGTTAGGAGTTAGGAGTTAGAATCGCCGGGGCTGGGCCCCGAGTGATTCGGGGATTCTGACTCCTAACTCCTTTCTTCTTTCTTCTCCCTTACACCTCTACATTCTGGCACTCGACCTTCCGGTCGATGCGGCGGAGCAGTCCGCGGAGCACCCGGCCGGGGCCGATCTCGTAAAACTGGTCGAAACCTTGCTGCAAGAGCCAGCGCATGGAGTCTTCCCAGAGGACCGGCTGGACGATCTGCCGGACCATGAGGCGGCGGATTTCCTCGGGATCGTCGTGCGGCTGGGCATCGACGTTGAAAACCACGCGGATTTTCGGGCGGTGCATGCGCACCGCGGCGAAGGCGGCGGCGCACTGCTGGTCGGCGGGATGCATGATCGGCGTATGGAAGGCCCCGGCCACGGCCAGGGGGACCGCCTTCATGGCGCCGAAGGCGGCCGCCTGCTCCGCTACCCGCTCGCACGCCGCGTTGGTCCCCGAAATGACGATCGTCCCCGGGCAGAGCAGGTTGGCGATCTCGAGGATTTCGCCCTCGCGGGCCTGGGCACAGAGGGCCTCGACCTGCACGCGCTCCAGGCCGATGAGCGTGACCATGCCGCTGGGCGTGGCGTCGGCGGCCTGCTGCATGGCCGCCCCCCGCCGCTGCACCAGCGCCAGGCCGTCCTCGAAATCCATCACGCCGGCGAAGACCATGGCCGTATATTCGCCCAGGCTCAGGCCGGCGGCCGCTTCGCAGCCCAAGACCACCTCGGGCGACTCGGCCCGCAACGCCTCCAACGCCGCCAGGCTGGTCACGAACAGCGCCGGCTGGCTGTAGATGGTGGAATCCAGCACCTCGGCGGGGCCCTCGAAGCAGAGCTTGGCCAGGTCGTAGCCCAGCACCGCGGCGGCGCGGTCGTAGAACTCGCGGGCGGCGGGGAGCGACTCGGCCAGCCGCCGGCCCATCCCCACGCTCTGCGCGCCCTGCCCGGGGAAGAGAAAGGCAATCTTGCTCACGCCGATCGCGCCCCTCTCTATTCGGTGTCGACGATCTTCCGGCCCATGTAATGCCCGCACTTCGGGCAAATCGTGTGCGGCGGCACCGCCGCGCTGCACTGCGGACAATAGAGCAGGTGCCGGGGCTTCTGGGCGTCGTGGGCCCGGCGGCTGCCGGTGCGGGCGTTGGAATGTCTGCGTTTTGGAACGGCCATCGGTTTGCTCCGGGTGCGGCCTACCCTTCCCGTTGGCCAGCCGCTTTGGCACAGTAGCACGGGATCAGGCGAAACAACGCATCCTAAACGCTGCCTCCCGGCCTGTCAACGGGGCACGGCCAGCCACACCCCCCCTCCGGAGTGGCCGCGGCGCGCGGAGTGATCGGGGGGCGGAGCCGCGTCTGGCGAGCCGCTGGGTTGATCCCGGCGGATGGGTGGAGCTACCCAACCGCGGGGATAAACCAAGCGGTTGGCTAATCAACAATACCTCGTCACGGCGCAATCTTCCGCACCGCGTCGGGCTCGTCCAGGGCCAGGCGCAACTCGACGGTCCCCGCCTTGCGGGCCACCGCCGCCTCGAACTCCTTCGGCGTGCGGACCGGCAGGCCGTCGACCTGGCTGACGAACATCCCCGGCCGCAGGCCGGCCCGCCACGCCGCAGTGCCCTCGGCCACTTCGCTGACCACCACGGCCTCGTCGAAGAAGGCCATGCCGCTGTGGAGCGGCTGCCGCGGATCGGCCGCGGTCGAGGCGTAATCGACGCGCATCCCCCGCCAGGCCTCCGGCTTGACGGTGACGATCTTCGTGCCCTGGACCGGATATTTGCCCAAGGTGACGTCGATGGTCCGCCGCTGGCCGTCGCGAAGAATGCTCAGCCGCGTGACGCTCTCGACCGGCTGCTTGCCCACGGCCAGCACCAGGCCGTCGGCGTCATAGAGCGGGGTCTGGTCGACGTCGGTGATGACGTCGTCGGTTTTCAGACCGAAGCGTGCGGCGGGGGTGCCGGGCATGACCCCATCCACGCGCATGCCGTGCACGCCCGAGAGGGCCTCGTTGGGCCCCAAGTTGGCCGGCTGGATGCCGAGGAAGCCGTACTGGACCTCGCGGCCTTCCTTGAGCGTGTCCAGGGCGCGGCGGAAGGTGGCATCCACCGGGATGGCGTAGCCGGTGGTGGTTTCGTAGCCGGCGGCGGCCGTCAGGGCCACGCACAGCCCGACCATTTCGCCCTTGAGGTTCAACAGTGGGCCGCCGCTGGCGCCGATATTGAGCTTGGCATCGGTCTGGATGAGGGTGCCATAATGGTGCAGCGTCTGCTGCCCGAGCGTCTCGCTGTCCTCGGGCGAAGGGGGGGCCTTGCGGGCCAGATTGGCCACGATCCCCCAGCCGGCCGTGGCCTGGCCGTCGCGGGCGATGGCGTAGGGATTGCCCAGGGTGATGACGAACTGCCCCTTGCGGAGCGTCGTCGCGTCACCCAACGCGATGGGCACGAGCCCGGCGGCGTCGATCGACAAGACCGCCAGATCGCTGCGCGGATCGGCCCCGATCACCCGCGCTGCATAGACCTTTCGCTCCGGCGTGGTCACGTAATACTCGCTGTTCTCGCCCAGGACGTGATAGGCCGTCAGGATCAGACCGCGGCGATCGACGACCACGCCGCTGCCATATTCGCTGGGAACGAAGCTCGGATCGGTCGGCTTGGGGCCCGGGAGCACACCGAAGCGGCGGCCGAAGGCGTCGGGCCGCACCTCGAAGCGGAAGGTCTCGCGGGGGGGCTCGTCCTTGCGGACGCGGGCAATGGCCACCACCGACTTCTCGCCGCAGGCGATGGCGTCGACGAGGACCTTTTCCATGGCCGTGGCGGCCTCGATGCCCGCCGGCTCCTGGGCCCCGGCCGTGCCCACCCCCAGTGCGGCCAGCCCCAGCAGCAAACAGCAGAAGTAGCGAGTCGTGCGTGCCATGTTTTCCCCGGCCCCTGGCCCCTAACTATTCTACCACCGCCTCGAAGTCCTCGCCGCTGGCGGTGGCGGTCTTCAGCGGGGCGCCGCCGTAGCCGCGGGCGTCGATGATCTTGGTCTTCAGCTCTTCCAGCAGCGCGGGGTTCTCCTTGAGGTACTCGCGGGTCTTCTCCCGCCCCTGGCCGAGCTGCAAATCGCCGTAGCGGAACCAGGCCCCGCTCCGCACGACGAGCTTCTCTTCCAGGGCCAGGTCGAGGATGTCGCCTTCGTAGCTGATGCCGTTGTTGTGCATCATGTCGAACTCGGCGACGCGGAAGGGGGGGGCCACCTTGTTCTTGACCACTTTCGCCCGCACCCGCTGGCCGATGACCTCCTCGCCCTCTTTGAGCTGCCCTATGCGGCGGACGTCGATGCGGCAGGAGCTGTAGAACTTCAGGGCCCGGCCGCCGGGCGTGGTCTCGGGGTTGCCGAACATCACGCCGATCTTCTCGCGGATCTGGTTGATGAAGATGATCGACGTCTTCGATTTCGAGATCACGCCGGTCAGCTTCCGCAAGGATTGGCTCATCAGCCGGGCCTGGAGGCCGACGTGGGTGTCGCCGATCTCGCCCTCCAGCTCCTTCTTCGGCACCAGCGCGGCCACCGAGTCGATGACGATCACGTCCACGGCGTTGCTCTTGATGAGCATTTCCGTGATGTGCATGGCCTCTTCGCCGCAACTTGGCTGGCTCACCAGCAGCGATTCCAGTTGCACGCCGAGCTTTTT
>JBKQVT010000095.1:0-53860 GCA_052139835.1 Thermoguttaceae bacterium
TGACGTGCCATCACGGGGACTCCGTTCAACAGGGTTATTTCCGAAAACCACCCTATCGAACCTCCCCGTGATGCTTTCACCTATACCAGTTTTCCACCTCGTTGCATTTCAATTTTGACACCGCCTATTCACACAACCGCTGATACACAAGGGAATCCCTGATTGTAAACCCCTTCCTCCACAACACGTCGGCTATTTCCCTGCCGTACAACGTAATGAACGGGGGCTCGTCGGGCTTCCCTTTCTCGAGAAAAAGGTCAAAGATCGCTTCGAGGATATCTAAAAGGTCCGGGGTTGTGTGCGGCATCACCATCTTCCTTCGGGGCAACCAGGCTGTCACGAGCCGTTGTTTTCGTTTCCTGATACCGCTTCTTGCCGTGGTTTCCGAACGAGACGTATTCGCCACGCGAGGGCCAGCAAGGCGGCAATGCCGAGGCCCCAGAGAACAGGGGGGGACCGCCTCGGGACGGGAGTCAGCAGGAACGCGTGGGGCTGCCAAGCCTGGTCCTCCCCGCTACCGACGATCTGCCCCGCATCGTTAATGCCGGCCGCCCTGTGGAGACGCCAGCCGGAGGCCGGATCAATCATGGCGTTCAGGTCGTCCATTTTGCCATCGCTGAAGAGGAAGGCGCGTTTAGGCTGGTCCTCATAGGGAAAGCCGAGCCTGGCGTACTCCTCGGACGTTTCAGTCGTGCACCAGCCCACGACCTGCCCCTTCCCGTTTACGCAGCACGCCATGCCGGAACCACCGGCGAGGGTGCCAATGTCTCTCATCTCGCCGCCGGGCGACCATAAAAAGGCGCGCGCCCCGTCCTTGCCTCCCGACTCGGCCATACCAACGACCTGCGCTTTGTCGTTTACGGAGCACGCGATGCTGTTGCCGGCTCCGAGGGTGCCAAGGTCCTGCATCCCGCTTCCGGGTGACCATATGAATGCGTGCGCCCGGTCCTCGCGGTCTTTTTTTCCCTTGCTCCCCGGCTCGGCCGCGCCTACGACCTGCCCAGCGTTGTTGATGCCGACAGCAAAACTAACTTCTCCTCCGAGGGTGCCAAGGTCCTGCATCCTGCGGCCCGGCGAGGACAGAAAGGCGTGCGTGTGCGCGCCGCCGAAGGCAGTTCCGCCCACAACCTGCCCGTTGTTGTTGATACCCACGTTGCTGAAGGTGCGGTCGGATGCTTCCTCGCCGAGCGTGCCAAGGTCCTGCATCCCGGTTCCAGGCGACCAGAGGAAGGCGCGTGCGCGGTCCTTGTTCTCCTTGCTCTCAGGCTCAGCGATGCCCACGACCTGTCCGCTGTCGTTTACCGAACAGGCCAAACTGTTGCCGCCCCCGAACGCCCCAAGGTCCTTCATCCCCGTTCCGGGCGACCAAAGAAAGGCGTGGTGTTGGTTTGCCCTCGTCGAGGCGCCCCCCACGACCTGACCGTTGTTGTTGATCCCGCGCGCCTCGCTTCCTCCACCGCCGAGGGTGCCGAGATCGGTTACGTCGTAGCCGAACCGCGGGCCGGGCATCGCCATGAGTAATATGAAGGAGGCGGCGCAAACGAGGAGGACGCGAGTGCTCCACGCGAGGGCCGACCAGCGGCGAGCGCATGCCGTATAACACCGCGTGACCCCGCCTCTTCGTGCGTCGGTGAACTCATCGCGTGACCTAGGCTGCCTCGGTCGTTCTGGGGTCGGTGGCGCGGCTGGCGGCGGATTCGGTGCGGAGTCGGGCTGGGGAAGCGGATCAGGCATGGCACGTCTCCCTTCGGCTCTTTTTTTACCATCGCGGCACGAGCATTGCAACCCCCCACCCGAAGAGGTAAAATCGGAGGCATTCCGTGCAGCCGGCGAGCTACCGGGCAGGCGGCACTGCCTGAACTAGGTGCGCTGCCGCCCGCGGCGGAGCCGCAAGAGGAGCGTCCCTACGCCAGGAGGGCCTCTCGTGCCTACGGCACCCGGATAGCAAAGGTGGCCGAGGCCACCCTGGCTCCGACGAGCACTGGCAAAGCCAGTGGCACACAGCGAAGCGCAAACCCCTCACCCCCAACCCCTCTCCGGGCACCGACCGAAGGTTGGTCAGGGGAGAGGGGAGAAAAAGACCCCTCACCCCCGGGCACCACGTCAGTGGTCGCTCCCGAAGAATGGACGAGGCTTGCCCGACCCCACACGGCTGGCACAGCCGTGGCACAGACGCCCTCACCCTTACCCTCTCCCGAAGGGAGAGGGGAGAAAAAGAGCCCTCACCCTTACCCTCTCCCGAAGGGAGAGGGGAGGAACTCAGTAATCCGCCGTGGAAAACTGCTTCGCGGCCGCGAAGAGCACGTAGCCGGTGAACACCAACGACGTCAGCACCGACAGCCACAGCGATACGCCGGGGCCGCCGGAGAGCGGCCCGCGGAAATAACTGCCGGCCCCCAACGAATCGAAGGCCAGGCGGCCGAGGTCCACCGGCTTCGGGAACAGCCAGTAACAGATGTCGGCCAGCCAGACCACCGGCGCGGAAAACGAGCCTTGCGTGGTCAGGTCGGAGACGGACGTGATGGCGTGGCGGCCGAAATTGATCGCCCAACAAACGCCCCAAAAGGCGATCGAGCCGAACACGCAGACGACCGTGCTGCGGGTGCAGACGGCCAGGAGCAAGGAGAAGCTGAAGAAAATGGCGAAGTGCAGCAGCAGGAGCGGAATGGCGCGCAAATAGACAGTATCCCAGACGCCGGTGCGAATAGCCAGCGCCAGCCACGTGCCGGCGACGAAGTAGGCGGCCTGGGCGGCCACGAAGCTGAGCACGCCCACGTACTTGCCCAACAGCAGGCTCGAGCGCGAAATCGGTTTGGCTAGGAGCACGGACACGGCGCGGGGGTCGAGGAAGCCGGGAAGGAAACCGGCCGTCCAGACCAGGGTGAGCAGCAGGCCCAGGGTGTCGGCCACTCCGGCCGCCAGGACCAGTTGCAGGAAATGGACGGCGCTGGGGCAGTCGCGGGCCAGCGGGACGCGGATGGCGCCGAAGGCCAGCCGCAGCGAGCCGCCGGCCACGGCTACGCCCGATTGCACGAGCTTATGGCCGTCCGCGGCCTCGCGGTCGAAGCGCGGCAGGAAATCGGGGTTCTCGCCCGCCGGCCCCAGCCGCGTTGGCCCCGAGACGCTCGCGCTGAGACAGACGAGGATACAGACGGTGCTCAGTCCGAAGAGCAACCAGCCGATGCCGGAAGCCAACGATTGGGCAAAGGTATCGCGGACCAGCCAGAAGACGGCACGGAGTTGTTCGGCGAGCGTCACGCGGGGTCTCCTGTGCAGATCGGTTCGAGGGCTTCCTGCAGGGCGCCGGCGAGAGCGACTGGATTAACTTGCGCGGTCGTGGCAGGGAAAAAGGGGACAGTCCCCATTTGTGCCGAGCACCCTTCGGGCCGTTCCGGCAAATGGGGACAGTCCCCTTTTTCCCGCGTCGTGTCAACCAAAGGGGACAGTCCCATTTTCGGGCCGACGCTTCGCGTCGCTGGCCGAAAATTGGGACAGTCCCCACCGCTTGGCGTCGCTGCCCGAAAATCGGGACAGTCCCCCCCCAGCAAGTCGGCCAACAAGCCGGTGAAGGCCAGGCGGCCGTCGCGCAAGACGGCCGCCTGGTCGCACAACCGCGCGACGTCGGCCATGTTGTGCGAGACCAGGATGGCGGTCTTCCCTGCGGCCTTATGCCGGTCGATCAGCTCATACATGAGTTTACGGGCGGCCAGGTCCATGCCTTCGGCCGGCTCGTCCAAGACGAGCAATTCGGGCTCGTTGACGAGGGCCTGGGCCAGCGCCAGCCGCTGGAACATGCCCTTGCTGAAGGCGGCGATGGGTTCGCCGGCGCGGTCGGCCAGCCCCAGTTCGTCCAGCAGGCGCGGCACCCGCCGGGCCAGTTCGCGCCGCGGCACCCAGGCCAGCGCGCCGTAGTAATGCAAGAGCGTGCGGGCGGTGAGGTACTGGGGAAAGGCCTGGCGCTCGTGGACATAGCCGACGCGGGCCAGCGTGTGGCGGTTCTCGGCCGGCCATCCCAGGCGGAGGATCGTTCCCGACGTGGGCCGGCAGATTCCCAGCAGCACCTTCAGGAGCGTGGTCTTGCCGGCCCGATTGGGCCCCAGGATCGCGAACACCGAGCCGCGCGGCACGCAGAGCGTCACCTCGCGGAGGGCGTGGAGGGGCGTCCGCCGCAGCAGGCCGGCGCGGTAGACTTTACTGACTTTTTGGAACTCGACGGCGTATGGGGGCATGTTCGACACCGGGGACTATTGAATGAGCGACACCTGCACGCCGTTCTGGAGGATCGTCTTGATGGCGGTCTGGAGGTCGGAGATGATCGTGCTGCTGTTGCCGTTGATGATCTTGTAGGAGGGCATGTTGTCGTTGACGTTGCCGATCGACTGCATCTGCTGGAGCGTTGTTAGGCCGTCGGTCCCCTGCGGGCCGAAGGCGAGGCAGTGGATCTGCAGGGGGAGGGTGGGGGTGCTGTAGCCGCCCGCCGAAGTCTGGGCCGCCAGTTGCGTGCACAGGCCGTAGATCTGCGCGGTGACCGTCGAGGCGTTGTCGCTGTATTGGGTCACGTTGTTGGGATACTCGCTGGTGCTGGGGCTGGCACTGTTGTAGCGGACCGAGTAATAGGACTGGTAGGCGGCGTTGCTGTTGAAGTTGGCCGAGGCGGTGAAGTTCGGGGCCCCGTCGGTCTCGAAGATGACGATTTTCTGGGCGCCCTTACGGCCGTTGCCGCCGGCGTCGCCGCTGCCGCAGGGCGGGGCTTGGTTGTAGGTCTGCAGCGCGCTGTTGCCACTGAACTGGTTGTAGGCCAGCATCAGTCCCATGGCATAGCAGGTGCCGCCCATGGCGCGGGGCACCTCCAGGTTGTTGCTGTCGTAGGGGGTGACGGTCGAGGAGTTGCTGATGGTGGCCGGCGGGTACCAAAGCGAGTTTGTCAGGGTGGTGTAGCTTTGCCCCAGCGGCACCCGCACCCGGTTGAACCGCCCCCCGCTGGTGTCGTTCGCCCCGGTCAGGGGCGTGCTGAACATGATGAGCGAGACGAAGTCGTTGGGGTGATTGTTCTGGATGTCGCCGAGGGCGGCCTGGATGCCGAGTTTGCAGGCGTAGAGCGGGGCCTCGTGGCAGGTGCCGGGCCACCAGCAATAGCGCGAGCAGTTGTTGTACCAGCCGGTGTACCAGAGGTTGTAGTTGCCGAGAAAGTCGATCATGGTGATGGGGCCGAACCAGAAGTTCAGCAGCGGCCGCTGGGGATTGTCCAAGTAGTGCATGTAGGGCTTGGGCGGCGTGCCGGTCTGCGACAGGCTGGCCAGGGGCGTGATCTTCACGGTGCCCCAGTTGAAGTCCGTCCCATAGCCTGTGTTCCCCGAGGCGCCGTTGTTGATGACCTGGTAGCCGGTCGAGCTGGTCTGGGAGACGCCCAGCACGTAGTCGATGTAGTCTTTCCAGAACCGCTGGTTGAGGTCCGTGGGCGGCCAGGTCGAGGTATTGATCGAGGTGGGAATCTGCGTGTAGTAGACGATGCGCCCCGATTGCAGTTGGGGGGGGAACACCTGGGGGCCGACGTTGTTGATGAAGTTCAAGATCGCGTTATAGTCGATGGTGTAGCCGCTGTTGCCGCTGACCACGGGGGCCTGCCAGTTGCCGGTGGACTTGTTCCAGAGCACGGAGTTGTCGGGCTGGGAGGTGGAAAAGTTGAAATACAACTGCCGCCAGTCCTTGGTGGGCCTCGGGTCGGGGGGCCAGATGAAGAACGTCTTGCCCCAGTAGCCCGGTCCCACCGTGTAGCCGCTGAGCGACCCCGAGGTGGTGAGGTTGTAGCCGGAAGTGTCGTAGCCGGTGGCCTCGAATTTCGCATCGTAGGTGCCGTTGCCCACGGTCGACGACGACAGATTCAGCATTGCGGCCACGGTTTGGGTATACGTCCCGCTCTTGTTGAAGTTGCTCTTCGCCGGGCAATCGCCGCCGGGGGCGGTGCAATACGCGCTCGAAGCAGCGCTGAAGGCCGCCGTGCCGGTGGCGTCCTGGTAGAAGTCCTGGATCACCGGCGACCGCCCGTCGCTGGTCGTCGCCGTGACGTTGGCGTCCAGGGCCGTGATGCTGGAGCCGATGCTCGGGGCCAGCGGGGCACCGCGCACCAACAGCGAACCGGCCGCGCTGTAGTGGCCGAACTGCGGGTAGATCGTGTCCAGGTTGTTCGAGCTGCGGGAGACACCGGACGAACTGCCGTTGTCGTAGTCGATGGGCAGGCCCATCAGGCTGCTGAACCGCATCGAGCCCGAGTAATCGAGGATCATGCAGATGTCGCGGGGCCGGCTGGCTGCGGAGGACGTGGCTTGCAGGTTCGGCGCCGCCAGCAGGAAGATCTTGGCGAAACCCAGGTTCTGATAGACGTTGGCCGTCACGATCGCCTGGACCATGGTCCAGTTCTGGCCGGCGGGCAACGAGGCGGGAAACTGCCCCTGGAATTGCTGGGCGGTGGAGTTATAGGCGTAACAGCCGATGTTCACGGTGAGGTCATTGGTGGTCAGCGGCGCGCCCAAGAGGGTATTGGCCGTCACCGCCGTCTGCGCGTTGGGAGTGACGTTGGCGTAGTTGCAGTTCGTGGCGGCGTAGCCGTTGAGGGTCCGCGCGCCGGCCAGGGCCGCCGCGTCGGCGGCATCGGCAAGCTGGGTCTGGGCGAAGGTGAGCACGCCCAAGTCGATCGCCAAGGCCACGCAGGCCGTCAAGGGGATGAGGAAGACCGCAACCAGCACCAGGGTGGCGCCCCGCCGCCGCCTTGGTCCCCCTCTCCCTCCGGGAGAGGTCCGGGGTGCGGGCGCCCCGGAAAGGGCTTGCGGTTCCGGAAGCGGGCCGTTGCGGTAGTCCGCCCTCACCCTAACCCTCTCCCGGAGGGAGAGGGGACGCCAGAGTTGCTTTTCCATGATGCTCAGTTCCCTTCGCACGGCTGCACGGATTGGAATTGCGTGTTGAGCGACGCCGGCAGGTGCAGCAACGCGGGAATCATGAACTGGTACGTGCCGGTGATCTGCACGCAGACGTACTGTCCCGGTTGCCCGCCGGGCCAGGCCCCCACGTTGTTGCCCAGGTTGTCGGAGAGGAAGACGTTGATGGCCTGGCTGCCCAGTTGCTCGCCGCCCAGATCGGTGGTCACCACGTTGCTCACGTCGGTGGCGGCATTGCCGTAGGTGACCGCGGTTCCGCCGCTGTTGTTGATCACGATGGGATCGCCGTGCTTGGCCGCGTAGACGGCCCCCGCGCGGACGGCGTTGCTGAAGACGTGCTCGAACATCAGGAAACGCGCATATTCCATGATGCCCAACAGGAACAAAAACACCAGCGGCAGCACCAGGGCGGCCTCGACCGTCACGGCGCCCTTGCGCCCGGCCCTTGCTCGCCGACAGCTTCTCGAAGGTCGTCTCATCTGAACCGGCCGCTTTCAATAGGGTAATTGCGTGCTGACCGTCACCGTGGTGTCGTTGTTGGAGAGCCATTCCACCTGCGCGGTAATCTGGCTGACGCCCGTCATGTTGCTGGGGACCCAGAGCAAACTATTGAAAGGGGTCCCGGAGGGAATGGTCACGGTCACGCTGAACGGGTCCAGCGGTTGTGCCTGCCAGGGGTCGGTCCAGGTGTGGCTGCTCAGGTTGGTCACCGTGACCTGGGCGGCGTTGTAGGCCGCGCTGGGGAATCCGGCTGCCTGGAGGTAGTTCTGCACGGTCGTCTGCACCGTGGCGCAGGTGACGTTCGCGCCGCCGCTGACGCCTCCGGCGGCCATCCGCGCCCCGCGGCGGGCGGCGTCCTGCACGGTCATCGACACGTCCATGAACCGCCCCACCTCCCATAGCCCCATCAGCAGCAAGACGACCATCGGGACGATGATCGCCGCTTCGACGGCCGCGACTCCCCGCCGGGACCGCCGCGGCGGCAGTGCCGCTGCCGCACCCTGTGCTTGCTGCAAGGTTTCAGGAAGCATGAAACTGGTTTCCTAAATCTTTTCTGCCACTGGCTTTGCCAGTGGTTGCGCGACCCGGTCGCGCGTGGGCCTCTCCATTAAAAAGCATAGCATTTTGCCGCCCGCCACCCTGAAGATGTAAGGATAAGCGGCACCATGCCGGTTGTGGATGCCGAACCCCCCTATGTAGGCAGCTTTGTCTTTGGTCTTGGCCGGAAGACCCCCACCCGTGCCGCCAGCCCGGCCGCGGCCCTTTTCAAGCGTTCGCGGCCGCGATATGATGGGCCCTTTCGGCATCAATTCTTCGGGCGCCCTCGGGAGCTGGCAGCATGGCAGGACCGGCCGCACAGGAACCTCCGGCCGGGGCCGCGCCGGCACACCAGCCCTATATCCCCGACGGCGCGACGATCCCGGAATTCACCTGGCCGGCCCTGCTGGTCGGCGCGGTGCTGGGGATCATCTTCGGGGCCTCGTCGCTCTACCTGGTGCTGAAAGTGGGCATGACCGTCTCGGCCTCGATCCCCGTGGCCGTGCTCTCGATCACGCTTTTCCGCGTCTTTACCAAGGTACTCGGCACTCGCCGGGCGACGATCCTGGAGAACAACATCGTGCAGACGGCCGGCTCGGCGGGCGAGTCGATCGCCTTCGGCATCGGCGTGACCATGCCGGCGCTGTTGCTCTTGGGCTTCGAGATGGACCCCTTGCGGGTCATGGTCGTGGGCGTGCTGGGCGGCCTGCTGGGCATCCTCATGATGATCCCCCTTCGCCGGGCGTTCGTCGTCAAGCAACACGGCACGCTGCGATATCCCGAGGGCACGGCCTGCGCCGAGGTGCTGATCGCCGGCGAGAAGGGCGGCACGACCGCCAAGACGGTCTTTACCGGCTTCGGCATCGCCTTTGTGTACCAGTTGCTCATGCAGGGCCTGAGGCTGTGGAAGGAAGCGCCTGCCAAGGCGATTGCCGCCCTCCCGGGGGCGGAGCCCGCCATCACCGTCGACCCCACGATGCTGGGCGTCGGCTACATCATCGGCACCAAGATTTCCTGCATCATGCTGGCCGGGGCCGTGCTCTCCTACATGGTGCTCGTGCCGGCCATTCGCTTCTTCGGCGACGGGCTGACGCAGATCCTGTTACCGGGACAGAAGCTGATCCGTAACATGAGCGCCGAGGAGATCCGCAGCGCCTATATCCTCTACATCGGGGCCGGGGCCGTCGCCGCCGGGGGGATCATCAGCCTCTGCCGGGCCGTGCCGCTGATCCTCAGCTCCATCGCCGTGGGATTGCGCGACCTCGGCGGCTCCAAGGGCGGTCAGCTTGCCACCCGCCGCACCGACCGCGACCTCTCTCTCCGCGTCGTCTTTTTCGGGTCCTTGGCGCTGATGGTCGCCATCTGGGCGGCCCTGCCGCTGGGCTCGCCGTGGAGCCTGGTGGGCCTGGCGGGGGCAGTCCTCGTCGTGCTCTTCGGCTTCCTCTTCGTCACGGTTTCTTCCCGATTGACGGGCGAAATCGGCTCCTCGTCCAACCCCATCTCCGGCATGACCATCGCCACGCTGATCCTCACCTGCCTGATTTTCCTGGCGCTGGGGTGGACCGGCACCGGCGACCGGCTGATCGCCATGACGGTGGCCGCCGTGGTGTGCGTAGCCTCGTCCAACGGCGGCACCACGTCGCAGGACTTGAAGACCGGCTTCCTCGTCGGCGCCACGCCCCGGTATCAACAATGGGCCATCGTCATCGGCGCGGTCACTTCCGCGCTGGTCCTGGGCTTCATCCTCTTGTTGTTGAACCGCTCCAGCACGATTTATTCGAAGAAGGACCTTCCCACGCCCGCCCACCCCATCGACGTCAGCCGGCTGACCGACCTGGAGAAGGCGCCGGGCGACCCGACCGCATATCACGCCTACCGGGTCAGCCAGGCGGAGGCCGAGCGGCAGCAGATTCCCCGCGGCAAGTACCTCGTCGACGACGCCGGCCGCATCCGCTACCTGGTCGATCCGGGGATCATGGGCGTCCTCACCCACGACGATCATGGCAACCAGGTCCGCAAGTACGCGGCGCCGCAGACGGAACTGATGGCCTTGATCACCGACGGGATTCTCGCCCGCAAGCTCCCCTGGACGCTGGTGGTCCTGGGGGCGCTGATCGCGGTAGTGCTGGAGCTGTCGCAGGTTCCCTCGCTGCCGTTCGCGGTCGGGGTCTACCTGCGTTTCAACATCTCGGCGCCGGTCTTTGTCGGCGGCATGATCCGGTTGTTGGTCGACCGGTGGGGACCGCGGCCGGACACCTCGCTGGACCCCGAGGCAGCCTCCGAGACCAGTCCGGGCGCATTGCTCGCGACGGGCTATATCGCCGGCGGGGCCCTCGGGGGCATGCTCGTGGCCTTCCTCGCCTTCAGCGATACCATTCCCAATACGCTGGCACGCTGGCAGTTCAGGGAGCGGGCGATTAGCGTGGCCAAGCCGCTGGAAGGCGAGTATGAAGACGTGGCGGCCCGTGAGCTGGGCCTTTCCGAGCGGGCCAGGCGGGGCAACCAGGCCCTCAAAGGGATGGTGGCCGAGATGAAGGACATCAACGCCGCGATGCTGCCGCCGTACACGGAGGTTCCCGCCGGCGCCAAAGTCAACCTGCCCGAAGACAAGACTTTCGTAACGCCTCGGCGCATGACCCTGGGCGAGTTGGCGGCGCGGGAAACGGGAGGCAAGGAGAACGCCTCCATCCTGCTGGACCTCAACGATAAGCAGCTCAAGTTGCCCGATCGACTGCCGGCCGGCACGATGGTGAAGATCCCGCAGCGGAACGCGCCGGCCCTGGCGGTCTTCGCCGCCCTGGCCGCGGTGCTGGCGCTGGTCGGCCTGGGGTGGATCATGAAGGCGAAATCCACGCCCCCCGACGGGTCGTAGCGGCCGCGAACCTTCCCGCCCCCAACGACATACAAGCTATAGTATGGTGTGCGCCCTCCGCGCGGGTGTCCAAATCGCACTGGAGTTTTACACATGACATGCATCCATTGGTGCTTTTTCCTCGTCGCCGCCGCACTGGCGGCCGGTCCCGCCGCGGCGGCCGCCGACGAAGGGATGTGGCTTTTTAGCAACCCGCCGAAAAAAGAACTGCAACAACGCTACAACTTCGCGCCGCCGGACGACTGGTATGTCCACTTGCAGCGGGCCTCGGTCCGCGTCAACAGCGGCGGCTCGGGCGAGTTCGTCTCCTCCACCGGGCTGATGCTGACCAATCATCACATCGGCATCGACTCCCTGGAAAAGCTCAGCACCCCGGAAAAAAACTACGTGGCCGACGGCTTCTACGCCCGCACCCCCGCCGAGGAGCTCAAGTGCCCGGACATCGAGCTCAACGTGCTGATGAGCGTCGAGGACGTCACCGAGCGGGTCAACGCGGCGGTCCGGCCGGGCAGCAGCATGGCGGAGGCCGAGAAGGCCCGCCGCGCCGTGATGAACACCATCGAGATGGAATCCATGAAGAAGACCGGCCTGCGGAGCGACGTGGTCACGCTCTATCACGGCGGCATGTACCAGCTCTACCGCTACAAGAAGTATACCGACGTGCGGCTGGTTTTCGCCCCCGAGGAGGGCATCGCCAACTTCGGCGGCGATCCCGACAACTTCGAATATCCCCGCTACGACCTGGACATCTGCTTCTTCCGCGCCTATGAAAACGGCGCCCCGGCCAAGATCGAACACTTCCTCAAGTGGAACCGCAAGGGGGTCAGCGACGGCGATCTGATCTTCGTTTCCGGGCACCCCGGCGTCACCGAGCGGGAAGATACCCTGGCCCACCTCGAGGCGTTCCGCGATTACCGCATTCCCTTCATCCTCAACCTGATCCGCCGGCGCGAGGTGCTGCTCTCCGTCTTCAGCGCGCGGAGCGACGAGGACGCCCGCGAGGCCAGAGACGAGTTGTTGAACATCCAGAACGCGCGGAAGGCCGAGGTGGGGCGGCTGGGCGGGCTGCAAGACCCGGCGCTGATGGCCGCCAAGGCGGCCGCCGAAAAGGCCTTTCGCCAGGCCGTCCAGCGCGATCCGAAGCTCCGCGCGACCTGCGGCCGCGCCTGGGATGATATCGCCGCGGCGATGAAGACCCGGCGGGCGACCTTCGTCGACGACGCCCTGCTGGAGCGCGGGCTGGCCTTCAACACCCATCTGTTCGGCTTTGCGCGGGCGCTCGTCCGCCTGGCCGAAGAGAACGGCAAGCCCAACGCCGAGCGGTTGCGCGAGTATCGCGAGTCGAACCGGGCCTCGCTGGAGCAGGCCCTCTTCAGCCCGGCGCCGATTTACGACCGCTTCGAGACCGCCAAGCTGGCCGACTCGCTGGCCATGTACATGGAACTCAAGGGCGCCGACGACGAGCTGGTGCGCAAGGTGATGGCGGGCAAATCGCCCTCGCAACGGGCGGCCGAGTTGATCGCCGGCACGAAGCTCAAGGACGTCGCCCTCCGCAAGCAATTAGCCGCCGGGGGTGCCAAGGCGCTGGCTGCCGCCCAGGACCCCATGATCGAGCTGGCCCGCACGGTGGACGCCCCGGCGCGGAACCTTCGCAAGACCGGCGAGGAGCTGGGCGAAGCGATGCAGCAGTCCTATGCCAAGCTGGCCAAGGCGCGGTTCGCCTTGGAAGGGACCAACGTCTATCCGGACGCTACCTTCACCCTCCGCCTGGCCTTCGGCGTGGTCGAGGGCTACATGGAGGGCGAGGAGCGGATTCCGCCCTGGACCACCCTGGGCGGGGCCTATCATCATGCCGAGGCCCACGGCGGCCGCCCCCCCTATGCCCTGCCCAAGCGGTGGCTGGATCGCAAGGACCGGCTCGACTTGCGCACGCCCTTGAACTTCCTCTCCACGGCCGACATCATCGGCGGCAATTCCGGCAGCCCGGTGGTCAATCGCGCCGGCGAATTCGTCGGAGTGATCTTCGACGGCAACCTCCCTTCGTTGGTTTGGGATTTCGTCTATGACGACAACCAGGGCCGCGCCATCGCCGTGGACGGCCGGGCGATCCAAGAGGCCCTCCGCCGGGTCTACGGCGCCGCCGCGCTGGCCAACGAACTGGGGAAATAAGGCGGCGGAAAGCGAGCCGCGGGGTTTATCCCCGCGGTTTCTTGATGCCGCTGAAAAGCGCCACCCAACCGCCGGGATAAACCCGGCGGCTCGCTTCCGGCGCGGTTGTCGGTCCCTTGCTTTCCCGCTATAATCACAGTTTGTACGCCCTTTTTCGGGCCGATGGTACTGGCTGTGGCGGGTAGCTTGCGTCCATGAAGAACCGATACCTCCGCATCCTCGGGCCGTTGGTGATCCTGGTGATCTTCCTTGCCGCCGCGTGGTTTCTTTACGGCAAGGTGAAAGGCCACTCGTACGAAGAACTGCGGACGAAAGTCCAAAGCATCCGCACCGTGTGGATTCTCGTCGCCATCGGGCTGACGGTGCTGAATTACATCATCCTCGTCGCCTACGACCTGCTGGCCGTTCGCTATATCGGCGAGCGGCTCGCCCTTTGGAAGATCGCCCTGGCTTCGTTCACCGGCTACGCCTTCAGCTACAATCTCACCGCCACCCTGGGCGGCACCTCCGTGCGCTTCCGCCTCTATTCAGCCTGGGGGCTGCCGGTGGCGAAAATCGTCCAGTTGCTGGTCATTCTCGGCCTCACCATTTGGTTTGGGCTGTTCGCGCTGGCGGGGGTGCTGTTCCTGTGCGATCCGCTGCAGGTGCCCGATAACCCGTACATTCCCTCGTACAGCATGCGGATCGTGGGGGCCGTTCTGCTGGGGATGGCCGTGATCTACGTCGGGCTGGCCGCGTGCCACAAGGGGACCGTGCGGATTTGGCGTTGGCAATTGCCGGTTCCGCCTTTCAAGCTGACGTTGTATCAGATCGGCGTCGCCTCGGCCGACATGCTCGTGGCGGCCAGCGTGTTGTACGCCCTGGTGCCTTGCATGACTGGCGCGGGCATTGATTATCCGCGGTTCATCAGCATCTACATGCTCGCCTACGTGGCGGCCGTGCTCATCCACATGCCCGGCGGCTATGGGGTCTTCGACGGCATCATCATCGTCTTCCTGGGCCCGGAAAACGAGGCGGCCGCCATCGCCGCCCTGCTGGTTTTCCGCATCATCTATTATTGGGTGCCACTGTTGATTGCCGCCCTCTTGTTGGGTGGCTACGAAGTGTTCTTGCACAAGCACTGGCTGGCCAAGGCCGCCGACGCGATGTGCGCCTGCGGGCGACGACGCTTGGACCAACCACCGCCCGACGCCTCCCAGGAAGTGCCCGAGGATTGTACCTGCCGCGGCACGGACGCGCGCAAATGAACGCCCCCGACGCCCCTAGAGCCGAGCCGACAAAAAAAGGTGCCAGGAACCTTTTCCCGGCAGGGCCCTTTGGGTGCTCCGCAGAAAAGGTTCCTGACACCTTTTTCGGCGCCTGGTGCGCAGTGGTGCGGCTGCCTGTGCTGGCCATGGTGCTGCTGGCCATGACGGCCGCGGCCTGGATCACCGGCGGAAAGATGCCGCCCTGGGCCGTGCTCCACGCGCTGTTGGGGGCGGGCCTAGTGATTGCAGGGGCGCTGGCGCTGAACCAGCGGCTCGATCTGCCGGCCGACGCGAAAATGACCCGCACGGCCGGCCGCCCCTTGCCCTCCGGCCGGCTCGGCCGCGGAGAGGTGACCTGGTTTGGCCTGGCGGCCTCGACCGCGGGGCTGGCCTATCTGGCCGCGCTGTGCCGGCCGGCGGTCGCCGTGCTGGCCGTCGTAAGTTGGCTGCTCTACGTCTGGATCTACACGCCCCTGAAGTCGCGGACCACCTGGCAGACGCCCGTCGGCGCGGTGGCCGGCGCCATGCCGATCCTGCTGGGCGCGGCCGCCGTGGGGGCCCTGGCCAAACCCATGGCCTGGACGCTCTTGGCCCTCGTCTTCTGCTGGCAGTTGCCCCATTCCATGGCCATCGCCTGGCTCTACCGCGGGCAATATGCCCTGGCGGACGTGAAACTGGCCACCGTGGTCGATCCCTCGGGCCGGGCCGCCGGCTGGTTGGCCGTGGCGGGGGCCGCCGTGGGGCTGCCCATCAGCCTGTTGCCGGCGCTGGGCTGGGGCGATTGGCAATACGGCATCGCGGCGCTGCTCTGGGGACTGATCTACTTGGCCTGGTCGATCAGCTTCTTGCGTGATGCCCGCGAGGCGACCGCCCGGCGGTTGTTCTGGTGGTCGCTTTTCTATCTGCCTGCGCTGTTGATCACCCTGGTGATCTCGCTGCCGCGGTGAACGGGGAGCGAACTGGCCCATCGGCGCCGCGTTGACCCCGCGGAGACGAATGGAGAAATCATGCGTCCGCCAAAGTCACGACCAGATGCTTGCCGACAGCCTCGGCATAGCGGACGAGAGTTTCGAGCGTCGGATTGGGACGAAGTCCGCTTTCCAGCTTGGAAAGAGCGGAACGGTCCATTCCCGTCATTTCAGTCAGTTTCGCAAGGCTTACACCGCTGGCCTCTCGCGCTGCTTTCAACTGCTTGAGCAATTCCGAGAATTGATCAAGGGCCGAGGCCCGATCATGGCGGCGAGCGATCAACTCGGGTAGTTCGTCGGCAACCCGCGCGCGAAGCCTGGCATACTTCGCGGCCTCCTTCGCCGTCAATCGACGCTGGCGAATGATCCGTCGCATGGTCATCATCTTCTCCTTCGCGGAACCTCGTAGGCGGTGACGGGATACACGGTATCGACATCGACCACCTCGTACACAACCATAAGATGCCGTCCCGCAACCGTTGTGCCGAAAACAACCGGAAGACCGGAAGATCGGCTCAGGTCGCAATCCTCGGGACTCTTCAACACCTCCTCCACCTCTGCTTTGCTGATATCGTGTTCGCTACAGTGCCAAACGTTTCCAGCCGGGTCGTCGTCCAGGTCCCAGAGGATCGTATGGTAGAACATCGCTGGTTTCCGCCGCACGCCCTGTTGTATTATAATACCACTTTCGGGAGCCGAAGTCAACGGCAGCGCAGCGGGGCGCGGTAAAGGGGATTATCGCCAATTCGTGATGGTCGGCGCGTATTGCAGCGTGTCCATCAGCGTCAGCACGAGAAACAAGCCCAGGAAGACCAGCGCCGTGACGAAGATCAAGGCGTAGAAGGGATTGTCGTAGCGGAGGTGCATGAAGTAGAGCGCCACCAGCGAGGCCTTCACGGTGGCGATGCCCAGCGCGATCCAAAGGTTCCACGAGCCCAGATTGACCCACGTGGCCGCGACGGTGGCCAGGGTCAACACCATCAGCACGGCGAAGACCGTCAGCAGGACCGACGGCGGCACGACGTGGGCGATCCCCTCGGCGCCGTGGCCGGGGGAAGGGGACGCCGGTTGGCTGCTCGAACTGTACGGCATCGTAAACGGCCCTCACGACGATCTCCCCTCTCCCTTTGGGAGAGGGGCAGGGGGTGAGGGCTGGCACGCGGTTTTTCCTCGCCAGTAAACCGCCCTCACCCTAGCCCTCTCCCGGAGGGAGAGGGGACCTTTAGTGGATCAAGTACAACAACGGAAACAGGTAAATCCAGATCATGTCGACGAGGTGCCAATACAGGCCCACGTAGTCCACCGGGCCGAAATAATGGCTGCCGAACTCCCCGCGGACCGCGCGGCGGAGGATCCAGCCGATAACGCCCATGCCGGCAAGGACGTGGACGGCGTGCAGGCCGGTCATAAGGAAATAGAGGCTGAAGAAGATCCCCACGTGCTCGGGTTGGACGACGTGCCCAGCGACGACGGGCAACTTCGCGGCAGCGGCAGCGGTCTTTGCCGGCGCGGCCGCGTGTACGTGCGGGTCGTAGAAGCGGGCCACCAGCAGCCCTTCGCGCCACTTGCTCCGATATTCGACGCCCTTGACGCCCAAGAAGCAGCAGGCGCACACGAGCGTGATCACGAGGCAGACGATCAGGCCGCGGCGGCGGTCGGTCTGCGCGCAGCGGACTGCCCAGGCCATCGTCAGGCTGCTGAAGATGAGCACGCAGGTGTTCAGCGCGCCGAGGTTCTTGTCGAGGAAGCGGTCGGCGTAGATGAAAATTTCGGGATGGTTGGCGCGGAAGATGGCATAGGCGCAGAACAGTCCGCCGAAGAGCAGGATCTCGGTCAAGAGGAAGATCCACATCCCCAGCTTGCCGGCGTCGAACTGCTGCCGGTAGGAGCCGAAATGGTGGGCCAGGAAATGGGGCTCGCCCGGCTCGTGTGCTTCGTCGTGACTGCGATTGGCGTCGTTCATGTGGCGGAACGCTCCAGGTAGTCGCCCTCACCCTAACCCTCTCCCGGAGGGAGAGGGGACCTTTGATCTACACCTTGCGGTGGTCCCGTTCTTCTGTATCCGCCGTCGGCCGGGTCATAGACCAGGCCGTCGAAATTGTAGGGGTCGCCGGCGGCCGGCGGCGTGGCGAAATTGTCGTGCGGCGGCGGCGAGTTGCACTGCCATTCCAGCGTGGCCGCGCCCCAGGGATTGGCCGGCGCGCGGCGGCCGGCAAACAACGAATGGGCCAGGTAGACGGCGATCAGCACCAAGGCGGCGGCGAGCAAATAGGCGCCCAGCGAGGAATAGATGTTGTAGCGGTGGAACTCCGGGTTGCTGGCCAGCAGATGTTCGTAGCCGGCAACGCGCCGCGGCAGGCCCCGCGTGCCGAGGATGAACTGGGGAAAGAAGGTGAGGTTGAAGCCGGCGAACACCAGCAGGGCACCGATCCGCCCCCAAAACTCGCTGTACATGCGGCCGGTGATCTTCGGCCACCAGTAGTGCAACCCGGCCAGCAGGCCGACCATCGTGCCGCCCACCATGACGTAATGGAAATGGGCCACGACAAAGTAGGTGCCGTGCACGATCACGTTGACCGAGAGCGTGCCGAGGAAAAGCCCGGTCAGGCCGCCGATCGCGAAGAGGAAGAGGAACACCAGGGCGTAGCACATCGGCGTGGCCAGCCAGATCGAGCCCTTGTACATGGTCGCCAGCCAGTTGAACACCTTGATGGCCGAGGGGATGGCGACGGCGAACGTCAGGGCGCTGAAGATCATGGCGGCCAGCGGCGACTGGGTGCTGACGAACATGTGATGGCCCCAGACGAGGAAGCCGATCAGGGCGATGGCCACGCTGCTGTAGGCGATGAAGCGGTAGCCGAAAATGTGTTTGCCGCTGAAGACGGAAATCACTTCGCTGATGATGCCCATGGCCGGCAGGATCATGATGTAGACCGCCGGATGGGAATAGAACCAGAAGAAGTGCTGGAAGAGGACGGGATCGCCGCCGAGGTTGGGATCGAAGATGCCCACCCCCAGGATCCGCTCGGCCGCGATCAGCAGCAGCGTCACGGCCAGCACCGGGGTGGCCAGCACCTGGATCAGGGCCGTGGCGTACAGTCCCCAGAGGAACAGCGGCATGCGGAACCAGCCCATGCCGGGCGGCCGCAGCGTGTGCATCGTGACAATGAAGTTGATGCCGGTGAAGATCGAGCTGAAGCCGAGGATGAAGACGCCGGTCACCGCCAGGACGACGTGGGTTTGGGTGGTGCCGGCATAGGGGAAATAGAAAGTCCAGCCCGTGTCCAAGGTGCCGATGGACGGCACCACGAGGCCGGCCAGCAGCACGAGGAGAAAGAACACCGCCCCGCCCCACCAGAGATAGAAGCTGGCCAGGTTGAGCCGCGGGAAGGCCACGTCCTTGGCCCCCAGCATCAGCGGCAGCACGAAATTGCCCAGGGCCGTGGGGATGCCGGGGATGAGGAAGAGGAAGATCATGACCGTGCCGTGCAGGGTGAACATCTGGTTGTAGACGTCCCGGCTCATGATGCCCCCCGAAGGCGAGAGCAGCGCCGTGCGGACCAGCAGCGCGAAGATGCCCCCCAGCAGGAACATCAACAGGATCGACGCCAGGTACATCACGCCGATCCGCTTGTGATCGAGCGTCAAGAGCCAGGAGCGGACGCCGCGGGTGTAGGTCAGGTAGTTGTCGGATGGGGTGGATGTCATGTTTTCATGCGCAAGGTCCCCTCTCCCGACCAACCTTCGGTCGGTGCCCGGAGAGGGTTAGGGTGAGGGCGGACTGCCGAAACGTTCATTTTCCTTCCTGCGCGTCTTATCACAAGGCCCTCACCCTAGCCCTCTCCCGGAGGGAGAGGGGACCTTTACTTCAGCGATTTGATGAATTCGATCAGCGCCGTGACGTCCTTGTCGCTGAGCGTGCCCTTGTAGCTTTGCATCAGCACGGGATAGCCCTTGACGACCTGCGTGCCCGGCTCGAAGACGTGCTGGCGGATGTAGTTGTCGTCGACCATGACCGAGGCGCCGTCTTGGAGCTGGACGGGCCGGCCGTAAATGCCCTGGAAAGTCGGGCCGTTTCCCGGCTTGCCGTCGGTCGTGTGGCATTGCCAGCAGGAATTCTGATTATAGAGCATCTTGCCCCGGTCGACGGGGCTCATGTGCTGGGTCTTCTCGGACGCCTGGTGGAGCCACGTTTCATACTCGCCGGGCGGATGCACGATCAAATGGGTCGCCATATCGGCGTGGCTCTGTCCGCAATACTCCGAACAAACCAGGTCGTAGCTGCCCGCCTCGCGGGCGCGAAACCAGGCCTGCGAATAGCGCCCCGGCACCACGTCCATTCTCACCCCCATCGTCGGGATCGAGAGGCTGTGGATCACGTCGACGGACGTCATGGTCAGGAGCACGGGCTCATCGACCGGCACGTGGAGTTCCGGATCGAGGTAGCCGTTGGGATATTCGAACTGCCATTGCCACTGCCGGCCGGTGACGCGGATTTGGCGGGCCCCCTGCGGCGCCGTGCGCAAATCCAGGTAGCCGGTGAACCCGCGATAGAACAAGATGACCACGATGGCCACGGGAATGCCCGTCCACACGATCTCCAGCGGCGTGTTGTGGCTGGGCGACGCCCTGGGCGCGGCGTGCGGCCGGCGGCGATAAACGACCACGAACACCCCCATCAGCACCACGATGAGGAGGAAAAAGAAGGTGGAAATCACCAGCAGGAACTGGAACAGGTCGTGCATCCCCGGCGCCTGGTACGACTGCGGCGGCGGCAGCCAGAACGATCCCTCGCCCTGGCATCGCGGCAGTCCCCAGTTCAACAGGTTGCACAGCGACATCAGGATGCTCCCGCGGGCGGAAGGGGCTTTCGTTTGCGGGACTCCCGCCGCCAGAAGACCGCCAGCACGCCGCCGAGGATCACGACCGTCAGCCCGCCGGCAATCTGCATCAAGTGGAAGGCGGCCGGACCGTAGCGGCCGTTGGCCGGGTCATAGTGGAAGCAGAAAAGCAGCACCCGGTCAAAGGTCGTGCCGACCTTGCCCTCCGAGGCCTCGACCAGCGCCAGCCGCAACGTCTGCGGATCGAACTTGATCCCGTCCAGGTAGCGCGACACGCGCCCGTCCGGCGTGCAGAGCATGATGACGGCGGGGTGGACGAACTGCCGCGGCTCGGGCACATAGCGATAGCGGAAGCCCGCCGCGGCGGCCACCTGCTTGATATCCTCATCGTGCCCGGTGAGGAAGTGCCAACCGGGGCCGCCCCCGCCGCGGACATAGGACTGCAGGTATCCGTGTCTGGCGAGGGCCGCCCGCTCGGGCGATTCGCTGGGATCGATGATCACGGTGACGATCTGGAACTGGCGACCCAGGTCCCAGGGCATCGCGTTCAGCGCGCTGAGCAGGCCGTGGAGCTGCAAACTGCAAAGCCGCGGGCAACTCGAGTAATTCATCGTCAGGATGACCGGCCGCTTGCCGTCGAAGAACTGGCCGAGGGTCACGTCGCGGCCGTCGGAATCGACGAAGGCAAGGTCCAGCGGGAGCCGGGCGTTGAAGTGCGGCGTCACCCCCACCCCCTCCAATTCCGGCGGCAGCCGATCCTTGCGATCGACTTCCGCGGCCCGCGCCGGCGCGGCAACGACCATGGCCAGGATGACGCAGGCCGCGGCCAGGAAAGAACAAGACCGAAGCAGGTTGGCGACGTCAGCGAAGACGCTTTTTCTCGCAAAGGCGCAAAGACGCAAAGACGCGAAGGATGCAAAAGAAAGGAAGGGAAGTTGGAAGCCGGCGCCCGCGCGGCAACCCAATTTCCATCCCTTCCGTCTTCGTTCCTCTGCGCCTTTGCGCCTTGGCGCCTTTGCGTGAAACTCTATACCCGCCCTATTTTTTGTCATGGCTCGGCTCCTTTGTGCCGCGGGTCAAATCGGCCAGCAGCAGCGTCATGGCCCGGTCGATGGGGATGGCCACCGTCCCTTTCTTCGCATCGACCCAGGCGTAGCTGGCCAGTCTGGCCTGCTGCTGGGTCTTGAGGTCGATCAACTCGACCGGCTGCTGCGCGATGGCCTTTTCCTCCTGCTGAGCGTCGGCCTGATAATAGACGACCTGCAAGAAGAGGACGAAGGCCACCAACAGCAATATGGCCACCAGCCCGATGGCGGCAATAACCGGCGTGTTGACATCGTCGTGGTTGTTCATCGCTTATGAATTCTCAAAGGCCAGGCACTCGGCCAGCCGGGGATCGCCCAGCGGCACAAGCGCCCGGTCCTGGGCCGCATGGGCGACCGCGGCCAGGTACAGGCACCCCAGGCCGGCCAGGCAGCCGAAATCGACCGCCGCCAGCGGCGGCCGGCTGGGCGAAACGCTCGGCATCACCAGCCAATATACGTCGATCCAATGCGCCGCGAGCATCCAGAGGGCCCAAAAGCCCAGGAGCGCTTTGCGGCGCTTCACTTCCCGCGGCAACAGCCCGAAGAACGGCAGCAGCAGGTGGACGCACAGCAAGAGCACCGACACGCCGGCCCACGCCCCTGTCTGCCGCACCAGGTACCAGCCGGTCTCCTCGGGGATATTCCCATACCAGATCAAGAGGTACTGCGAAAAGGCAATATAGCCCCAGAAGATGACAAATGCAAAGAGGAGTTTCCCCAGGTCGTGGTAATGTTCCACGGTGACGCTGGCGGTGAGGTGGCCGCCACGTTGCAGGAGCATGGCCAGCAGGATCACCGCGGCCAGGAACCCCACGATAGCCCCGGAGAAGTAGTAGACGCCGAAGATCGTGCTGTACCAACGGGGATCCAACGACATCAGCCAATCGAACGAGGCGAAGGTCACGGTCAGGGCCAACAGCAGCAGGGCCGGCCCGCTCAAGCGTTCCATTCGCAACGTCAGCCGGGCGTCGCGCGACTGGTCCTGCCGGGCCGATTGCACGAGGAAATACCGGGCCAGCAACCACCAGACCAAGAAGCAGCCGGCCGCTCGGGCGGCGAAGAAGAGCGGGTTGAAATACGGCGCCTTGTGTGCCAGCAGCTCGTCGCCGGCGGCCGCCGACGGATCGGCCCAGCAATATAGCGCCCCCTTGCCCAGCAGGGCCGGCACGAGGATCGGCAGCGCCAGCAGGGCCAGTAGCGGTATGGGCGCGGCCAGCAGTTCGGAGAGCCGCCGCACGCTGACGCTCCAGCCGGCGCGGCAGGCGTGTTGCAGGGCCACGAAGCACAGCGCACCCAGCGCGATGCTCAGCACGTAGGCGTAGTTGAGCAGATAGGAATGGAGGAAGTAGCGCAGGCCGTCGCCGCGCGACCAGCCCAGGGCGAGGCTGCCGGCCAGCGCGGCCAGGCCCGCCAGGCCCAGCACCGCGCGGCCGCGGCCGGCCAGTCCGCCCAGCGTAGTCGATTCCTCGGCCATGGTTCTACCTCAACTGCAATCGTTTATCTTCGGGCACGTCCCGGATCGTGGCATTTTGGCTCCGCTGGAGGGCACGGACGTAGAGGATGATGGCCCAGCGGTCTCGCACGGGGATTTGGGCGGCATAGGAGGGCATCTTGCGGCGGCCGTTGGTAATCACCTGGAACAGCTCGCCGACGGATTCCTCGCGGATCCCCTTCGATTGCAGCGAGATGGGCTTGACCCAGGTCGGCTTGCGACCGCCGGCGATTGCCTCCTGGTCTCGCTTGGCCGCCCACACGGAGGTCGGGCCGTCGCCCTCGCCGATCCAGCCGTGGCAGGCGGCGCAATAGATATTGAACCGCTCCTGTCCGCGCTCCATCATGGCGCGGTCGGGGGTCATGGGAAAGGTGGCCGCCCACTTGCCGCCGGACGTGCCGCGGTAGAGGTGGTCGTCGCCCTCTAGGCCGCCCCAGCGGACCGTGCCGGGCACGGGCGGCCGCATCGCCCGGCCGTCGGCAAACAGCCCGCTGGCCGCCTGAGGCTTGTACTTGGGCTGGAAGTCCATGTCGGAGAATATCTCCAGCCGCGGGGTGGGCGATTTCAGCAGCCGCGACCGCGCGATCCACAAGACCGGCAACGTGCTCAACAGGATCGCCACCAGCGCGATCCAGACCGTCGCCTTGGGGAAGGCGCGGCCCGCGACGGGCTCGAAACAGCTCTCGACGCTGGCGGCGCCGAGCGATTGGGCCAGGCGGCGCAAGGCGGCCTCGTCGTACTTGCGGTCGGCCGCGTCGACGAAGAGGAAAAATCCGTCGCTGGTCACGCGGGCGAACCCGGCGCCGCCGAAGACCGGATGCCAGAATTGCGGCAGGCGATTGAGCCCAAGCGTCCCGCCGAACGCCGCCAGCGCGGCGAAGAGCACGATCAACTCGAAGACGATGGGGATATTGGCCGGCAGGCTGAACAGAGGCTTGCCGCTGATAATGAGCGGATAGTTCACCGCGTTGGTCCACCACTGCAAGAGCAGTGCCCCGGCCGCCCCGGCGAGCCCCGCGGCCAGCACCAGCCAAGGCAGCACGGTCGGCCGGATGCCCATCGCCCGCTCCATGCCATGGATCGGGAAGGGGCTCATGGCGTCGAAGCGCGTATAGCCTTCCTGGCGGATCCGCGCGGCGGCGGCCCGCAGCGATTCCGGGCCGTCGAACCGCGCCAGCAGCCCGGCCGGCCGCGGCGGCGGCGGCAAGATTTCCGGCATTCGTGCGGCGTCGCTCATGGTTTCTCGTGCCCCTGAGGCAGCACCTGCTTGACTTCCGACATGGCCACCACCGGCAAGTAGCGGCAGAACAAGAGAAACAACGTCAGAAACAGCCCGAAGCTCCCGGCCAACATGCAAAGATCGACCCAGGTGGGCTTATAGATCATCCAGCTCGACGGCAGAAAATCGCGATTCAACGAGGCGACGATGATCACGAACCGCTCCATCCACATGCCCACGTTGACCGCCAGGGCGACGATCATCATCTTCCAGGGCGTGACGCGAAAGCTCCGCAGCCAGAAGAGCTGCGGCGCCAGCACGTTGCAGAGGATCATGACCGCATAGCCCCAGCCGTAGGGACCCCAGACGCGGTTGGTCAGGGCGAACCATTCGTAGGGATTGCCGCTGTACCAGGCGATGAAGGCCTCGATGCCGTAGGAGTAGGCGACGATACAGCCGGTGGCCAGCATCATGCGGTTGACGTTGTCCAGGTGGCGGATGGTCACGAGGTCCTTCAGGCCGAAATAGGCCCGCGCCGGCACCATCAACGTCACCACCATGGCCAGGCCGCTGAAGATGGCCCCGGCCACGAAATAGGGCGGAAAGATCGTGGTGTGCCAGCCGGGCAACTGCGCCACGGCGAAGTCGGTGCTCACCACCGAATGGACGCTCAGCACCAGCGGCGTGGCCAGCGCCGCCAGCAGCAGGTAGGCCCGCTCGTAGACGTGCCACTGCCGGGCCGAGCCCCGCCAGCCCAGGGCGAACACCCCGTAGGCAAGCTGCCGCAGCCTGGACACGGCGCGGTCGCGGAGCGTGGCCAGGTCGGGAATCATCCCCAGGTACCAGAACATGAGCGACACGGTGAAATACGTGCTCACGGCGACCACGTCCCAGAGCAGCGGGCTGCGGAAGTTCGGCCACACGAGCATCTGGTTCGGATACGGCGCCAGCCAATAGGCGAACCACACCCGCCCGACGTGAATGCCCGGATAGATTCCGGCGCAGATCACGGCGAAGATCGTCATCGCCTCGGCGGCGCGGTTGATGCCGGTCCGCCATTTTTGCCGGAAGAGGAACAAGATGGCCGAGATCAGCGTGCCGGCGTGGCCGATGCCGATCCAGAAGACGAAATTGGTGATGTCGAAGGCCCAGGCCACGGGGATGTTATTGCCCCAGACGCCGATGCCCGTGGAAATCAGGTAGCCGATGAGCAGGAAGAAAACCACGGTCCAGGCCGAGGTGAAGGCGAAGGCGACGTACCAGCTTCGCGGCGGCCGCGGCCGCTCGACCACGCGGCAGACCGTATCCGTCACGCCGGCGAAGTCGGCGCCGCCGAGCACCAACGGGGCCCGCCGCGCCGGGTCGTTGCCCGTGTTGTCGTCAAATGGCAAGGCGATGCCGCTCATTCGTGCAACTCGGAATTGGGGTTTCTGATCCGCGCCAAAAACAACGTCCGCGGCTTGGTGTTCAACTCGGCGAGGATGATATAGCTGCGCGGGTCGGCCGCCGAGCGGGCGACCGCGCTCTGTTTGTCGGACAGGTCGCCGAAAATGATCGCCTGCGTCGGGCAGGCCTGCTGGCAGGCGGTCTTGATTTCGCCGTCTTTCACTTCCCTGCGGGCATTCTTGGCCTCGATCTCGGCGTGCTTGATCCGCTGGATGCAATAGCTGCACTTCTCCATCACCCCCCGGCTGCGGACCGTCACCTCCGGGTTGTAGGCCATCTTCAGCACGTCGTTGGCCGGGTCTTCCATGTCCTTGTGATAGTTGAAGAAATTGAAGCGCCGCACCTTGTAGGGGCAGTTGTTCGAGCAGTAGCGGGTGCCGATGCAGCGGTTGTAGACCATGTCGTTGAGCCCCTCGGCGCCGTGGGTGGTCGCCGCCACGGGACAGACCGCCTCGCAAGGGGCCAACTCGCACTGCTGACAGGCCACCGGCTGGAAGACGGCCCGCGGGCCGCGGAAATAGCGGTCGATCCGCAGCCATTGCATCTGGCGGCCGCGGAGCACGCGCTCGCGGCCGACGATGGGGATATTGTTCTCCGCCTGGCAGGCCACCACGCACGCCCCGCAGCCGATGCACCGCGCCAGGTCGATGGTCATGCCCCAGCGCGGGCCGGTCCACGTCGGCTCCTGCCAGAGCGCTTCATTTTTCCCCTCTCCCTTTTCGGGAGAGGGGCCGGGGCCGTCTCTCCCCTCTCCCCTCGTGGGAGAGGGGCCGGGGGTGAGGGGGTTCTGCCCGGCCGTCACCTCGCGGACCAACTCCGGCACCCGCTTGATTCTTTCCCGCAGACCGACCGTGTCGATGGCGAAATGGTCCTGCACGGTGGCCAGCTCATGGGTCCGTCCGGTCGGCTCGACCGTCAGGCCCGTGTCGAAGTCCATGGCCTTGCTGGTGCGCAACAGATAGGCGTTGAAACCCACGGGCGGGACACCGTCGGCCGTGCTGCCGCCGACCTTTCCGGCGGCGGTGCGGCCGTAGCCCAGCGGCAGGGCCACGGTGCCGTCGGCCTGGCCCTGCATGACGTAGACCGGGGCCTCGATTTCCCGGCCCTGATACTTCAGCCTTACGACATCTTGGCTTCGCACGCCGAGTTTTTCGGCCGTGGCCGGGCTCATCATGGCCGCATTGTCCCAGGTGAGCCGGGTCATGGGGTCGGGCAATTCCTGCAGCCAGCCGTTATTGGCGAACCGCCCGTCGTAGACCTTGGCATCCGGGCAGAAGATGATTTCCAGTTGGCCGTTGGCGATCGTGGGCGTCGGGATCTCGGGCGGCTGGGGCGCCGTGAAAGCGGGGCCAGTCGGCCAGTTTACGACGGCAAACGAACCATTTTTCCCCCCGTCGTGCAATGCCTGCCGCCATGCCTCGTCGGTCCCGCCAAACGTCTGCCGCACGAGCGATTCCGAGCTGGCCGCCTCTGTTCCAAGGACTAAAGCGAGCAGTTCGATGGCCGACTTGCCGCCATGCAGTGGCTCGATCAGCGGCTGCGCCAGGCTCTCGGTCCCCAGGCAGGCGTCGTACGCGTCGCCCCACGCTTCCAGGAAATGGGCCTGCGGAATGTGCCAGCCGCAGAGCCGCGACGTCTCGTCACGGAAGAGGCTGAGACGGATCGTCGTCGGCGCCTTGGCCAGTTTGCCACCGAAGTCCAAATCGACGGGGGCGTTATAAGCCGGATTGCCGCCCAGGATCAGCAACGTCTGCACCTTGCCGCCGTTAAGATCGGTCGCCAGATTCCCAATCTCCTCGATGTACGATGAATATTCGACTGAGCGGCCGGCCGCAGGGACCCTGAGACGGTAGCCAGCGTCGACGCGTTGGAGATCGGGGTTGGCAAGGACCCTAAGAATATGGCGCACGTTAGCATGAACATCCACCGGTTGGTGCGCCCCGGCAATGACAACGCTCTGATTAAGATTGGCAAGAAGGTCCCTCGCGGCTGCACGTATAAAGGCGTTTTTCGACGCCTTGAACGGCTTGCCCGCAGCCAATGCATCGATCTCGCGGGCCAGGGCGTAGGCCACATCGTCGATGTCGCGGCATCGCACCCGCAAACGATGGTCGGCCGCCGCGCCGGTGATCGAATAGGTTGCCTCCGCCACATAGAGCCGATTCGTCTTGGCTGCCGCGGCCTGGCGGCCCTCCGCAAAATCCCGTGCATATCGCACGGACTCCGGATGCGAGCCGAAAATGTCGGCGTCCAGACAGACGATTACCCTCGCTTTGTCTACGGGAGTGAAGATCAAGTCAGGACCGAAACGCACACTTGGCCCTACGACCGGCTCGTACACATGCCATTTCGCCTGCGGAAACTGCTCCAGCAGCTCATCGTGCATCCGCGCCAGCGTCGGTGAACTACTGGCCTCGGAAAGGATGCGCAGCCCCGCACCGCCGTCCTTGCGGAGATCATTAAAATGTTTCCGGGCGAAGGCGGCAAACTCCGCCCAACTGCGGACCTCCTCCCGGCCGTCGATCCGGTGGATGATCTCCTTGCTGCGGTCGGGATCGTAAAGCTCCAAAATGGCCGCCTGGGCAAAGGCGTTGGTTGCCCCGAGACTCGACGGATGCTGCGGATTGCCCTCCACCTTGATCGGCCGGCCGTCCACGCACGTGACCAGCAGGCCCAGGGCGCTGCCGGCCATGTCCATCGTGGTGGCAAACCGCTGGAACTCGCCGGGGGTGCGGTCGGCCGGCCGCTTGGCGAAGGGGCGAATCTCCCGCTTCTCCCAGCGGCAGCCCGTCACGCCGGCCAGCGCCAGCGACGCCCCCATCAATTGCAGCCACCGCCGCCGGCTGAGGCCGTCGAAATCGTCGTCCGGCACGTCGGCCGGGGTGCCACTGCTGGCTTGTCCAGCAGTGAATCCGCCGCTTCCGGTTTCGCCGGCCGTGTTCCCAGCACTGCTGGGCAAGCCAGCAGTGGCACCCGCACCGTGCCTCTCGTGTTGTCGTCCTAACGATGACATGTCGAGCAATCCGTCGAGGGATGGATGTCGTTTTCCTTCATCAAGCGAGCGCCCAGCAGGGCCGGGTCTTCCTCGGGCACCCACGTCATGTCGGTGATGTGCCGCTGGGGGCGCAGATGGCCGGCCGGGTCGCGATGGCAATCGAGGCACCAGCCCATGCTCAGCTTCTCGGCCTGATAGACCCGCTCCATCTTGTCGACGCGGCCGTGGCAGGAGACGCAGCCCACACCCCGGCTGACGTGGGCGCTATGGTTGAAATAGACGAAGTCGGGCAGGTCGTGGACGCGCTGCCAATGGATGGGCTCGCCGCCGGCCTCGCTCTGGCGGATCAAGAGCAGCTTGGCGCTGTCGGTGGCCACGGTGGCGTGGCAGTTCATGCAGGTGGCCGTCGGCGGCACGGCGGCCTCGGCGGCCCGCTCGACGGTGTTGTGGCAGTAGCGGCAGTCGATGCCCAGTTGGCCGGCGTGCAGCGCGTGGCTATAGGGCACGGGCTGCCGCGGCTGGTAGCCCACGGCCAGCGTCCGCGGCGAGCCGCCGTAATAGACAACGAAGATCAAGTAGACCGGCCCCAGCGCCAGCAGCACGCCCGCCAAGGGTCGGGCACGGTCGATCCACGGGGGCAA
The DNA here is from genome assembly GCA_052139835.1 of Thermoguttaceae bacterium. Lineage (GTDB taxonomy): Bacteria > Planctomycetota > Planctomycetia > Pirellulales > Thermoguttaceae > JBKQVT01. The sequence goes on from JBKQVT010000095.1 coordinate 28,946, forward strand.
CAAGGGGCCGGGCATCGTCGCTTACTCCCCTCTCCCTATTGTGGGAGAGGGGCCGGGGGTGAGGGGTTACAGCCCTCGTGGGCGAAGTCACTGTGAGAATCGCCTTATTGTAGTCGAAACCCCGATTTCGACCAGCCCCCGTCACCCCGGCATGGGCGGCAAGGACTGGCCCGCGGGACGCTACGGGCCGGTGGCCGGGGCCGGCACCTGGCCGCGGCGCCAATGCGGCCCTTGCAGCGGGGTTGCTCCGCCGGCACGCGGTTGCGAAAGAACCGGCTGCGGCAGCGGTTCTGCCACGGCGACGACGGCGGCCGGGGTGGAGATCGCCGCCCGCGGCACCCGGACCAGCATGACCAGCGCCGCGGCGCGGGCCAGGGCGGAAATGGCGAACAAGGCCAGGTAGGCCCCGCGGCTGGCGCTGAAAACGGCCAGCACGGCCCCGCCCAGGGCCGAGCCGAGCACCACGGCGGCGGCGTTGGCCAGGTTGAAGACGGTCAGCACGCCCACCCGTTTCTCGCTGGGAATAGTTTCAAAGAACAGCAGCAGCGTGGCCAACTCATAGGCCGCCCACACCGCGCCGGCCGCCAGTTGGGCCACAATGAGCACGGCAAACGACCGCGAGAGGAGCCACATGGCAGGCAAGGGGATGATGCCGATGGCACTGAGCCACAAGACCCGATGGGCCCCGACGCGCTCGACCACCCGCCCCCAGGCCGGCAGCAGCACGATGCGGGCCAGCAAGGCGGCGCAAACCAACACCACGTAGCGGTAGTAGCCCAGGGCCAGGTGCCCCAGCATGAAGGGCGTGAAATACGGCCCCGCCACCTGCACCGCGGCCTGGCTGAGCAGCAAATAGGCCAGCACTGGGCCGTTGGTGTCGCGGGCCAGCGAGGTCATCAGTTTCCCCACTGGCGGGAGGAGGAGCCGCTTTCCCGGCGGTTGCGGTTCCCGTTGCCGCCGCAGCAGGGCGGTGGAGAGGAAGCGGGCGGCGGCCGCCACCAGAAAGAGCACGGCAAAGGCCCGCACGGCGCCGCCCCCACTCCCAGCCGCGTGCAACACCAGGCCGCCGACGACAAAACCGGCCATCACGCCCCATTGGCTGACCAGGGCGCGGCGGGCGAAGTAGCGGGCTTGCAGCCGCTGCGGCACCAGCGTCTCCACCCAGGCGTTCCACGCCGCCCCGGAGGCCATGCCGCCGGCCCAATAGACGGTCGCCAGGCCAAACACGGCCACCACGGGGATGAACCCCCACAGGGCTCCGACCAACAAGGGCACAAACGCGACGGCCTGAATCGCCGCGCAGCAGACGACCCAGCGGCGATAGGCCCCCTGCTGCCGCACCATTCGCGGCGAGATCAATTGCAGCACCGCCCCGGCCAGCAGCGGCACCGTCGAGACCAGCCCGCAGGCCAATTGGTTGGCGCTGACCGCCAGGACGAAGGCGGGCAGATAGGTTTCGCCGATACCGACCATCACGCTGGTTGCCGTTCCCTCGGCAGTCGAGGCGCGAAGATCCTTGCGCAGCGCGGTCAACTCCAACTCGCTTCCTCCCAACAATAAAGCCTCGCGCAAAGGTGCGGAGGCGCAATGTTGCAAAATGGGTAATATGCGAAGAAAAGAAAAGCCGGCAGCGCCGGCAACCACATCGGGCGACGGTTTACTGGATTCGGCCATCGGCAGCAAGCCGTATTTTGGGCGATGGCGAAAATGGGGACTGGCTCCGAGCGCAGCGCGGTGCCTGTCCCCTTTTTCGGCCGCAGGTGGCCCCGCCTATCCGCCGGGATAAACCCGGCGGCTCGCTTTTCCTTTGCGAATATATTCGTGTTGACAAAATTGAAGCAAACGAATATATTCGTAGCATCACGGTTTTGCGGCAAACTTCGCGGAGGTCCCCTCGTGCCCCGGCAACCCTCCTCTACGCCCACCGAGGTGGAACTGGCCATCCTCGACGTGCTCTGGCGGCACGGCCCCTCGACCGTCCGCCAGATCCACGACACCCTCGACCGGCCCGACAAGGGGCTTTCCACCACGCTGAAAATGGTCCAGGTGATGACCGACAAGGGCCTCCTGGTGCGTCAGGACACCGTGCGTCCCCAGGTCTTCCGCCCGGCCCAGTCGCAGGAGCAGACGCAAACCCGCATCCTGGACGACCTGATACAGCGGGCGTTCGGCGGATCGGCGGCCAAGCTTGTGCAGCGCGTCACTTCCGCCCGGCGTTTGGCGCCCCAGGAACTGGCCGAGATCAAGAAACTGATCGATTCAAAAAAAGGAGGGCCGCCATGAACGCCGCCAGCTTCATCTCCTCCGCAGTCGTCGATCGTCTGGGCTGGGTGCTGATCCACTCGCTCTGGCAAGGCACTGCCGTCGCCGGGCTGTTGGCGATCGTTTTCCTGTTCTCGCGGCGGCGGTCGCCGCAGTTGCGCTATCTTTGCGCGCTGGGCAGCCTGCTGGCCATCGTCGGGCTCATGCTCGCCACCTATGCGATCCTTGCGCCGCCGGCGCCGGCGGCAGGGCCCGTTGCTGCGACGCGGCCCGGCCTGACTCGGATGGCCCAGCCACACAGCGAGCCGGTCTTCTCTCAGACCCCATCCGTGCCGGCGCCGACGGCGGCAACTGGTTTATCGACGTTGACATGGTCGAAATGGCTGGAGCCTTTCATGCCCTGGCTGGTCGGCCTTTGGGCCTGCGGCGTGCTGGCGCTGAGCACGTGGCACGCGGGCGGTTGGGTGGCGGCCCAGCGGTTGCGCGTCCTGGGTGTCTCGCCGGTTTGCAACGAACTGAAAGAATTGCTGGCCCGACTGCAACTGCGGCTGGGCGTCCGCCGCGCCGTCGCCCTGCTCCAGTCCTGCCGGGTCGAGTCGCCGGTCGCCTTGGGCCTGCTGCGGCCTGTGATCCTGATGCCGGCCGCGATCCTGGCCGGGCTGAGCGTGTCGCAGCTGGAAGCGATCCTTGCCCATGAGTTGGCGCACATCCGCCGCTGGGATTATTTGGTCAATCTGGTGCAGACGGCGGTGGAGACGCTGCTGTTTTACCATCCGGCCGTCTGGTGGATTTCCCGCCGCATCCGCCTGGAGCGGGAGCATTGCTGCGACGACGTGGCGGTGGGCATCTGCGGCAGTCCCGCGCGTTACGCGGAGAGCCTTTCCGCGGTTGAGGAGCTTCGCGCGGCCGTGCCGCGGCTGGCGCTGGCCGCGGGCGGTTCCGGCGGCTCGGAGTTGGCCTGGCGAATCCGCCGGCTGCTGGGCGTCGGCGGCGACCGGGCCCGCCATGCGGGCTGGTGGCTGGTGATGGTCGGCGTTATTACCGCCGCCCTCGGCTTGACGGTGGCCTCCGGCCGCGACACGGGCGACGCCGACGCCCATTATCGTCGCGGCCTCGCCTGCCAGGAGAAGGGCGATTACGACAAGGCCATCGTCGAGTTCACGGAGGCCATCCGCCTCGACCCGAAGGACGCCGATGCGTACCACAACCGAGGCCTTGCCTATGGAAAGAAGGGCGAACACGACAACGCCATCGCCGACTTCAATGAAGCCATTCACCTCGACCCGAAGGACGCCGGTGCGTACTACAACCGGGGCGTTTCCTACCAGAAGAAGGGCGACCGGGACGAGGCCATTGCTGACTTTACGGAGGCCATCCGCCTCGATCCCAAGAATGCGGATGGGTATTACGGCCGCGGCTGGGCCCATGCGGAAAAAGGCGCATGGGACGAGGCCATCGCCGATTACACCGGAGTCATCCGCCTCGACCCGAAAAACGCTGACGCCTACGCCGGCCGCGGCTATGCCTACGCGATGAAAGGCGACCAGCAGAAGGCCATCGCCGACTACACGGAGGCGATTCGACTCAACCCAAAATACGCCGATGCGTACTGCGACCGCGGCTGCGCCCACGGAGAGAAGCAGGAGTGGGACATGGCCATCGCCGACTACACCGAGGCGATCCGGCTCGACCCGAAAGACGCCTACGCCTACGCCGGCCGCGGCTATGCCTACGGGATGACAGGCGACCAGGACGGCGCCATCGCCGACTACACCGAGGCGATCCGGCTCAGCCCCAAGGACGCCGATGCGCACTTTGGCCGCGGCTATGCCTACGCCATGAAAGACGAGCAAGGCAACGCCATTGCCGACTACACGGAGGCGATCCGGCTCAGCCCGAACAACGCCGATGCGTATTGCGACCGCGGCTTCGCCTATCAGATGACGGGCGACCTCGACAAGGCCGTCGCCGATTTCACCGAGGCGATCCGGCTCAACCCCAAGGACGCGACCTTCTACCGCTCGCGGAGTTCCGCCTACGAAAAACTCGGCCAGCAGGAGAAGGCCGGCGCCGATGCCGCCGAGGCCGAGCGGCTCGATCCAAGTGTGGGATGGCTGCCCGTCTATTCTTGCATCGCCTCGGACTCCGCGCTAGGGCAAGAACTCCAGCTTTCGCCCCAGCAGAGGAAGAAGCTGGGGGAGCTGGCCGCCAAGTACCCGGCCCAGGGGCAGGAGTTCGTTAACGACCTCGTCGAGCAGGCGCTGAAGCTGCCTGCAGATCAGCGCGCGGCGTGGCTGGCAAAGCAGCCCCGCCAGGACGCGCAATCACGGAGGAAAGCGGCGGGCAAGGCGGTGGAAGAAATCCTCAGCCGGCAGCAGGTGGAGGCCTGTAAGAAGTGGGAGTTTCCGGACCTCGCCTATGCCATGCTCCGCCATCCCGAGTTCCTCACGCTCATCGGGGCCACGCCGGAGCAGAGGGAGCAACTGGCCGAAATCCAACGGCAGAGGGAGCGGCAAAGGCAAGCGCAGGACAAACGGCGCGGCGAGCAGATGCTCGCCGTGCTCAGCCCGCAGCAGCAGGCGAAGCTCCGCGCCGAGATCCAGCGCAGCGAGGACGCCGCGGCGAACAACACGACGACGATTACTGGCGGGACGATCGAACTCGGCGATCCATTCGAGACCGGCGCACCGGGCCCGTCGGACGAGTTTCCAGACATCGGCTGGGGAGTTCCGGCCTACGGAGAGCTGACCTCCGGCGCGACTCGCAAACAGTTGGGCTTCACCGCGGCGCAGGAAAAGCGCTGGCAGGAGATTACCGCCAACGAGCGGAAAGAGAGGGGGAGGACCCCCGAGGGCAGCGAGCAATGGAAACGCCGCCGCTCCGAGTTCTGCCGGCAGGTTGAGGGCCTGCTCACGCCGCAACAGGCGACGGCCTTGAAGGAAACCAGGCTCCGGGGCTGGCTCGATGTTCTGGCGCAGGACCCCGAGCTTATGAAGAAGCTTGCCATCACGGAGGGGCAGAAGGTCCGGCTGCGACGGGTCTCCGCGGCGGGCGGAGAGGGCTCTACGGCGGCCGAGCGCGATGCGAAGCAGAAGTCGCTGGCCCTGCTCACCGCGGCACAGCGGCAGAAACTCCGCGAGGAACTCGACCGCCGCGGCGCGTGGTAGGGCGCTGATTGCCCCTTCGGGGCAGAGGGCGCAGAGGCCGCTTCCCTCACGCCATGTCGGCGATCGCGGTCAGCAGGTCCATGCGGTTCTCGGCCGCGAGCCGCTCGGGCGGCTGGGCGTCGATCAGCCGCAGACGGGGCAACAGCCCGCAACGATTGGCCACCTGGATATTCAACCCCGGCCGGGCATTGGCCTCCAGGACGACGGGGCCGCCGGCGGCGTCTAAGACGAAATCGACGCCCAGGTAGCCCAGATCGAGTCCGTCGGCCAGCTTCATGGCGGCGATGAGCAGGTCGTTCCAGCCGGGGATGTGCAGGCCGGCGACGGGCCAGCCGGTGTCGGGATGGTGCGAGACGGCGCGGTCATCGCAGACGCCGCCGTGGGTGCGGCCGCTTAGGAGGTGGACGCCCACGCCGACGGCCCCCTGATGCAGGTTGGCCCGGCCCCGCGACTGCCGCGTGGGCAGGCGGACCATGGCCATCACGGGCACGCAGCGGTAGAGCACGATCCGCACGTCGGGGGTGCCGCCGACGGCGACGTTGTCGAAGGCCGGGTGCCGCCGGATCCGCTGCTCGATGATGATCCGATCGGGTTGCCCGGCCAGCGAATAGAGCCCGGAAAGGATGGTCATGAGGTGATAGGTCAAGTCGGCCAGCAGCCAGTGCTCGTCGCTGGAGCTGAAGAATTGGCTGCCGTCGTGGCGGGCGATGACCATGATGCCGCGGCCCTCGCTGCCGCTGGCCGGCTTGATGACGAATTGTTCGCGATGGCCGATGAGGTCGAGAAACTTGGGCACGTCGCCGCACCGCTCCACCAAGGCATAGGTTTCCGGGACCGGGATCTGCCGCTCGTGGCAAATCTGCTTGGTCAGATACTTGTCGTCGACGCGGGGATAGTGCTCCCGTGGATTATGGGGCAGGACGTAGTCGCCGTTGCGGCGATTGATGCCCAGCACGCCGGCGCGGCGGAGTTCGCCCGGCGTGGCCCAGCGGAGCGGTCCCCATTTCCCCATGGCCAGGTCCTTCTATGGTAGGCGACACACGGCGTGTGTCGCCACAATGTCGTCACACGGCGTGTGACGACTACTTTGAAAGCGGAGCGGTCCCCATTTTGCCATGGCCGGGTCCTTCTACAGTAGGCGACACACGCCGTGTGTCGTCACAATGTCGTCACACGGCGTGTGACGACTACTTTGTAATTCGGTCTTTCAGGGTTTCGGGCCGGCGAGGTCGCGGAAGCGCCACAATTCGGTCAAGCGGTAGCCGGTGTAGCGGCCCACCAGGATCAAGGCCGCCACGGTGAAGAGGTGCAGCTCGGGATAGAAGAGCAGCGTTCGGCCCACCGTCTTCCATCCCAGCAACGAGTAGACGACGAAGGCCAGGGTCAGCGTGCCGATGAGCAGTTGCACGGCGAAGTACAAATTGTCTTCCTCGGTGGTCACGTAGAAGCGCTCGACGAGCATCGTCATGATGACCATGGGCAGCAGCACGGTCTGGGCGCCCGGGGTGCGGCCGAAGTAGTCCAACACCGAGATGCTGAAGACCATGCAGAGGACAACCAGGGTGAGGATGATCCCCAGCCGCGGCACCAGCAGCAGTTTCAGCCGTTCCAGGAAGGCGCGGCTGCTGAAACCCAGCACGATGACGGCCAGCAGGAGCACCAGGCCCGTTTGCCAATCATGGCTGAAGACGAAGGCCAAGGCCAGCAGCGTGGGGGAGAAGGTGCCGAAGGTCCGCAGGCCGATGATCGTGCGGACGAGGGCCGTCACCAGGCCCCCCAGCGGCAGCAACAGGATCACCTCCAACACGTCGTGCATCTGCACGGGCAGGCGGGTCAAGTCGAGGACGTCCCAGGGGCTGCGGTGCTCCAGGTCGAAAGTGGCCGCCGCAGACGGCAGCGGGCTGATGGCGTATTTCGCGGCCAGGTCGCTGACTTCCTGCGAGCGGATCACCGCGACGCCGTCGCGGCGCACGGGGACGAAGTAGTAGGGCATTTCGCGGCGATAGCCGTTCTCCGGATCGTAGGATTCCCAGGTGTCGTCGGAAAGGACCTCGACCCAAGTATGCGGCGAGACATCGTCGCCCTTGCGGATTTCGAAGCCGGTGACGGGGCGGGCGGGGACCTTGGCGGCCCGGCACAAGGCGACCATCGTGCGGGCCCGGCCCAGCGGACTGGCCGCGCCCTTGGCCAGCACGGCCGCCGCCCCCTGCGGACCGCCGGCGCCCCCGGAGGCGATCTCCCTGGTGCAATACGAGAACACCCGCTCGACCAGCTCTTCTTTGCTCCCTTGCTTGCCGCGGAGCCGCTTCAGCACTCCTTGGACCGCCGGGTCGGAGGTCTCGATGGCGTTTTCATCGCGGAGGCAGTTGTGCCGTTCCTTGGTGGACAAATTGGCTTCGGGCAGATTTTTCCGCCATCCCGGCCGCGGGCTCAAGCGGATGTCGCTCTGGGCCACGACCTGGTACACGCCCGTCTTCGGCGTCTCGACCACGATGTCGCGCTCCTGGCCGCCGGCCGATTTCAAGCGCTTGGCGCTGACGCCCGCAGTGACGATCTTGTAGTCACGGAGGCGAACGTGCTCGGTGTCGAGGGGAAAGGAGAATCGCACCTTGGCCGCGGCCTTCCGGGCATGGAAGCCGGCCGTGTAGGTGAGCTGCCAGACGGTGTCGCCGCGCGCCATCGGCTCCCGCTCGCGGAACATGATCCGCGCGAACACACACGTCGCCCCCAGCAGCGCGATCAAGATGGCCACCAGCGGGGCGGCTCGTTTCGCGGTCAAGGCCAGTCCCTCCCCAATCGCCCCGGCGGCGGGGCGCCGGAATCGCTCCGCCGCAGGACGATCGTTTCCCCCGGCCTCTCCAGCTCGGGAAAGAAGAGCACGTAGAGCGAGCGGCCGGTAGCATCCACCCGGCAGGTGGCCTGGTTGGTCTGCCCGCCGGGCCCGGCCAACAGCTCGCCGTCGGCGGTGAAATCCGCCGGCAGCGGCACGCGGAAGAAGTAGACCGGAGTGACCAGCCGCGCCGCCTCACGCTTCGGCTGCTTGACCATGCCCGCCGGCTGGCTGCCGGGAAACATGCGGGCGCAATACTTGTCGTTGCGGGCCTCGGGCAAGCGGCGCCGCGGCACCTCGATTACCAACTCGTTGGGCCCGGCGGAGCGCAGGGCCAGCGGCGGGCACTGCGGCGCCGCGCCGGCCGCCGGCAGCACGCGCAATTCCGGGTCGCCCCAAAGCCGAAAACTCAACGCCACCCGCCGGCTCTTGGCCTGCTCTTTCTGCCCCCGCCGGGTCTTCAAGTCTTCCAGGCAGAAGAGGTAGTTCTGGGCGTCGCGGAGGGCCTCGCCCAGGGTCGCGCCGCGATAGAGCACCGCGTCGCTCAGGGCCTTGACCAGCCCGCTCCCCGAGCCACTGTGAATGGGCGTGACGCTTCCCACCAGGGCCACGCCCCCCAGTTCGTCGATCCGCCACAAGACCCGCTCGTCCAACGAATCGCAGCTCTGGAGGATGACCACCGGCAGGCCTTCCATGGCGCCGTCGATCTGGTTGACGGCGGGCCGGGCGGGCCGCCGCGGCCTGTGCAAGGGCGTGGTCGGCGGCGCCGGCGGGCGGGAACCGCCCTCCTCCAGGTTGTCCAACTCCTCTTCAAAGTAGCTGTCCGGGGCCGTGTCGCGGTGGGCCGACGGCACGTCGAAGAGGTCCTGGTAGGCCAGGTGCCCCTCGTAGATGATCAGCCCCGCCGTCTTGGCCGCCGCCAGGACCTCCGGGCTGTCGGCCAGCTTGCCGTAGAACTCATCGACCGCGACGCGGCAATTCTTGTACTCCTCGGCCGTCACCCGGCTGATCGTTTCGCACAGCGGCAGCGCGCGGCGCCCGGAATTGCTCACCATCAGCACGCGCATCGCCCGGCCGTCGGCGAGGCGCTCCCGCAGCAGCCCGCGGGCAAAGAGCACCGAGGCGTCGGCCAGCGATTGCAAGGGGATCCGCCCCACGCCGAACGAGCCCACCGCGCCCAACTGGGTGGGAACGAAAGGCTCGGTGTTCACCCGGTACTTGAGCCTGGCCGCGGCGGCCGCGGCCTCGGTCAGCGGGCCTGACGTCGCGGGGGGGGCGTCGATGTCCACGACGTTGTCGCCCAGCGAATCGTAGTCGGCCAGGATGGTGATCGTCCGCGGCCGCAGCCCGCGGTCGGCAATCAGCCGGTTGACCGCGGCCTCGGCCAGCGCGGCGCTGGGGGCGTGACTGAGCACCAAGGGGGCGTCGCGGACCAGGCCCAGATAGGGCGCCAGCCACGCGCTCTGTCCTACGCCGGAGCGCTTCTCCGGCACCCGCGCCACCACGATCGTGTGGACGCCGGACGGTCCGATGGCCTCGACCAGCCGGTTCTCGACCGCGCGCGGGCCCAGGATCTTGATGTTGTACGTGCCGCGGGCAGTGGCCCAGAGTGGGGCGTGGTCGGCGTCGGCCACGGCGGCCAGCGCCTCCTCGACCCCCAGGTCCTCGAGCGCCCGCCCCAGCGCCGCGCGGCTCTCGGTCCGCTCGCACAGCAGCAGCGGGATCGACAACCGGGCCGCCAAGGCGGCGCCGAAGAGGATGCCCTCGGCGTCTTCGGTCGCCGCGACGACAACTTGCCGCGGCCGGCCCCAAAAGCGCTTCGCCACCAAGAGGCTGCCCCGCACCGGATCGGAACCGATCGCCATTACCTCGGGCGTGCATCGCTCCAGCGCGCGGCCCAGCTTCGGCTCCGTCGTCGCGGCCAGCACGAGCGGGTGTTTTGGGGCCGCCAATTCGACAAGCTGCTCGGCCTCCCGCGTCGGCGGCGTGCCCAGCGCGATCAGCAACGGTGTCTGCCCGCCCACCCGCTGGAGTGCGGCCACCGGCGCCGCCACTGCCGCGGTCCAGGGCTCATCCTCGGAGACCACGAGGAAATCGAACTTCGCCGGCGCCGCGGGCGCCGCGCCGGCCGCCAGGACTGCCAAGACGCCGGCCACCAGGCCAATCCAGCCCGCCGCGGCTCGGCGTTTCGATCTTCCGTAACCTGTTTGCATTATCATCGCACCGTGGGGGTGGTGGCTCATTGGCCCGGTCTTTGGTGGCGGGCGCGGCGAGGGACCGGCCCCGAGGCGTGTTCAGGCGGGACTGGCAGGCGGCGGTCGGTTCGGAGAGAGGAGGCTATCCCCTTCTTCTCCCAGGGCACCCCTAAATCATACTATTTCCGCGCCGGCCACAAGCTGCCTGTACCCTATTGTGATGCCTGGCCCGCCGCAGTGCAAGACTGATACGCCCGGAGAATGTGGTGTAAATTACCTATTACCCCACACTTACTAACCCCAAGCCAGCAAAAGAGTTCCTTAATTTTTCGTCGCCAGCACGCGGCGGTAGACGGCAGCAATGTCGGCGGCCATGCGGACTTCCGAGAATCGCTCGGCATGGCGGGCCAGGCAGGCTGCCCGCAGGGCGGGCCAGGGGAACTGGCCGGCCACAATGCGGCCGATCGCCCCGGCCAATTCCTGCGGATCGCCCGGCGCAACCAGCAGACCCTCGCGGCCGTCGCGAACGGCCTCGGGAATGCCTTCCACGTCGGCGGCCACCACCGGCAAGCCGGCCGACATCGCCTCCAGAACCACCATCGGCAGCCCCTCGCCAAAGAGGCTGGGCAACACCAGCAAGTCCATCTGAGCCAACTGGCCGTCGATGTCCCGTTGGAAGCCGACCCAGTCGATTGCGGCCTCCAGGCCGAGGTCCCAGACGAGTTGCTTGACCCGGTGGTCATAATCGGGCGACTCGAAGTCGCCCACGGCGCGGAGGCGGACATTGACGCCTCGCCAGCGCAGCAGGGCCATCGCGCGGAGCAAGACCTCGATCCCCTTGCGGGGCCGAAACAAGGCGATCATGCCCAGGGTCCAGGCCCTCTTGGCGGCGTCGCGGACCGGGATGGGCGGCCGCGCCGGGACGCCGTTGGGGATGACCACAACCTTTTCCGGCGCGTAGCCTTGTCGGTGGGCGTATTGGCCCACGCTGTTGGAAACCGCGATCAAGGCCGACGCCCGCTGGGCTCCCAAGCGCTCGGCCCAGGCGTTCATCCGGTCCTGCCAGGGGTGCGTCGAGTCGTGGTCGGTGGGGCTATGGAGGTGGTGAACCAGGGGCACGCCGGCGAGCTTCGACGCCAGGCCGGCTACCATTGCGGCACGCACGCCGTGGGAATGGAGGAGGCGGAAGCCGCCTTGCCGAACCAGTCGGGCCAGTTGCAAGGCCGGCCGCAGGTCGAACCGGCTCCGCATCGGCAGGTTGTACAACGGGACCGCCTGGCCCTGTCGCAGCGCGGCGAAGCGGCCGGGCTTGAGGCACACCTGGGCCACGTCGAAGCCTAGCGGCGTCAGCGCCCCGGCCAGCAGGTCTTGCACGCGTTCCGCCCCGGCGTAGTGCTCGCCGTTGATGACGTGCAGGACGCGCTCGGTCGCGGTCGGGCAGGGGACCGGCAAGGCGACGTCTTGCACGAGCGGCGTTTCGATCAGACAGGAGGACATGGAGAGGGACTGGGGGCTAGGGGCTGGAAGCGAGCCGCGGGGTTTATCCCCGCGGTTGGGTCGCGGCCCGTGGGAAATGCGGTCCGTGGTCAGGTCTGGGGGCAAGGCGTGTGCCAAGCGGTGGCGGCCAAGCAAAACATAAGACGCACAAACGCGATAAGTGTTTATCCAGACACGAGTTGCGATCCATGCCCCCGGCCCGGGCGGGCTGCCGGGCCGCAGGCCGGCCATGATGCCCAAACGCATCCTGGGTGGACCGCCGGCAACGCACACCGCGCCCGGCTTCCCCGCGTAGTTGCGGGATGCTATGGTGATTGGCGCCCGGGTGTGCCACTGCTGGCTTGTCCAGCAGTGTGTCGCGGGGCGGCAGTTCGGCACTGCTGGACAAGCCAGCAGTGGCACCCCGGCACTGCTGGACAAGCCAGCAGTGGCACACCAAAGCCGTTCATTCTCTTGCCAAGGACCGCGATCATGCACTATCCCTGGTGGTACGTTCCCTATCTGACCGCCCCGATGCTCATCGGCATCGTTGCCGTGGTCCACGTGCTGGTGTCGCACTACGCCGTCGGCGGCGGGCTGTTTCTGGCCGTCGAGACCGGCTATGCCTATCGCACGGGCAACAAGGATTACCTGGCCTATCTGCGGCGGCACGCCCGCTTCTTCGTCCTCTTGACGGTCGTCTTCGGGGCTATCACCGGGGTGGGCATCTGGTGGACCATCGGCCTGGCCTCGCCGCTGGCCACCGGCGTGCTCATTCGCACCTTCGTCTTCGGCTGGGCCACCGAATATGTCTTCTTCATCCTCGAGATCGTCTCGGCCTTTATCTTCTATTACTACTGGGGCCGCCTCTCGCCGCGGATCCACACGATCATCGTTTGGATCTATGGCCTGTCGGCCTGGATCAGCCTGGTGCTGATCACGGCCATCACGGCCTTCATGCTCACGGGCTTCACGCTCGATCCGGGCCATCCGCTCCAGGGGCGCGATTTCTGGAGCGCCATGCTCAACCGGCAGACGCTCCCGCAGATCGTGTCCCGGACCGGCGGGGCGCTCTTGCTCAGCTCGCTCTACATTTACCTGCACGCGGCGATCACGCTCCGCAAAGGCGATTTGCACAAGCTCATTGAATCGCGCTCGACCCGGCCCGCCCTGCTGGGGGCGGTGATGGTCATGGCCGGCGGGGCGGGCTGGTACTGGTTTCTGCCCGACTCGGCGCGGGCGGTCTTGTATTCGGCCAGCGTCTTGAACGTGCTCATGGCGGTCATCTTCGCGGCCACGGCCGTGGTCTTCGTGCTCCTGTACCTGGGGCCGTATCGCAATCCGGGCTGGATCGAGTCGCCGGGCTTCGCCGCCGCGCTCCTGCTGTTCGGCGTTTGCGCCTTCAGCACCGGAGAGTTCATCCGCGAGGCGGTCCGCAAGCCCTACGTCGTCTACAACGTCGTGCTGGGCAACCAGATCATGGCCGACGACGGCGGCGCGGAACTCAGCCGCCTGCGGCTGAACGGCTTTCTCGACAGCGGCGTCTGGACGCGGGCCTACGTCCGCCAAAAGTATCCCCAGGTCATGTGGAGCCACGAGGAGATCGAGTCGCTGCGGCATTGGGACGCTGCCGAAAAGTACGCCGCCGCCCAGGCCGCCATCCTCCAGGCCGGCGAGCACGCCGATTCGCAGCGGATGCTCAGGCTTCCCGAAAAAGATCGGGTGGCCCTGGGCGCGGTCATCTTCCACTACCATTGCAACGACTGCCACGCCATCGGGCTGGGCTATTCGGCCGCCGGCCCGCTGGTGCAGGGCTGGACGCCCGACATGCTGCGGGCGCTGGTCCGCGACCTCAACCGCGTGCATTTCACGATGCCGCCCTGGTCGGGCACGGCCGAGGAGGCCCAGTTGGTGGCCGAGTATTTGCAGAGCATTGCCCCGCAAAAGCCGAAGGGGATGCTGCCGGAGGCGAAGCGACCGTGAAAGCCCTCACCCCCAGCCCCTCACCCGAAGGGAGTGGGGAGAAGGAGACCAAGTGATCATGGACCCCAAGACGTTGATCGACCCGTCGGCGATGCCGCTGCCCGCCCCGGTCTGGTTCATCCAGCTCTTCAAGGTCCTCGGGCTCAGCCTGCACATGGTGCCGATGAACCTCTGGTACGCGGGGATCATCCTGGCGATGGTCCTTTATGCGGTCGGCAGCAAGCACGGCCGGCGCTTCTCCGCCCGGCTGATGACGCAGATGCCGGTGATCGTGGCCATGGGGGTGAACCTGGGCATTGTGCCGCTGCTGTTCGTGCAGGTCGGCTACGCGAAAATCTTCTACCCGGCCACGATCTTGATGGCCTGGTTCTGGCTGGCCGTTATCGGGGTCTTGATTCCCGCCTATTACGGCGTTTACGTCTATGCCTTCGGCCTGGGCGACGCCGGCGGCAAGATGAAGCTCTGGAAGCGGTTCTGCGGCTGGCTCTCCGCGGGGCTCTTCCTCTGGATCGGCTTTACCTTCGCCAACGCCATGAGCCTGATGGAGAACGTCGGCGGCTGGGGGAAACTGTGGATGGACCACGGCACGCACGGGGCCGCGCTGGGCACCGCGCTAAACGTGTCCGACCCGCGGTTCTTGCCGCGGTGGCTCTTGATGTTCGGCCTGGCGCTGACGACGACCGCGGTCTGGGTGTTTTTCGACGCCGCGTGGTTCGCTCGCCGCGAGAGCCCGGAATATCGCGCCTGGGCGAAGCGTTTTAGTTGGAAGCTCTACACGGTGGGCATCGTCTGGTTTGCGGCGGCCGGGTCCTGGTATGTCTTCCGGACGTGGTCGTCGGACGTGCTGACGTCGATGTTTCATTGGCCGTGGGTCCCGTTAACGGTGGCCACGGCGCTTGCGCCTGGCGCGGTGTGGCTGTTGCTATGGCGGGCTCAGAAGGGCGCGGAGGTTTGCCGGGTGGCGGCCTCGCTCATCGCGCTTGTGCAATTCGCCGTCTTAGGGATCAACGCGGTCAGCCGGCAGGTGGTGCAGAACTTGGAGCTAAGTTCCGTCGCGAAGTTTTTCATCACGAAGCAGCCCGAGGCGGTGCAGTGGAGTCCGCTGGTCTTCTTCCTGGCGGTGTTTGTCTTGGGTCTTGCGGTGGTCTCCTGGATGATTTACCAGGTAGCGAAGCTGCCGGCGGAGGCGGAGGGGGAAAGGTCAATATGACCATTCGCGTTACTACGAGACATTGCGAGGGCTTCGACATCTGTGCTCAAACGGTCGATTCAAGCAAGTCGCCATACGCATGTGCTCAGCCCGACTACGTCGCCAAGGTGACTGCGTTTTATCAGCAACTCGGCGTTGACTCCGCGATATGGACGACACCGGAGGCAGAACCGCTAAAGTGCCTTGAAACCCGCAAGCCCGTGGAATACGTCTTGGAGGTGGACGAGCGGAGAGTGATCGCGTACGTGGATGAATCGACCTGGTCGGACTACCTCTATGGCAAACGAGGAGATTTCACTTTCTCCAAGACGCCAGTACAATACGAAGTGACGAGCATCCTTGTGTCCCCCCCAGTCACTCCGGCCGAAGTCAAGGCCCGTCGCCGATACCGCAGCGGGGGCCGGCCAGATCGTTATGAGTTGGTTGAGGAAGTGCTTTACGGCGCAGATAACCCCTACGGCAGCTAAGGAACCCAAAAACGGACAAACCTTTTTATCCACACCACCGTTGCGATGCCTGCCAGTTCCTGGGCCAACACGACGGCCACGATCTCTACTACTGCACGCAACCCGGTCATCCAAAACCGTTTCCCGTTCTGATCGCAGTTCGGGAAGACCAAGGCGGTGAACCACACGAGATTTGCGCCCGAACGGCGCAGGAAGCCAAGCGCACACCGGCGCTTGCGAAGGCCCTCAGACTTGCGAACGACCGTAGATTGTCCCTCGAAGACCAGTCGAAGCAAACGTGATGGCTTCGTGCGCCAGTCACGAATAAGGATGGATTATGTCGGTCTTTTCAAGGTTATTCGGCGGGGCCAGGAAGCGGCTGACCGAGACGCGCCCTGAGGAGATCAAGCAAGCTCTTGAGGAGATAGCGAAACAGACAAACGAGCAGATGCAAGCTGTTGACGAGCTCTCCCGAGCGATCGTGAAGGCTGCGGTTCTTGCCCGTGACGCCGTTAAGCACCTTGCGATAGGGGAAACGCTTGACGATGATTCCCGCCTCGCGAAGGAAATGGCTGTGTTTTATCAGTGCATTTACTTCGTGCGGGCGCTCGCGATGCTGGCCGCGCGACACTGCCTTGAAGCCTCGAAGTTGGATCGCCTTCTCGATTTGCTTGACCCCTTGCTCGCTTCGACAGCGATAAGCTCGTATTTCAGGCACGTAACCTCGGAGCATTTCCCCCAAAGCGTCAGGGACGGTCTCATTCGCGATTATTATGAGTGTGCCCATTCCGCGGAAAGAGAATTCATGGAATGTGCCAGGTTGTGCTCCGAGAAACAGGGAGGAGACCGGATGGCGGAGATAATGCTCGCCCTACACCAACAAACCGCGAAGAACATATCGTTGATACTTTCCGAGAGTAACGAGCACTATACGAGCGTATTCGTTTTGACGACTCCTGCCTTCACAACAGCCTCCGAGATCCTTCCGGCCGTTGAGAGGCTTGCGAAGGTGGATTTGCCGCACGTCAATGCTAACGACTTTCTGCGGCACCTGATGACGAGTACGTGACAGCGATAGCGCTGCGGGCGGCCTTCGTGGCGGTGTTTGTGTTGAGCCTTGCGCTGGTAGCCTGGATGATTTTCCAGGTGGCGAAGCTGCCGGCGGAGGGGAATACGCAGAGAGTGTCGTGATTAGCCCGGGGCCATCCGGTCCTTCTTGTTCCCAATCATGGCGAGTGTGGCAGCCAATGACCAAAGGGTCCAATATGGGAAAAGGACTGAAAACGGCGCTGTTCACATCTTTGCATCCTGAGCTAGCGAAACACGGCTTTGCGCTCAAGGCGACGAAGGATAGGTTCGTTCGGCGACATGGCGATGTGACCGATTTCTTTCAATTAGTGTGCCTTAATGCAAAGCCCGGTTATCGTATCCAGCCGAACACTGGGGTGCGCATCGAGCGCGTCGAGGAGCTCTTTCATCAGAGTTCGGGATTTGACCCCAAGCACCGGAAGCACACCGCGACAATGGGGAACTCGGTTGGAATACTCCTAAATGGGCGCAGCCGAACGTGTGAATTTTTACTGGAGTCGGAGTCCGAGGTCGGTCCCGTCGCCGAGAAGATCATGGACGTGTTTCGCGAGTTCGCGTTGCCTTATTTTGAGCGGTGGGGTTCCCTAAAGGCAATCGACGTCGAACTGAACGACACGCCGACTAAACCGACGCCGCACAGGGGGCTTGCATGGTTCCGTTGTTCGACAGGCATTATCGTCGCCAGGCTCCTGGGCCGCCCCGATTATGAGCAGCTTGTCGCGTTCTACACCGACGTTATGGCCCGCGACAACAAGGGCTTTTACCTCGGGCCATTCCAGGCGCTGCTGAAATCCCTTGAAAACGTCGAGCCAGGCTCCGGCCTCTCGCGGTAGAGGAACAAGCATCCGGGCAGGCGCGCGTTCCGTTGATCGCACGAGGCTACGCCCCGGCAGGAGAAAGGGGGGCATTCCGCTTTTGGAAGAGTAGCGAAGGTTCGATACGGAGAATGGCCCGGCGGTTGGAAGTCGGTAGCCCGAAGGGCTTGAAGAGCACAGCCCAGGGTCGCCGCGCAGCGGCCACCCTGGGGATCGTAGGCCAAGGGGTTCGAGTACCCCAACGGGGTTTCGGAGGTGGGCCGCCCTCGCGCAACCCTTTCAGGGTTGACGTGTCGACGCGGCAACGTGCCCCAGGGTAGCTCCCGCGCAGCAACCCTGGGCTAATCTCTGACAGCCCTTCGGGCTAACAAAACGCAATTTGCACCCGCGTGTTGAGGCGCATCGCAGCCGCGGAGCGGCGACAGTTATTAGCCAGGGGCGCAAGCCCCTGGAACGAAATTCTCACGATTGCCGCGAGCCCCGGTAGGGGCGACAGACATAGGAAAATCGGCGATTCTGTCGCCCCTTCGGGGCTCATCCATGCGCCGGTCGATCATGTCCCAGGGGCTCACGCCCCTGGCTATTGACTGTCGCCCCTCCGGGGCTTTCGCAAGGCAAAATGCCCTCGATTGCGGGCTCACGCCCTTGGCTACTGACTATCACCCCTCCGGGGTTTGGTTGGGCGTGAGGCTATCTGCAAACCTGACGCCCACACGGCCCGAACCCTTTGTTTGACAAGACGCCAGCCAGCGAAGACAATGGGTTTCGTCCCGGCCGGTTCATCCACCAGAGCAAAGGAGCAGCAGCATGAGAAACTTCTCTTGGCGCATCAATTTGGCCCGCGCGATGGCGACGGCAATGATGCTCGGCATCTTCGCCGCGGCGGCGCCGGCGGCCACCGTAATGAAACATTACTACGCCTACGACGCCGTCGAGGACGCCCATGGCGTGATCGCACCGTGGTATAAGGGTCTCAACGGGCCGTGCGACCTGCGGGTGCGGATCGCCGCCGAGACGCTCAAACGCTACCCCTGGACCACCAAGGCCAACGCCATCGCGCCCTATCCGGCCTATGTCTTCAGCGGCTATTGGGCCATCAAGGCCGACGGCACGATCACGCCGCGCGATCCGGGCGACTCGGCCAACGCCGACATGGGCCAGCGGTCCCTCAGCGTGCTCAACGGCCTGGTGGATTATTACCGCTACACGGGCGACCCGGCGGCGGTGGCACACCTGACCTACATGGGCAATTTCCTCCTGGACCACTGCCAGACGCCCGCCGATCACCCTTGGCCCGGCATCTTCATCAGCGTTCCCGGCTGCGGCAAGGCGTTTTACAAGGCCGACCCGCACGGCTTGATCCAATTGGACATCTCGGCCGCGGCCGGCCAGGGGTTGCTGCGGGCGTACGAAGTCACCGGCAACGTCCGCTGGCTGGAGGCCGCCAAGCATTGGGCCGACCTGCTGGCGGAGCATTGCAATCTCGATCCCAAGGCCGACCCCTGGCCGCGCTACGCCAATTTCGCGGACGCCAAGGTGGCCTGGAAGAGCGGGCTCAGCAACAAGCAGACCGGCGGGGTGACGATGATCCTGGCCTTTTTGGACGACATGATCCGCTTCGGTTACACGGGCCGCGACAATGCGCTGCCGAAGGCCCGCGACGCCGGGCGGCGATACGTCGCAGAGCGGCTGCTGCCGGTCTGGTGGGCCAACGGCACCTGGGGACATTTCTTCTGGGATTGGGAGAACCCGGTGCAGAACTGCTGGACCACCGAGGACGCTAGCCGCTATATGATGGACCACCCGGAGGTCTTTACCAACTGGCGGTGCGACGCCCGCAACATCCTCACGCTCTTTCTCAACCACACGGGCGTGAACGGCGATTCGCGGGCCGACGTGTTCAGCGGGGCCTGGGCGTATCCGGAGGCCAACAACTGCTGCGGCCGCTCATTGTGGTACAGCCCGATCGTCGTGGCCCCCGCCTTCGCCCAGTATGCCGTCGAGGCCAATGATCCCTGGGCGCGGGAAATGGCCTATCGGCAGATGGTCCTCCAGACCTACGACATCCGCGAGACGGGCGTCACCGAGGACGCCATCGACGGCGGCGTGGCCGTGAACAACGAGTGGTTCAACATCGCCCATGGCTTTCCGCTCCGCTTCGTGCTGGCCGCCATCGGTTGGCTGCCGGAGGAATTGGGCGCCAGCCGCGAGAACCACATCGTCCGTTCCACCGCGACCGTCAACGCGGTCGTCTACGGCGCCGGACGGATCGCGTATTCGACCTTCGACGCCCCCGCGGGCACAATCGACGTGTTGCGGCTCTCGTTTGCGCCCAAGGGCGTGACCGCGGACGGCCAGCCGCTGCAGGAGATCGGTGCCCTTAAGGGCAACGGCTACACGGTCAAAAAGCTCCCCAACGGCGACGCGATTGTCGCCATCCGGCATGATGGGGCGAAGCAGGTCGTGGTAACCGGCGACGACCCGCAAGAGGTGACGGCCGCCGACAAGCTGACCTACGAGGGCAAGTGGCGGGACGTCGGCGTGACGGAAACGGCCGGGGCCACGGTCACGGCCGCCTTCACCGGCAACCAGGTCCAGCTCATCGGCCGGGCCGCCCCGGACGGCGGACTGGCCGACGTGTGGCTCGATGGGGTGAAGCAGTTGGTCTTCATCGACTGCTGGAACCCCAGCCCCCGGGACCACCAGGTGCTCTATTATAAGAACGGCTTGCCGGCGGGGCAGCACGTGCTGAAGATCGTGGCCCGCGGCGCCAAGAACCCCTACGCGACCGGCAACCGCATCTCGATTGAGGCTGTGCAGTTCTCGGCGGCCGACAAGCCCTATGGCTATCCCGTCGGCACGGGCCCGACGGCGACGCAGCGGATGGTCTTCGGTTACACGGGGCGGACGGATTACGTCGATTCGCAAGGGCAGGCCTGGCGGCCGGCGACGGAATTCATTTGCCGCACGGGGGTCGACACGGACGTCATACCCGGCAGTTGGTGGCTCACGCCCGCGGCCAAGCCGATCGAGGGCGCCGCCGATGCGGAGCTTTATCGGCGCGGGGTGCATGGCCACGAGTTCCGCGTGAACGTGACGGTCGGTCCGGGGACGTATTATGCGCGGCTGAAGTTTGCCGCCGCCCGCGGCGCGGAGACCGCCAAGCCATGCTTCGACATCCGCATCAACGGCCGGAAGGCGGTCAGCCGGCTGGACGTGGCGGCCAAGGCGGGCGGACCGAACCGGGCCCTGGACCTGGTCTTCAACGGCATCGAGCCCCGCAACGGCATCATCGAAGTCCGCTTCACGGGCAAGATGACGTCCCAGGATCATACGCCGGTCGGCGGCCAGGCCTTCGTGCAGGCGCTGGAAGTCGGCCTTGGCGACGGCGGCCCCGCGGCCGTGCCGCTGCCGGCAACCCCGCCGTTGGCCAATCTCCTGGAAAATCCCTCCTTCGACGACACCGAAGGCGGAGTCGTTCTGAACCCCGGCGGCCAGGCCGTTGCGTCGGGCTGGAGATACCAGATGGTCAACGATCCCGGCAAGGACGCCGCCTTCTTCTTTCCCGAATGGCAATACGTCGAGCATCCGCCCTGGGGCCTGCCTGAGTTCCACGGCGACGGCGAGGCCCTCCGCACCCACACCAGCGGCAAGGCCCATACGCGGATCTACCAGGACGTCAAGGCCCAGCCCGGCACGGCCTATAGCGCCTCGGCCTGGGTGCGTGCGGCGGACATGCGCGGCAAGGGCTTCGGCAAGGACCCGAAGGATTCGGCCGCGTTGGTGATCGAGGAACTCGACGCCCAAGGGAAGGTCGTCGTCGAGCATCCGCGGGCGGAGGTGAAGACGGCCGGCCCCTACGCCCACCTGTCGCGAAGCCTGACCACCGGCAAGACGACCGCCGGCCTGCGCTTCATCCTCGAGACGATGATTTCCTGCCAGTACGAGGAGGGCCATGTGACCTATGCCGACTGCGACCTGCGTCTGGGCGCCGCGGCCGGCCCGTAAGGATCAGGGAAACAACAACCTCCGACTTTGTTGCCTTTCGCTCCGCGAAAGCCGCAACTTTCGCGGAGCGAAAGGCGACACTTATTGATTCCCCGATTCTAAACCTTTCCCACCGGGGCCAGGTAGATGACGAATTCGTCCTGGCCGTCCACTTGCACCAGCCGGTCCATGAGCTGCTGGTGATAGGCGGCCATGGCGCAGGTCCCCGCCCCAACGGCCTCGCAGGCCAGATAAAGGTTCTGGCAGACGTGCCCGGCGTCCAGGGCGATCACCTTGTGGGCGGCCGGCCCGTAACGCCACTCCATGCGATAGGGGATGGTCGTCCAGACGAACACGACGGCTGCCTGGCCGATGAAGGCCTGGCCCAGCGTGGCAGCGGTGAGCTTCTCCGGCATCTGCTCCTCGTCGGCCACGTGCAGCAGTTGATTCTCCAGCGGCAGGTAGCGGTAGATGCCCGGCTCCAAATCGCCGACGCGCAACACGGCCAGGTAGGTTTCCAGGGCGTGCCGGTTGCCGGCGGATGGGACCGTGCGCAACACCGCCCCCGGGGCGACTTGCTGCCGGAAGCCCTGGGTCGCCCAGAGGAGGAACGACAATTCGTCCAGCGCCAGCGGCTCCGGCCGGAAGCTGCGTTGACTGCGACGGTTGCCGATGGCCGCGGCCACGTCCACGGGCTTGACCTCCGCCCAGGTCGCCACCGGCGTCAGATCGTGGCGTTGCGCATCTTCTGGGATGGGCTTTTCCAGCGGCGGCATGCGGACGCCGCGGCTCTGGTCCGTCTGGGAGAAGTCGATCTGCTGGCGGATCGTGTCCTTGAGAAACTCCCGGCCGCGGTCCAACGGGCGTTCAGGCATGACGGCGACTCCAACAGGTGTCGGGAAGCACGCTTGCTTCCATGATACCCTGCCGCGCCCGAAATACCAGATCCCCCCGGACGGCCTTAGGATCGGGGAATCAATAAGTGTCGCCTTTCGCTCCGCGAAAGTTGCGGCTTTCGCGGAGCGAAAGGCAACAAAGTCGGAGGTTACCCCTCAGACGCGGATGCGCTGCCGCCATGCGTAGGCGAGCAGGCCGATGGCGCTGACGCCGAGAAAGGCCAGCGTGGAAGGCTCGGGCACAGGGGCCAGCGTGACGCCTTCGGCAATGGAGCCCGCGTCCGGGAGTGAAGTTCCGCCGGTGCCGCTGGCAGGCGTCTGGCCTGCGATCTCCAGTCCGGCCGGTGTACTGCCGGGCTCCGCCGCCGTGTCGATGGACGCTTGACTGACGTCGGGAGTGGCCACGTCGGGGATGACCAGCAGGCCCAACAGGCTCACGGTGCCGGAGCGGCCGACGTTGATCATGCCCTCGCTGGGCAAGGCCGCGGGGCTGGCCAGTTCCAGCGTGCCGCCGCCGACCGTGGTGCCGCCGGTGTAGCTGTTGCTGCCGCTGAGGAGCAGTGTGCCGTTATGCAAACTCAAGGGGCGATTGCCATCAATGTCTCCAGACACCGTGATCTTTTCCGCTCCCGCGTCGAATGCACCACCACCAGCGACCAGACTCATCGGCAAACCGAGCGTCTGGTTGTCACCGCTTTGATTGAGGATCGGCCCGCCCAACTGGATTGAATTGCCGGTGAGCGTGTAGGCCGAGGCGCTGCTGGAGAAGGTGATGCCATTGAACTGGGTTCCAGGAGAGAAATCATTATCGTTGATGAGATTGTTTCCGGGGCCGAATCGGAGCAAGTAGCCGCTTTGCGGGGGACTACTCACCTGCCAGTTGCTGCCGGTGGTCCAGCTTCCGCTGGTGGCGCCGATCCAAGTTATTTGACTGGAGACCGATGTGCAAGTTGAGCTGAACTGAAACGCCGTGGCCGCCGCCGCGTTGCCCTTGAGCACCTGTTGGACAATCCCGATATTATCGGCGTAGGGGTCTTGGCCTACGCCTGGCGGATCGGTTGTGTTGTAATTCGCACTAACGCTGAGGAAGGACGCACTGGTTGTGGTAACGTCCATGGTTGGTTTTGCGGCCACGGCAAGGAATCCCTGGCCCAAGGCCACGCCATCGACGCGGTTGATTGTGCCAACGACCCCGATATTCAAGTTGTTTGTCTTATCCGTAGGAGAGGTCGAGGCGCCGGTGCCGGAGAGACTAGGCAGCCAGACAAAATTATAGGGATAACCGGCGCCATAGCTGACGCTGGCCTCCGACATATCTCCGGTGTTATCCGTGCCGCCGCCTTGCAGCGGCACGTTTGTCAGGTAGTTCGAGGTGATGCGTCCGAGATCAAGGTCTGCACCAGCGGTGCCGGATGCCGCCAACGTGTAGGATAGGCTTACGGCAAGGTTTGCTGATTCCGTGACTTTCTGCGTCGTTGGATTGTAAGAGAATGTTGCAGCGAGGGTGAATGTTCCGTAGTTGATTGTGGTGTTCATCTGGTTCGGAGCCCATCCTTTTACTGGTCCCCCGAGGACGAATTCGATGCCGTTGGCATCGGTGGAGGACGAAGTTACTGTGCCTCCGCTTGGCTGGACATTGGATAGAAAGGGGTTGAGTTGATCGGAACTACCCCAGCCGTTTATTCCTGCAGCGTCGTTGATTTGGTCGGGATGCAGGCGTGCGATCAGCAATCCCGGGGATGTTGCTGTAGCAACCCCTGAATCTGCCTGAACAATCACAGTGCCGAAGTGGAAGCCGCCGTAGTCCATCTGGTATTCCCAGTTCCCGGAGTCATTCGGATCGGGAACGGATTGGATCGAGTATTGGCCCCAGGCAGCCAAGGGTTCGCAGAAGACCAGCAAGAGACTGAGCCAAAACGCCGGCAAGAAACTATGCTGCGCATGCGAAGGGCAAGTCCCATCCTTGCCCACGGGCTCACTTCGCCAGTGCATCGCCTCGTCCTTCATCGAAAAGAACTTCTCCGCTTCCGCCGCCATGCCCAACCCCACAGCCCAAGGGCGGCGACGCCCAGGAGGACCAGGGTCGAGGGCTCGGGCACGGCCACAAGGTCGATATAGCCGGGATCCACAGTCGTGGAGAGCGAGTACCTGACGTACGGGGGTGGCGCGGGAAGAACCAAATCGCTGAGGCTGCCGGTCAACGAGCCGTAGCCGATCAGAGGATAGTCGCCGTAGGTCGTCGGGTCGGTGCCGAAGGTGATGGCCGTATTCGGAGCCAGCGCCAAGTTGCCCGTGACCACCAGCAGATCGCCGCGGCCGTCCGGCGTAGTCAGATCGAAGTTGAGCGTGAGGTTCGAGGCGGTGAGCAAGCTGCCGATGGTCAACTTGCCGATGGCGCCGGCGCCGCCGGGGGCGATTTCCGCAGGGAGGGCGCCGACCTCGACCTCGTCCGCGATGGAGCCGCCGCCGCTGCCGCTGGCCAGGGTCCCGCCGCTGAGGATTACGGTGCCGCTGCCGGTGGCCGAACCGTTGCTGCCGTTGGCGATCACCAGGACGCCC
>JBKQVT010000096.1:0-7346 GCA_052139835.1 Thermoguttaceae bacterium
ATCAGGGAAACAATAACCTCCGGCTTTGTTGCCTTTCGCTCCGCGAAAGCCGCAACTTTCGCGGAGCGAAAGGCGACACTTATTGATTCCCCGATCCCTACGCCGCCCGACGCCCGTCCTGGCGGGCAACCTCAAGGGGCAACGTCACCTCGGAGACCCTTTTCCAGAGGACATGCCTGCCGGTCCCGTCGCCGTAGAAGTGGAGGAGATGACTTGTCTGCCGGGCGTTGAGGCGGCGAAGCGTATCGCGCAACCGCATGCCGCAGCAGACCTCTTCGACAGGCGGCAAGGGGTCGTCGATGATCTGCATCCAGCCCTCCTCCTCGAACGCCGAGAGCACCGCCTCCTGGTTCCCGGCAGGCACCCGAAATTGCTTCACGATCTGGTCGCCGAGGTAGAGCGTGCGCGTCCACTGGTCCCAGTGCGGCATGGCGGCGGCAACGGCGGGAGTTGCCGTGGATCCGCGGTGAAGCCGCAGCAGTGCCGGAACCGGCCACGCCGCGGCCAGCGCCGACCGTCCGGCGCCGGTAAGAATGAAGCAGGTCCTGCGCGTGAAGGCCAGGCTCAACTCGGGCTGGAACCGCCGCGCGGCATCGGCCGGGCGGGTGACCTCACGGGCGTGCGCGGCGTAACTCCGTTTCACCAACCATCGCAGCGCACTCTTGCCAATCCCCAAAGCCAGCAAATCGCCGATCGCCACGGCGAAGTCCCAGGGATCGGACTTCACGTCGCGGGCCGAGTCCCACGCCGCCGCCAGTTCCGCCACGGCCGCCGAGCACTGCCTCAGCGGATCGGCGTCCGCTGGTCTGGTTGCCGGCCGTCTCCTCCGGTCGCTAGCCATGTGGCATCTCGGGTTGCCCAGCGTTTTCGAGGGGATTGGGGTTACCCCTAATGTAGCGGGGGTTTACAAAATCGTCAAGCAAGCTGTGGCCAAGGGGGGGTATCGCAGCCAAGGCGGGCACAGAATCGCCGGCGCCGACAGTGCGTGGGGCGGTGCAGGTTCCGCACACTTCTTCACCGGCTCCCGATACGGCTTGCCGTCCTGGTAAAGTTTCAGACGCTCGCGGTATGTTTCCATGTCGGCGGGCTTGGCGGCCATGACCAGCGCCTTCTGCTCGTACTCCACCGCTTTATCGAACTTCCCGGCCTCGGCGTAGGCGGCCGCGAGCGTGTCGAGGTAATTCCCGGTGTTCCACTTCGTCAGCTCGCAGGCCGTGGTGGCGTGGTCGACCGCCCGTGGGCCGTCGCGCCAATGCCCTTCGGGACAGGTTGCCAGGAGCCATGCCAGGCCGTTGTGGGCCTCGGCGTCTTCGGGGTTCAGTCGGATGGCCTCGGTGAAGTCACTGGTTGCCTTATCGTGTTGGCCCTTCGCCTCGTAGGCGACGCCGCGGTTGTTATACGCCTTGGCATATTTTGGATCGAGCCGGATCGCCTCCGTGTAGTCGGCGATCGCCATGTCGTACTGGCCCTTGTGGGTGTAGGTGAGGCCGCGGTTGCCATAGGCGAGGGCGTATTTCGGGTTCAGTCGGATGGCTTCGTTGTAGTCGGCCAGCGCCTTGTCGTACTCGCACATTTCGTGGTAGAGGCCGCCGCGGTTGTTATAGGCGTCGGCGAATTTTGGATCCGTGCGGATGGCTTCGTTGTAGTCGGCAAGGGCCTTGTCGCGCTGGCCCTTGTCGTGGTAGGCCCAGCCGCGGTTGTTATACGGGATGGGGTAGTTCGGGTTCAGTCGGATGGCTTCCGTGCAGTCGGCGATGGCCTGGTCGTGCTGGCCCTTGTTCTGGTAGGCCCAGCCCCGATTGCAAAATGCTGCGGCGAGTCTTGGGTCAAGGCGGATGGCTTCGTCGCAATCGGCGACGGCCTGGTCGAATTGGCCCATGTTCCCATGGAGGAAGGCCCGGTTGGACAGCGCCTCGGCAAACTCCGGGTCGAGCCGCAGGGCCTCGTTGAGGTCGGCCAGCGCCTTGGGGAATTCCCTCGCGTGGGCGTAGGCGCCGCCGCGGTTACAGTAGGCCCCGGCGTAACCGGGGTCGAGCCGGATGGCCTCGTCGTAGTCGGCCATCGCCTTGTCGCGCTGGCCTTTGTTCTGGTAAGCGGCGCCCCGGTTGCTATACGCCATGGCATTGTTCGGCTCGAGCCGGATGGCCGCGGTGAAGTCGGCGACGGCCTGGTCGAAATTGCCCTTTTTCTGATAGGTATCGCCGCGGAACATGTAGGCCTCGGCATGCTTCGGATTGAAGCGGATCGCCTCGGTCAGGTCGGCAAGCGCCTTGTCGTACTCGCGTCGCTGGTGGTAGCAGAAGCCCCGGCTGTAGTAGGCATCGGCATCCTTCGGGTCGACCCGGAGGGCGTCCGTGTAGTCGCGGATGGCCTCGGCATTCTTGCCTTGCCGCCAATAGCTGAAGCCGCGGTTGCAATATGCTACGGTGCACTTCGGGTTGAGGCGAATGGCCTCCGTGCAGTCGGCGATGACCTTATCGTCCTCGCCCCTTCTCCCATAGACGACGCTCCGGTCACAGTAGGCCTCGGCACACTTCGGGTTCAGCCGGATGGCCTCCGTGTAGTCGGCGATGGCCTGGTCGAAATCGCCCCGTTTCCGGTTGACGATGCCGCGCCGGACCAGCGCCTCGGCAGACTGCGGGTTGAGGCGAATGAACTCGGTGTAGTCGGCCGCCGCCTTGCCAAACTCGCCTTTCTTGTCGTAAATGACACCGCGCTTGTTGTAGGCGTCGGCGTCTTGCGGATCGAGGCGGATGGCCTCGGTGTAGTCGGCGATGGCGTGGTTGTTTTCACCCTTCTGCCCGTAGGCGGCGCCGCGGTTGCGATACGCCTTGCCGTATTGCGGATCGAGGCGGATGGCCTCGGTGCAGTCGGCGACGGCCTTGTCGTACTGGCCCTTGTTCTTGTAGGCGGCGCCCCGGTTGTTATACGCCTTGGCGTATTGCGGATTGAGCCGGACGGCCTCCGTGTAGTCGGCGATGGCTTTGTCGTTTTCGCCCTTCTTCGCGTAAGCGACGCCGCGGTTGTTATACGCCTTGACGAGTTTCGGATCCCTGCGGATGGCCTCGGTGTAATCCGCGATGGCCTTGTCGAGGTCGCCCTTCTTCCCGTAGGCACGGCCCCGGCCATAGTATGCCAGGGAATCTCTCGGCGCCAGCCGAAGCGCCTCGGTAAAGGCGGAAATCGCCGCGTCATAGTCCTCCTGCGCGTAACTGGCAAGCCCCTTCTGATAGGCTTCCGCCGCCGGATCGGCACTTGCCGCAACGCCGGGGAGCAACAGGATCGCGATCAACGCCGCCGCGGCGCACTTGCACGGATTCATGGCTTGGTCTCCCTATCGGACCGACGAGATGCCTTCATCCCCTCTCGGCGCCATGATACACCCTCCGGGCCACCGCCGCCAGCCGGTGGAGGCAGGCTGGATGCCGTTTTACGCAATGATTGCAATACTCGGCCATCCCGGCGCGCGGCCTCGCAGCCAACCGCTAGATTGCCGCCAATCGCTCCAGTCGGAACTGGCCCGGACAAACAAGGCCGCAGGGACCGGCAAGACGGGATGCCCTCGCCGGCAGCCGTAACGTAGATTTCCGCGGGGAGATGGATCTTCCTCGTGGTTTTCTCTCCCCCAATGCGAATCGAATTGGCTGCCTCCCCTCCCTTGAAGCGGGCTCCCCGCGGGCGTGCAGGACGCAAAATTTGCGTGGGACGCAAGTGCCTCCCACGGCAACGGGAAAGGTGGTGGCAGATGGCTCAATTTGTCGCGTTCGCTCCCCATGTTCAAGTCAGCGGCGAGGCGGTCCTTGCCGTGGTCGACGGGATGGGCCTGGCCAGGCAGAAAACGCTGAAGATCCTGGCGGACAACAACATCCACGACCCCAAACAGGAGATGTGGTATCTGCAACGGAACTGGTTGAGCGCCTTCCAGCAGGTCTCGGAAACCCTGGGAGAGGACGCCCTCTTGGCGATCGGCCGGAAGATTCCCGACACCGCCAAGTTTCCGCCGGAAATCGACTGTATCGAAAGAGCCCTTCAGTCGATCAACGTCGCTTATCACATGAACCATCGCGACGGCGACATCGGCATCTACGGCTTTCAGAGCACGGGGCCGAGATCGGCGCAGATGGTGTGCCGGAATCCCTATCCTTGCGTCTTCGATCAGGGCATCATCGAGGCCATGGCCATACGCTTCAAGCCGCAGGATTCCCCGGCGGTCTCGGTGCGACACGACGACTCGGCGCCTTGCCGCCAGAACGGCGCCGACTCCTGCACCTACCTCGTGACGTGGTAGGCAGGGGCAGGGCGGGCGCGGGTAGATAATGCCACCCCAATCCCTAATCCCCAATCCCTAATCCCTCTCCTATCGCAGCGCCTCCAGCGGTTTCAGCCTTACGGCCCAGACGGCGGGGAGGAGGCCGCCGAGGATGCCCATCAGCAGGGTGAGCAGCAGGCCGCTGGTGATGATTCGGGCGTCGACGATGAGCTTGAGGACGACGAATTTTCCGCCGCCGGGGCCGTTGGCGACGACGCTGGCGGCCGACCAGCCGTCCGTCAGGCAGCCCAGGGCGCAGCCCAGTCCGCCGCCGACCAAGGCGATCAGCAGCGATTCCAGCAGGAAGGAGATGAGGACCTGGCGGCGGTTATAGCCCAGCAGGCGGAGCACTCCGATGTCGGCGGTCCGCTGGCTGATGGCGGCCAGCATGGTGTTCATGACGCCGAAGACGCCGCCGACGGCCATGATGGCGGCCACCACCATGATGCCGTAGAGGAATTGCTGGCTGGTGCCGCTGAGGGCGGCAAAGTAATCGGTCTCGACCTGGGCCTGCATGGCGGCCCTCTTGTAGCGGTTGGTGAAGTAGTCTTTGAGCTTCACCGCCGTGGCGGCGCTGTTGGCGCGGACGACCACCGAGGTATAGGTTTCCTTGCCGAACATGGGGCCGATCATGCCGCTCTTGGCCCAGACTTCGGAGTCGAACGTCGAGCCGGCCGATTGCATCACGCCCACCACCAGCCACGTCCGCGAGTCCAGCTCGAAGCGGTCGCCGACGTCGAGCCGCTGGGGGTTGCGGGCGGCGGCGGCCTGGGCGGCGGTCCGCCAACGGCCCATCTCGCGGGCGATCCCCTCGCCGAGGACGACCTGGATAGCCGGCCGCCGCGAGGAGTTGGTGGAAAGGGGCGTTGGCGCGGCGCCGCCCAACCGCCGGGATAAACCCGGCGGCTCGCTGAGGGAACCCGGCGGCTCGCTGAGGGAACCCGGCGGCGCGCTGAGGGAACCCGGCGGCTCGCTGAGAGGACCCGGCGGCTCGCTGAGGGAACCCGGCGGCGCGCTGGGCAACTCCCGCACGCCCGCCGCCGAAAACCACTTGCCGCCGGGATAAAGCGACAGCCCATGGACCATGGCCGCCACCTGGGGATCTTCGATGCCGCGAATCTGCAGGAGGCGGCGTTTCGGGCGGCCCGGCGGGGCATCGGGAATCGGCTGATTGACGATCACGTAGATCTCCCGGCTGGCCAGGGGACGCCCTTCGGGACCGCGGGCGATCCCCGGCTGATAATCGACGTCGCCGAGGTCTGTCGGCTTCAGCGTGCTGAAGACCTCGTCGGTGGCCCCGTCGGAAAGGAGGATGACGTTCTCCGCGTGGCCCGAGGCCTGCGTCAGCCGGTACATGGCGTTGACGAAGGCCAGCATCACGGTCAACAAGGCGATGACCATGGTGAAGGCCAGCGCCGTCATGGCGGTGGTCTTCCAGCGCACGGTGAGGTTGCGGAAGTTGTAGCGCAGCGGCACCTTGCCCAGCAGCACGAGCGCCGCCATCAGCACCGCCGCGGCGCCGGCAAGACTCAGGATGGCTACGGAGACGTTGGACATGGGATTGCGTCAGGCCACTTTGGAGAAGACCTCGGCCACTTTGACGTTGCGGGCGGTCCAGGCCGGCACGAAGCTGCCCAGCAGGGCTGTGCCGACGCCGATGCCGATCCCCCACCAGACGGCGTCGCCGGGGACGTACATCGAATTGATCATGCCGACGGGAAACTTGATGCCGCCCAGCACGTCGTTGATCAGCAGGTAGGTGAGCACCGCGCTCGTGAGGCCGGCGATGCTGCCGATCGCCAGGGCCTCGCCCAGCACCAGCACGAGGAGCTGGTAGGGGCGGAAGCCCAGCACCTTGAGCACGGCCAGCTCCGTGCGCCGTTGGCGGACGCTGATGCTGATGGAGTTGGCGATCAGCAGCGACAGGCTGGCCAGCGCCGCGGGCACCACCAGCCAGCGGACGCCCCAGATGATGTCGCGCAGGGCCGCCATCGAAGTGGTCACCAGCGAGGCGAGCGTCTCGCACTTCACCGCCGGGTTGGTGTACTCGGGCGAGGAGGCGATCTGGGCCGCGACGCGGTTGAAGGCATCCTCGTCGGGCAGCCGCAGCCAGACCAGGTTCAGCCGCTTATCGGCCAGCGGGTGCGGGGAGTTGCCGGGCTTCAGTCCGTAGGCGTCGATCGCCTCGTTGAGATAGTCGGCGTTCATGGCCGCAAAGGCGTCATAGCGCCCCGGCGGAAAAACGCCCACGATCTCGAACTCCAGGTCGATCCCCCGGTACATCTGGCCGTAGACGGTGAAGCGCTCGCCGACGCGCTTGTTCAGCGCCGCCAGGCGGTCCTTGCCCACGATGATGCCGCGGCGATTGGCGATCAGCCTGGCCACCGCGGCGTCCAGCGGGCCGGCCTGCTCGGGAGGAATGTCCTCCAGTTCGTCCATCATGGTGCGGATCTTCCGCGGGTCCATGGCGATGACAAACACCGTGTCTTCCCGGGTCGACGAGCCCTGCGCGACGGTGCCGACGTAAAACTGCCAGGTCATCGAGTCCTGCGGCTGCACCCGCACGTCGCCGGGCCGCCGCGCCGCCCCTTCGGCCAGGGTGCGGGCGTAGCTCCACGGCATCTGGCTGGGAATCCGCCAGCGATCGGTCACGATGGCCTTGAAGTCCGTGCTCCGCTCCGTGGAAAAATGATCGAAAAACGCCAGCACCGACCACAGCATCGTGACCACGCACACCAACACCACCGTCCCCAGCGACGTGAGCACGGTCCGCAAGGGATGGCGGCCGACGTTCTTGGCGATCAGCAGGAGGTACTTCATGGCCGATAGGAGTTAGAAGTCAGGAGTTAGGAGTTAGAAGTTGGCATTAGGAATGGACGATGGAGTTCGCTCCCTTCATTTTGCATTTTGCAATTTCAGTAGTTTCTAAGACTTTTGGTCTATGATAGGACGCCCCTTTCGGGACATCATGTGGGTGAGAAATAACCTCATGTATCCCGAAAGGAGAGCGTCATGGATGATGGTAAGGTAATTTGGT
>JBKQVT010000097.1:0-42879 GCA_052139835.1 Thermoguttaceae bacterium
TACTGGAAAGTTGTCAACAAGACGCAAGACGCCGCCATTGCCGTGCTGAAGGATACGCCTGAGAATATCTAACCTGCGCACCGGCAGCCGTGCCAGCGTGCCACTGGCTCTGCCAGTGCTCCTCGGAGCATCTCGTGAAAAGGCACTGGCGAAGCCAGTGGCACCCTCGCCGACGGGATAATCCCCGGTGGGGTCTTGCCATCCGGGCGGCGACGGGCGATAGTGGAAGGATCGTTTCTTGATCCGCCTGTCGTCTTGCCATGGGAGGAGAAGAGTGTCGACCAGCGTCCAAGACCGCCCCACCGTCGCGCCGGCCACGGCGCCGCGTTGGCCCGGCGTGGCCTTCGCCTTGACCATTTTGCTCAGTGCCTTTCTGCTCTTTCAAGTGCAGCCCTTGATCAGCAAGTTCATTCTGCCCTGGTTCGGCGGCTGCCCGGCGGTGTGGACCACCTGCATGTTGTTCTTCCAGGTCGTCCTCTTTGCCGGCTACAGCTACGCGCACCTGGTGGGCAGCCGGCTGGGACTGCGCGGGCAGGCCATCGTGCAGCTCGGAATCTTGCTGGCCGCCGTCGTCTTGCTGCCCATCGCCCCCGACGCAAGCTGGAAACCCGCCGGCAGCGCGGCCCCGGCGGGCAGAATCCTCTTGCTGCTGCTGGTCACCGTGGGCCTGCCTTACTTCGTGCTCTCGACCACCAGCCCGCTGGTCCAGGTGTGGTTCAGCCGCACGTATCCCGGCCGCTCTCCCTACCGGCTTTATGCCCTCTCGAATTTCGGTTCCCTGGTGGCGCTGTTGAGCTATCCGTTCCTCTTCGAACCGGCCTTCGATTTGCCCCGGCAATCGTGGCTGTGGTCGGCGGGGTTTGTCGGCTACGTGCTGCTCTGCGCCGGCTGCGCCGCGTGGCTGTGGCGATTATCCCCGCGTGTGCCACTGCTGGCTTGTCCAGCAGTGCCGGAGACACGGTTGGACAAGCCAACCGTGGCACCCGTCGACAGTGATTGCCCGCACGACGGCTGCGAAAGCGTGAGTTGGCCGCGGCGGGCGCTGTGGCTGCTGCTGCCCGCCTGCGCCTCGCTGATGCTGCTGGCCACCACGAACCACGTCTGCCAGGACGTGGCGGTGGTGCCGTTCTTGTGGGTGGTGCCGCTGGCGCTCTACTTGCTGTCGTTCATCATCTGTTTCGATCATCCGCGCTGGTATGTCCGCGGCGTGTGGAGCGTGCTGGCCGCGGCGGCCATCCTGCTGGCCGCCGACCCGGACGTGATTTTCGGCAAGGTCGCCCCGATCCTCCACAAGTTGAACGGGCGGATTCCCGAAGATTTCTCGCTCAACTACATCCAGGAATTGGTCCTCTATTTCTCCGCCATGTTCCTCATCTGCATGGTCTGCCACGGGGAGTTGATGCGTTTGCGTCCCCATCCGCGGCGGCTGACGGAGTATTACCTGTTGATTTCGGCGGGCGGAGCCCTCGGCGGGGCGTTCGTCAGCCTCGTGGCTCCACTGGTCTTCAAGACCTTCTTCGAGTGGCCCTTGGGCCTGGCCCTTTCCTTCGTTGCCGCAGGCGTGGTCCTGACCCTGGCCGCCCTTCCCCGCGCCGGCGGCCGCGACGCGAAACTGCTCTGGGCCGGCCCCGTGGCAGTCGTGGCCGGCGCCGGCCTGGGCCTGCTGCTGTTCCTCACCCTCGGCGGAGGCGGGCAATCGGGTATGATCGAGCGGGCCCGCAATTTCTACGGCATCATCTCCGTCCAAGAATTGAGCCAAGACCAGCCCGACCACCAGCTCGTCCTCCGCCACGGCATCATCAAGCACGGCAAGCAGTATATGGACCCCGCCAAGCGGCAGACCCCCACGACCTATTACTGCTATGAAAGCGGCGTCGGCCGCGCCATCCAATACCTCAATCGGCAGAAGCCGGCGCTCCGCGTGGGCGTCGTCGGGCTGGGAGCGGGCACCATCGCCGCCTATGCCCGCAAAGGTGACAGCTACCGCTTCTACGAGATCAATCCCAAGGTCGACGAATTTGCCGGCCGGCACGGCCGCTACTTCACCTATCTGAGCGACGCCATCGGGCGCGGGGCGCAGGTCGAGGTCGCGATGGGAGACGCCCGGCTCTCGCTGGAGCGCGAATCCCCGCAAAAATTCGATATTCTGGCGTTGGACGCCTTCAGCGGCGACGCTGTTCCCTTCCACCTCTTGACCCGCGAGGCCTTTGCCGTCTACCGCCGGCACCTCGCCCCCGGCGGCGTGATCGCCGTCCACATCACCAACAGCTACTTGTATTTAGCCCCCGTGGTGCGCGGCATCGCCCAGGACGCCGGCCTGGATATAACGCGGATCTATATCAGCGGCGATAAAAAACTCGACCGCTACCGCAGCGATTGGATGCTGCTGACCAAGGACGCTGGGCTGCTGAAGGCCCTTCCCGTCGAGCTGCCCGCCGGCGAGCAGGGCAAGGACGATTTCTCCGTCGGGCTCTGGACCGACCAGTTTAACAACCTCTTCTCGATCCTGAAGACGGCGAATTAGCGGCAAGCTCTCGCACCTGTAACGCGCACGGACACTGGCGAATTCTTGCGGGCGCGCAGGGGCGGGGGCGGCGAAAATTTTTTCTCAAGTCGCAAGTGATTGCCGCGCCGTCGGTTGTCGCCCGAGACGACCACCGCGCGGCGTTTTTTTCGCCGCGTTTTTTGACTTCGCAGCAGCGTCGGGCATACTCAAAATACTGAACCTCGGAGAACGCAAAACGTGCCTACGATCCGACCACTTTCATGGCGCTGGCCGCTCGCGCACGCCTGGAGACCGGCGCGATCCGGTCCCTGGGCTGGGGCACTCGGCGGCGACTGAGTGCCCCCAGGTGCGATGGCTGCGGTCGCGCGGGTGAACCCGTCGCCGGCGGACCGTGGAGGGTGTCTGTGTTCTGCTGTCCGGCGCGCGGGAGTCGGGGGGCGAGTCCGCCCCGCCCACCGCCGGCGCAGAAGTCCTGATCTTCGGTGCGAAACCTTTTCTCGAGCAATCAGGAGAGCCAGCGCTATTCTAGACCCCGAAGGATTTCCTATCGGCGCGCCTGCCGCCATGAGACGTATTGCCACATAAAGGACGGCCGCCCGGCCTGCCACCAGCGCCGCGGCCGCAACAGCGTGCCAACGCACGTCGCACGTCTCCCGCGGCAGACGCGTCTTTGTTTTAGTCCTTAGTGCTTAGTTCTTAGCACTAAGTTCTAAGCACTAAGTTCTAAGTTCTTCCGTCACGGGCCGATGCTCTGGGGATTGCGGTCCAAAAAATCCCGCGGCCCGCGGGTCGTATAGTAGGGATAAGCGATGGCGGCGGTCGGTGGGCCGGAGGCGTCCATGGCCCCGCGATTGGGACCCGAGCCCCCGGAGCCCTGCCCGTCGCCGTCATCAAAGCCAGTACCATTGGCGGCCGTCTCGCCTTGAAAACCATCGCGCCCCACGCAGCGCGATTCTTGGCACGGTGCTTGGTTGCACGGTGCTTGGCTGCACGGCGCCGCGATCGGGCCCTGGGGGCAATCGCTGCCGCAGCCACACGAGGAATGGCGGTCGGCCGTGCAGCAGCCCGCCAAGCAGACCAACAGACCCACCGCCGCAAATGCAAAGCAGAAGCGTTTCATATCGTCCAAGTTCCTTTCTTCGAGTTGGAGCGGAGAAAATGGGGGGACCCATTGGAAAACATCGGCCCGATAATCGGCAGAGTCCAGAAAATCGATAGAACCGCGTCTTTCCGCAGAACCGTTGCATGACGCATAAACCGACCGCGCGGTCGGCTGG
Organism: Thermoguttaceae bacterium; assembly: GCA_052139835.1. Taxonomy (GTDB): domain Bacteria; phylum Planctomycetota; class Planctomycetia; order Pirellulales; family Thermoguttaceae; genus JBKQVT01. The sequence goes on from JBKQVT010000097.1 coordinate 3,784, forward strand.
GTAAACTGAGCGAACCCTGCGGCCCCTTCGCCCGTTCGTGTTGACCCCAAAAACAAGACCTGGGATACTGGTGCGGCAGTTTCACCCGATCGGACAGCCATCGCGTACCGAGGAGCACCATGAGCGACTTGCCCGGCGGCAACGGGATTTTAGAGACCACCTTGTGGAACGTCCAGCAGACGGCCCAGCGGCTGGGGCTGGGGGCCGACATCCAGCGTCGCATCATTGATGCCAAGGAGCAGATCCAGGGGACGGTGCACCCGGTGTTGCCCGGCGGCGGCATGTTGCACGCCCGCTTCTTCCTCGTCCGTCACAACGACGTGCTGGGGCCGGCCAAGGGGGGCATTCGCATGACTTCCTCGGTGAGCCTCGACGAGATCACTGGCCTGGCCATGGAGATGACCTGGAAGACGTCGCTGATCGGCGTGCCGTTTGGCGGGGGGAAGGCGGGGATCCTCTACAATCCGGCCCAGCTCACCGCCACGGAGAAGGAAATCCTCATCCGCGCCTTCACCCGCAGCGTCCATCGCCACCTGGGCCCGGAGATCTACGTGCCCGCCCCCGACATGGGCACCAACGACAACGACATGGGCCACATTGCCGACTGCCTCTCCTACTCGGCGGGCACGGCGATCACCAACGGCTGTTTTGTGACCGGCAAGCCGGTGGTGCTGGGCGGCATCGTCGGCCGCCGCGAGGCCACCGGCAACGGCGTGGTGGCGACCATCCAGGCGGCCTGTGGGCGGATGAATCTCCGCCTGGCGGGTCTGCGGGTCGCCGTGCAGGGCTTTGGAAACGTCGGCGGAACAACCGCGCGGGTGATCGCCGCCCAGGGCGCCGCCGTGGTGGCCGTCTCCGACCTCTCCGGCGGCGTCTTTCGCGCCGAGGGGCTGGACATCCCGCGGCTGACCGAGCACGTCCAGGCCACTGGCCACGTCCGCGGTTTCCCTGGCGCGAGCGAGGTGTCGCGGGAGGCCGTGTTGGAGGCCGACTGCGACGTGCTGATCCCGGCCGCCGGCGGCTCGGTGATCACCCCGGAGAATGCCGCCCGGATTCGCGCCCGGATCATCGCCGAGGGCGCCAACGCCCCCTTGACCCCCGCCGCCGACGAGATCCTCAACCAGCGGGGCGTGTTCATCATTCCCGACATCCTCTGCAACGCCGGCGGGGTGTTCGTCTCCTACCTCGAATACACCCAGGAGACGCAGCACGACCAGATGACGCGGGAGGAGGTGGACCAGCGGCTGAACGCCCGGATGCGCGGCACCTTCGAGGCGGTCTGGCAGCGGGCCCAGCAGACGCGCGAGACGATGCGTCACGCTGCGATGGACCTGGCCGTCAGCCGCGTGGTCGAGGGGATCACCGCCCGCGGCTTGCTGCCGTAAGGCGGGGATCGTCCCCTCTCCCTCCGGGAGAGGGTTAGGGTGAGGGCGATGAGCGGAAAGCGTAGCGATCCGGTTCCGGGCCTTCGCCGCAAGGCCCTCACCCCCTGCCCATCTCCCGGAGGGAGAGGGGTGATAACGCCTACTGATCGGCGAACACCTGGGTGCCTTCTTCCTTGGTGACCGGCGTCTGCATCTCGTCGGTCAGTAATTGGCAGCGCACGCGCAAGTCGCCGGGTTGCAGGCCCTGCACCCGCACGCGATAGGTCAATTCGGCCCTGGGAAGGAGCCGCTCCAGGCCGTCGAAGAAGACGCGGCCGCCGTCGATTACGTGCCGGCTGGGACCTTCCGCGGCGACGGCCTTCAGTTCCGGCGGCAAGAGCACCGTCAGGCGGACGTTCGAGGCCGCCTTCGATCCCTGGTTGACGACGTGAACCTGGTACGACGTCTGGCCGCCCACTTCGATCGGGTTGGCGTCCTGGCTCACTTGGAAGAGCACGGCCGCGATGCCGTCGATCACCACCGCTTGCTCCCGCTCGACGACCAGGCCCTTGGCCGCCGTGCCCCGCAGCTTGATGCTCTGCTGGCCGGGCTCGACCGGCATGGTCACCAGCTCGACGACGCCCTGTTGGTTGGTGGGCAATTCCTCCAGCCGCCAATGGACCGCGCGGTCGGCCTGCTCGTAATGGCCGGAGTTGTTGGCGCTGAGGAACTTCAATCCACTGGGCAAATAGGCGACCAGCTCGACCTGCTGGGCGGGGGCGGTGCCGGGATTGGAAATCGCCACCTGGTAGGTGGCTTCCCGCTCCAGGTAGCGGTGTTTCGGGCCGCTCATGGCGATGTCCAACTGCGGCGCCGTCACTTCCAGGCGGAAGCGGTCCTCGCTGCGCAAATGGCCCTCGCCGCGGACGGCCAGCACGCTGGTGAGCGTGCCGGGGCGATTGGCCAGGAGTTGCAGGTCGAGGCGGCGGCTTTCGCCCGGCCGCAGATCGCCCACCGTGTATTCCAACTCGCTGCCAGCTGGATGTTGCACGCCGGGGGGAAGATGGGCCTCGACGACCACGCCGCTGGCCACGCCGGAGCCGGGATTGGAAACCGTGATTGCCAGCTTCATGTGGTTGCCCACCAGCACGCGCCGGTCGCCGGCGGTCTCGATCACCAGTTTCGGTTGGGTGGCCATGGTCCGCGCAGCGGCGTCGGCATCGAAGTGAACGGTGGCCACGCTGCCGATCTCGCCCTCGGCAGTCGGCATCAACTGCACCTGGACCGCCGATTGTTGGCCGGGCTGGAGGGCGCCCAAGCTCCAGATCAACTCGCCGTGGGGGCCGCGGGCAGCCGGCGGAGTCGTGTCCAGCAGCCGCGTGCCGCGGGGGATCTGGTCGCGGACCTCGACGTTGCCGGCCGTGGCTTGTCCGCTGTTGCGAACCGTGATGCGGAAGGTGGCCGGCTTGCCGACCTGGACTTCCCGCGGGCAGGTTTTTTCGATGGTCAATTGCGCGCTTTGCGGGCCTTCCAACTGTTTGCCGCCGGGCTGGCCGGTTCCCTCGCTGGCGGCGGCGTTGTCGAGGCCGGGGGAGGGATCATCGACCGGCCGCGCCTGCTCCCGCGGCGGCGGCCCCACCGGGCCGGCGGCAGAATAGGCCCCGGCCGGAGCCACTTGATTGCTGATCGCGCTGGGCGTGTCGGCGTGAAACCGCCCCGGCTCCTGGGTGTCCGCGGCCGCGGCGGGCGACGCGTAGCGATCGCCGCCCGGCGGCGGTCCCCCGAAGCGATCGGCCGCTGGCGGCACGATCGTCGCCCCGTTCTCGGCGGTGGCCGAGTTGGCGGCGGCCGCTTGGACCGGACCGCCCGCGCCGCTGGATTGCAAGCGGGCGAAGGGATCGGACGGCGGGGCTTTTGGCGCAGGATGCTCGCTCGGCGGCGGATTGCCCGCCGGAGTTCCGCTCGCCAGCGGCAGCGCGCCGGCATCTCCGCCGGGAAGCAGATCGGGCACCGTCGGGTTCCCTGATGCCGCCACAGCCGGGCGCAGGGGATTCTCGCCGGAGAGCGGATCGGACGCCGTGGCCGTGCCTGCCCCGTCAGAAGTCGACGGCGGCCGTTGCGTCTGGGCAATGGCGATCAGGCCCAGAGCCACGATGCTCCCCAAGACAGCAACGCGGAAGACGATGCGTTTCATAGGATGGCCCCTGGAAGAGGGATTGGGAATTAGGGGTTCGAGGTTGAGACTTCCAAGCCCACCGGCTGCGCCGGGTGGGAATTGCCTATGGCCGAGTGCGGAGACAGGATGCCGCCGGCGTCGAAGCCCGGCAAGAGCCGCTGCACGGCCGGGTGGGTCCGCTCCTGGTAACGCCGCCGATAGCCCTCCGCCAGGTGCATCAACAGTTCCAACGCCAGCAGGTCGGCCCGCGTCATCACGTGCCGGGTGCTGCGGGCGCCCAGGCCGTGGATCAGTTCCTCCAACACTTGCAGGTGGAGTTGCATGGTTTGCCGGGCGGTCACTCCGGCGACCACCAACATCTCCGCCAGCCGCCGCAATTCGTAGCTCAGGTTGCCCGAGCCCATGATGACGTAGACCCGCAGCAACTCGCGGTAATGGGCGATCAATTCCGCCGGCAAGGGGATCCGCCATTGCCGCACCCCGGCCGCGGGGCCGGCAGCCTGCGCCGCGGGCTCGGCCGCGGAGGGCGTTTCCTCCAACGCCCCCCATTGCTCCTGGATCAGCCGCGTGGCCTCGTCGTGCTCGCGTTGCAGCCGGGTCTGCTCGGCGTGCTTCAGGTGCTGGGTTTCCCGAATGAGCTGGTGCCGCTGCATGGCGCGGGCGACCATCCAGATCAGGTTGCGCGTGGTGGTCGAGTGGATGCAGACATAGCCGTCGGCGCCGACCTCGTAGCAGAGGGCGGCCATCTCCTGCTCGCTCTGCACGCCCAACACGACGATGGGCTCGTCGGCGCCCCCGGTGCGATAGCCCTCGATGAGGTCCAGGGCGTCCAGCTCGTCGGGCTCATGGCTGACCAGCACGGCGTCGAACACTTCGTCGCGGAGCCGGCCCAGCGCCGCGGCGCTGCCGATGGCTTCCTCCAGGAGGACCTCGACCGCGCTGTCGGCGGCAAAGGCGTCGGCCAGCCACCCCCCCATCCGCCCCCGCGTCGTGATGTGCAACGCCTTGATTCGCGGCGGCAGCTCACGCCAGGTAGAGGGCGGCCGCGCCAGCGGGCGTTGCTGGTCCAAGAACGTCACATTCATGTCCGGAGTCCGAAAAGAACGGATTTTTGCGGCGGTACTTTAGCCAGACCAGCCTGACGGGTCAAGGGACATAAAAAGAAAGGCGGAGGGCGGAGGGCGGAAGGGGGAAGGCGTGGGGCCATCGCTTGCGGTTTCGCAGTGGTGAATCGAAATGCCCCAAATAGGTTACTCTTCCCGGAAATCGGGGTATTCGCCGCAGGCCAAAATCCCCTAGAATTAGGTCAACCCTCGCGGTCCGATTAGTGTCCGGGCCCCTGGTCCCTGGCCCCCGGTCCCTGGCCCATGCAAATCGCCTATCTCGACTGTTTCAGCGGCATCAGCGGCGACATGATGCTCGGCGCCCTGGTCGATGCCGGGGCCCCGCTGGCACGGCTCAACGACGCCATCGGCTCGCTGGGGCTCCCCGGCTGCCGCCTGATCGCCGAGGAAGTGAAGAAACTGGGCGTGCGGGCGACCCAGGTGACGGTCCAATATCAGCCCGAACACGCCCACCGTCACTTGGGCGACATCCTGGCGATGATCCGCTCCGGCCGGCTCTCCGCCCGGCAGCGGGAGTTGGCCGAGCGGATCTTCACCCGGCTCGCCGAGGCCGAGGCCAAGGTCCACGGCATCGCCGTCGAGAAGGTGCATTTCCACGAGGTAGGCGCCGCCGACTCGATCGCCGACGTGGTGGGCACGGCCGTGGGCTGGGACCTGCTGGGCATCGGCCGCGCGGTGGCCTCGGCGGTGCCGACCGGGACGGGCCGAATCCGCATCGCCCACGGCGACTTCAGCGTCCCCGCGCCGGCCACGGCGGAGCTGCTGCTGGGAATTCCCTTGGCCGACACGGCAATCCCGCACGAACTGACCACGCCCACGGGCGCGGCCATCCTGGCCACCCTGGTCGACGCCTTTGGCCCGCCGCCGGCCATGACCATCGGGCAGATCGGCTACGGCGCCGGCCGCCGCGACCTCCAGGAGCAACCCAACGTGCTGCGGCTGCTGCTGGGCCAAGCGATGGCCGAGGCCGCTGAGGCGCAGATCTGCGTGCTGGAAACCAACCTCGACGACGCCAGCGGCGAGCTGATCGGCTATTGCGCGGGACGGTTGTGGGAGGCCGGGGCGCTGGACGTCTACACCACGGCCATCCAGATGAAGAAGAACCGGCCGGGGGTGAAGCTCTCGGTGCTCTGCCGGCCGGCCGACGTCGAGGCCATGGAAACCATCCTCTTCGAGGAGACGACGACGCTGGGGGTGCGGCGTTGGACGGCGGGGCGGCGGGTGTTGGCCCGCCAGCCGCACCAGGTGCAGACCTCCTGGGGGCCGGTCGAGGGGAAAATCGCCTGGCTCCCGGCCGATCGGGCCCGCTTCGCCCCCGAGTTCGAGTCCTGCCGCCGCCTGGCGCTGGAACATCACCTGCCGCTGGGCGAGGTCTACGACGCGGCCCGGCGGGCCTTCGATCCCGGCGACCTCAAGCGGCCGCCGCAATCTTCCCAGGAGCCATGATGGCGTTTCCGGGCCTTCACGATCCGAGTTGCTGGCTGGTGGCGGGGGTGGCCCTGATTGCCGGGCTGCTGATGCTGCGGTCCAGTCGCTATTATGCGCGGCAGAAACGAGAGTCGGGGCCGTCGCGCCCGCGGCCACCGGCGCAGGAGGAATTGCCGTCGCGCGGCGAAGAGCCCGGCGACGTGGACCGCTGGGAGGTTCAGATGCACGACACGGCCCGCGACTTGTCCGCCCGGTTGGACAGCAAGTTGAGCATGTTGCAGGCGTTGGTAGCGGAGGCGGATCGGGCGGCCGCCCGGCTGGAGGCGGCCTTGGCCCGCGCGGCCGAGCCGGCCCCGCGGATAAACCCGGGGAGCCCCGGGCGTGAGCCCGCGGATGATTCGTCGCTCGACTTGGCCGAACTCCCTCCGCGGATGAATCAGCAGGCGCGGTCGCTGCAACACGGCGAGCCGCCCCCGCGCGACGCGGCACGCAGCGCCGCGCCGCGAGACCGCCGCCAGGAAGAGATCTACACGCTGGCCGACTACGGTTACGAGCCGGCCGAGATTGCCCGCCGGGTCAACCGACCGGTGGGCGAGGTCGAGTTGATTCTCAGTCTCCGCGACCGGGGGTGACGGGTCGCGGAGCATCCGCTGACACCGTGGCGAAAGAAACGGGCAGCAACCGCGGATTGACGCAGATAGACGCGGACCGAACCGAACTCAAACAACTGTCTTCATCCGCGTTTATCTGCGGTTTCATCTCGTGGTCGTCCGCAGGGCCTGCCAAACACTTGTGAGAACGGCGGAACGTGGTAGGATGGCTGGTGGAGCCATTTCACCAATGGGTCGGGCAATGCACCTCGTCAGCTTCCTCGTGCGGTCGCCGGCAACTGCCTTCGCCGCGCGGCACGACACGGGCCGGCCCCGCCGCGGTTTCACCTTGGTCGAACTCCTGGTGGTCATCGCGATCATCGGCACGCTCATCGGGCTGCTGCTGCCCGCCATGCAGGGGGCGCGGGAGACGGCTCGGCGGACCGAGTGCAAAAACAACCTCAAGCAACTCGGCACCGCCATGCTCTCCCATCACGAGACGGCCGGCTTCTTTCCTTCCGGCGGCTGGGGATGGTATTTGGTGGGCGATCCCGACCGCGGCACTGGCCGCAACCAGCCCGGCGGTTGGTGTTATGCCGTGCTGCCCTACCTCGACCAGAAGCCGCTCTACCAGATGGGAGCGGGCATGACGGATGCCCAGAAGATGGTGGTCAACGCCACGCGGATCGCCACGGCCGTCCCCACGTTCAATTGTCCCTCGCGGCGGCGAACGGTCGTCGAGGTCTCGACGTCCGACGCCCCGTACAACTCCAATCCGGCCCCTTACGCGGCCAAGACCGACTACGCCGCAAACTCCGGGTATCCGTATCCCTATTATCCCTACTCGGTCCAAGGCCCCCCCACGATCGCCCAAGGCGACGCCTGGACGGCACAGAATGCCTGGCCCGACCTCTCCGCCATCTGCCAAGGCATCGTTTACCTTCGCAGCCAGGTTTCCATCGCCATGATTCACGACGGCGCCAGCAATACGTACATGCTGGGCGAGAAATATCTCAATCCGCAGTCCTATTACGGCGGCACCGACCCGGCGGACAACGAAAGCCTGTATTGCGGTTACAACAACGATACGAACCGCTCGGGCAACGGCTGGCAACCGCTGGAAGATCGTTCACGCCTGACCAATGCCGACACGTTCGGCAGCGCCCACGCGGGCAGTTTCAACATGATCTTCTGCGACGGCTCGCTGCACGCCATATCGTATGGCATCGACGCCGACACCCATCGGCGGCTGAGCTGCATCAACGACGGCGAGACGGTCGACCCCACGAAGTACTGAAGAGGCGGGGCGAAGGGGATAAAGTCAGGACCCGCACACGACGGCTTCCGCCCGCCGCACCGACCTGAGTTTCAAACCCGCGTGCGGGATCTTCCCGGCATTATCGTGGTGAGCCACCATGGTCGGCTCGCAACTGAAAGACCACCGAGCCTTCCGGAAAGCGCGGGCTCATCTTGTTGGAACGAACAACAAAGTGGGGGACGAAATCGGTCAGGCTGAACAGGCCGTAAGGCAAATCGTAGGGACTGAAAACACAGTCAACTTTGAATTCCCACTGCGGCAGTTGGGGAAAGCTGTAGTACACGGGCGACATGTGAGAAGGCTTGCTGGCGCGCCCGGCGGCTGTTAGCGGCAGGACGGGAGAATCGGTGGCAAAGGGAATGCCTTCCCTTATAGCGAGATGCTGGGGGATGATCATGAAATCGCTTCCCGTGTCGAGCCGGAAGGGGATTTCAGTGAAGCGCCCGTCCGGACTGCGTACGTCCAGCACAACAAGGAACCGAAAGGCATACCTGCCCACGCTGCCTACGAACTTGCGCTTCAGGGGCAGTTGAAATGAGGGTCTTCGAGACGCCATTCTCGACTACCGGAAAGGGAGTTCGTGAATTAGCTCAAAATCGCCCGCCAAAGGGTCCAGATATTCGACTTGAACCTTTGCCCGCTTCTTTTTGTCGAAATGGGCAAACGCAGCCTTCACTTCGGAAAGGTCGCGGCCGTGGGCGAGAACCTCCCTCGACAGCCGACGAATTCTGCCCTTGACTTGGTAATGGTCGATGTAGGCCACGTACTCCCCGGGATGCTCAAACCGAAGTCCGAGGTCCGCCAGGATCGAGTCTGTCTGGGCCGCGGAGATCTCGCCGGCCTCGCGAAGGGCGTCCTGGCAGAGGCTCTCGAATTGGATTTCGGCCCTGGACATGCTTCCTCCGCGGTGGATCGCTATAAGGCTCCGGAGCAAGAGCGACAACAGCGAGCAGAGGCCATCATGGTAATTGTTCTGCTCGTTGGATGCAACGACAATCCCCGAGAATCAGCGCGTCACTGCGCGGCACCCCCTGTTGATGGGAGTTGGGGGACACCAGCGAGAACCTGGGGCGTCGGGATGCCAGCCATTCAGGAGAGCAACTGTGTCACGAATCGCGCTCTTGACCAGTCATTTCCAGCGCCAGGAGCAGTTGGCCGGTGGCGCCGGGGGCCTGCTCCAGGATGCCCATGCAGGCGCGGAGGGTGCGCTGGGCCGCCTGGCGATAATCGTCGCGGCCCGCCAGATCGGCCAGCCGTAAAAGCGCCGTGACGGCCAGGCCGTTGCCGCTGGGCACGGCGTTGTCCACCAGGTCCTTCTTCCGCACGATCAGGGGCTCCTCGTCGGCGGCGGTGTAGAAGAAACCGCCCTGCGGATCGGCGAAATGGGCCAGCATGAGGTCGGCCAGCCGCACGGCCTCGTCGAGCCAACGCCGCTGGGGCTCCTGTTGGTGGAGCGTTGCCAGGGCGTTGGCCAGACTGGCATAATCGTCCAAGAAGGCGGCGTGGCCGGGGCGGCCGCCGCGCCAGGAGTGGACCAACCGGCCTTGTGCATCGCGGAGCGCGTCGAGGAGAAAGTCCGCGGTCCGGGCCGCGGCCGCGCCGTAGCGGGGCTCGCCCAGCGCCGCGGCGGCGCGGGCCAGGGCATCGACCATCAGCCCGTTCCAACCCAGCAGGACCTTGTCGTCGCGGCGCGGCCGCACCCGCCGGGCGCGGGCGGCCAACAGGCGCCGGCGGTCCTCGGCCAATTGAGCCTCCAGTGCGGCCGTCTCCTGCCCGAGCATCTTGGCGCAGGTTTCCACCGGCGTGGCGAGGTGCAGGATGTTGCGGCCCTCGAAGTTGCCCGTGGCGGTGACGTCGTAGACATAGGAGAAGGTTTCCGCGCGGCCCGGCTCCAGCACGGCGGCGATCTCCTCCGGCGTCCAGAGATAGAACTTGCCCTCGGCGCCTTCACTGTCGGCGTCTTCGGCGGCGGCAAAGCCGCCCTCGGGGAGCATCATGTCGCGGAGGACATAGTCGAGCGTTTCGCGGACCACGCGCTGGTAGAAGGGATTGCCGGTGGCGGCCCAGGCCTCGGTGTAGCAAGCGGCCAGCAGGGCGTTGTCGTAGAGCATTTTCTCGAAATGGGGGACGAGCCATTGGGCGTCGACGCTGTAGCGGTGGAAGCCGCCGCCGAGTTGGTCGTAGATTCCTCCGCGGGCCATGTGCTGGAGCGTAGTGTCGACCATGTCGAGGAGGGCCTGCTGGCCGGTTTGCCGCCCCAAGCGCAGGAGGAGGCAGAGGCTCAGGGGTTGGGGGAATTTCGGCGCCGGGCTGAAACCGCCCGCCGGCGGGTCGAAGGCCGCGGTGAGGGCCTTTTGGGCGGCTTCCAGCGGCCGGCGACCGAGCTCTGCGGCGGCGCCCTGCCAGGGATCGGCCTGGAGGGCCTCGACGACCCGTTGGGCCTGTTGGCGGACCTCGCCGGGGTGTTTTGCCCAGGCGGCGGCCACGGCCGCGAGCACCTCGTCGAAGCCCGGCATCTGGTCGCGGCGGCGCGCCGGCCAATAGGTGCCGCCGAAAAACGGCGTCCGCTCCGGCGTCAAGAAGACCGACAGCGGCCAGCCCCCGCCGCCGGTCAGCCACTGCACCGCCTCCATGTACACCTGGTCGAGGTCGGGTCGCTCCTCGCGGTCGACCTTGATGCTGATGAAGTTTTCCTTCAGCAGCCGGGCGATCTCGGCGTCCTGGAAGCAGTCCTCGGCCATGACGTGGCACCAATGGCACGCCGAATAGCCGATGGACAAGAAGATCGGTTTCGCTTCCCGCGCGGCCGACTCCAGCGATTCGGCCCCCCAGGGAAACCAGTCCACCGGATTATCGGCGTGCTCCAGCAGATAGGGACTGGATTGACCAGCGAGATGATTGGACATGGTTGGGGAAGAAGAAAGGAGTTAGGAGTTAGGAGTTAGAATCGCAAAGCGGTTGGCCCTCACTGCCTCTGACTTGTAACTTCTAACTCCTTTCTTCTCTTTATTGAAACGTTTGTCCCTTGTCGGGAAAAATGCCTTGGCGGACCTCGTCGCGATAGCGGGCGACGGCCTGGGAGATGACGGCGCCCAGGTCGGCGTAGGCCTTGGCGTGCCGCGGCAGCGCGGAGGAGCCCAGAGAGAGCAGGTCGTGGAGCACGAGGATCTGGCCGTCGCAGCCCGCTCCCGCGCCGATGCCGATGGTGGGGATGTTCACGGCGGCAGTGATGCGGTCGGCCAGCGCGGCCGGGATGCACTCCAGGACGATGGCGAAGGCGCCGGAGTGCTGGGCGGCCTGGGCGTCGGCCAGCAGTTGCTCCTCGTTGCGCTGCACGCGATAGCCGCCCAGGCGGTGAATGCTCTGCGGCTGCAGGCCGCAATGCGCCATCACCGGAATGCCCGCCGTAACCAACCCCGCGATCACCTCCGCCTGGGCGACGCCGCCCTCCAGTTTCACCGCCTGGCAGCGGGTCTCCTTGAGGATGCGGCCGGCGCTCTCGATCGCCTTGTAGATGCCGAGGTGGAAGCTGGGAAAGGGCATGTCCACCACCACGAGGGCGTGGTGGACGGCCCGGCCCACGAGTTCGGCGTGGTAGATCATCTCTTCCAGCGTGACCGGCAGGGTGGTGGGGTGGCCCTGCACGACCATGGAGAGGCTGTCGCCCACCAGGATCCCCTCGATGCCCGCGGCATCCACCAGTTGCGCGGTGGGATAGTCATAGGCGGTCAACATGGTGATCTTCTGGCCGGCCGCCTTCAGGGCCGAAAACTGGGGGACGGTGATTTGCCGGGCGTCAGTAGTCATGGGGGTATCGCGCTGGGTTCTGCTGAAGCATAGCCTACAAGGGGGGGTACAGTCTTCCTGCCCGGTTCTATTGTAGGCACCGACGGCAATTTGTTGCCAGGGTCGCGCTGTTCAAGACCGCCGAAAAAGGTTATTGTAAAGTAACGGGCCGATGCCGTGGGGCGGGGCAGGACCGTCGTTTCTTCCAGGGCAACAAGTTTGACGGGAAAGAAGGAGGGCACTCTGATGTTTTGTCGTGGTTTGCTGGTGGTGGCGCTGGTGGCGGCGCTGGCGGCACCGGTTTACGGCCAACGCGGCGGCGGTGGTGGAAGAGGCGCAGGCGGATACGGGGGCGGCTACGGCGCCCAAGGGGCCAACCCCGCCGGAGGTCCAGGCGCCGGCATCACGAGCATCGACGGCAACATCGAGGCCCTCGGCAGCGGCGGCCTGAAGGTGAAGACCGAGAGCGGTCAGACGGTGGTGGTCACCACGTCGCCGGCCACGAAGGTGCAGTATACCGGCAAGGCCACGGTCGACTTTCTTCGCAACGGCGTGGCCATCGAGTTTACGGCCGAGGTCGACGAGAAGCACGTGGTCAAGGAGGCCGTCACGCAACTGACGATCGTCTCGTTGAGCGCGGGGCGCGGCGCCGGTCTGTTTGCCGAGGGCTCGTCCGGGGCGAAACCCGCCGAGGTGAACAACTTCGCCTTTGGGCCCGCCCCGGCTGGGGATGCGCCGGCGGCCAAGCCGGCCAAGGAGAAGAAGCCGGCCGCCCACAAGGGTCCCGCCGAGCCCGTGAAATTGCCCGCCACCTGCGTGGTCCGCGGCACGATCAAGGGCCTCAAGGCCGGCAAGCTCACCTTGAATATCGGCCGTGGGAGCGTCAAGGGGGAAGTGGACGACAATGCCGAGATCACTGTCGACACCACCGACTTGCGCTGCGCCCGCAAAGGCGACAGCATCTCGGTCAAGGGCCAGGGCGCCGGCGGCACGATGGCGGCGACCTCCATAACCATCCAGGGGGCGGAGCCGCTGACGGGACCCAAGAAGAAGGTGCACAGCCCCGCGAAGAAAGACGCATCGGGAGCCGATGCCGGCACCAAGGCCGACAACTAGGCCGTCGGCAAGGGCGGCCAGCGGAGCGACCGGATTGATGTGCCAGGCGAAGGGTGGGGGGGAACCGCGGGGGCAGCGCCGGCCCCGCCTCCTGCCGTTGGACCACGGTCGTTCCGCCCGCCTCCGCCGCGCCTCGCCACGGCGCATCTCTGTGGAACCGCAGGTTGCATGCTGCGGAAATATAACCCGCAAGAGGGGGCGTGCGGTTCCCGTCCGGTTCTCTTCCGGGGCCGACGGCAGTCCCTTGCCGGCTCAAGCTGTTCAAAGCCGCAAAAAGAGGTTATTCTAAATGAGTGGCCGATGCCGTGGGCAGGCAAAGACCTTGGTCGCAGGCCGGGCGATAAGTTCAACGGCAAAAAAAAGGAGGAGGCTCTCATGTCTCATCGCGGTTTTCTGGTGGTGGCGCTGGCGGCGGCGCTGGCGGCGCCGGTCTATGGCCAAGTCGGGCCGGGAGCCAACCTCATAAGCCTCGACGGCAACATCGAGATGATGGCCAACGGCCTCTTGCGGATGAACAGCAAGGCCGGTCAGTCGGTGCTGATCACGATGTCGTCGGCCACGAAGATGCAATATACCAACAAGGCGGCGTCCGAGTTCCTGCGCCCCGGCTTGGCCATCGAGTTCACGGCCGAGGTCGACAAGAAACACAACGTCAAGGAAGCCATCTCCTCAGTGACGGTCGTCTCGTTGGGCTCGGATCGCCTGGCCGGCCTGTTTCCCGAGGGGTCGGCGTCCTCCGGGCCGAAGTCCGCCGAGGCGGACAACTTCGCTTTTGGGGGCGGGGGCGGCAAGTTTAACTCTTCGGAGCCGGCGCCGGCGCCGAAGAGCACCAAGGGCTCGCGCAAAACCCCCGCCGTGCAGTTGCCCGCCACCTGCGTGGTCCGCGGCACGATCAAGAGCCTCAAGGCCGGCAAGCTCATCTTGAATATCGGCCACGGGGCCCTCCACGGGGACGTGGCCGACGGTGTCCAGGTCGCGATCGACACCGGCGACCTGCAGTTCGCCCACCGAGGCGACGCCATCTCGGTCAGGGGCGTGAAGGGGGCCGGACTCATGATCGCCGCGCAGTTCGTCAGCGTCCAGGGGTCGGAACCGCTCTCGGGACCGAAGAAGAAGAAGACCGGCCCGGGGGCAAAGAAGCAAAGTTCCTCGAAGAAAGACGATTCGGGAGGCGACTCCGGCGAGTCGAAGGCGGACAAGAAGGCCGCCGACAAGGGCAACTGATTCTCCGGCGCTTCTTTCACGACGGCGGCACGCTGCCGTCAGGGCAGCGGTCTGCCCAGCCACTTGCGCACCTTGTGGGCCGTCTGCGTGCCGATCAACTGGGTCAGGAAGAAGGGGATCGTGAGCAAGGCCTTGGCCTTCACGCGCCAATTCAAAATCCGCGCCAGCTTGAGCACCACGTGTGCCACTTGCAGAGGACTGTGGAACCGCCGATCGATCCGCTTGCGCAGATTGGCGATGTCGAGGGACGAGAGGGCGTCGCTATAGACGAGACCATTGGCGTCGATGTGGTAGCCGGGCGTTTTCTCGACCAGTTCACGCACTCCCGAATACGCCTCGGCGCGCAAGCGGGAGACGTGGATCAGGTCCACGCCAAGCGAGCGGGCAAACGACGCCGTGGAGAACATCTGCTCGTCGGTTTCGCCGATGTTGCCCACGATGAAATAGGCGTTGATGACCATCTTCGACTTGCGGAGCACCTGGAATCGCTGGCGGACCTGGGCGATGGTGAAGCCCTTGCCCATCGACCGCAGCGTCGCGTCCTGTGTCGACTCGACGCCCACCAGCAGGGCGATAAACCCGGCCTGCTCCATCTTAGCGAGCACGTCGGGGCGATCGCCGAGCTCCAGCCGGGCGTTGACGATGTAGTGCTTCCGTATCCCTTTGGCGATGAGCAGATCACAGATCGCGACCACGCGGTCCGGCTGAAACGTGAACACGTCGTCGACGAACAGGATCAGGTCGGCGTCGATCTGCTCGATCTCGGCGACAACCGACTCCGCCGAGCGGGGCGTCCAGGAGCGTTTCACGCCCCACGGGTTGATGGCAAAGTTGCAGAACTTGCAATGGAAGGGGCAACCCCGCGAGCCGGCGACCTGGTCGACCTTGATCCCCGTGCTCATGCCCTTGCTCGTCAGGTAGTAGGCGTGGCGGCGCAACTCCCGCGCAGGCATCAGGTTGTCGTCCAAGGGCACGTTGGCCCGCGGCCGAGTGAAGACCACCTCGCCGTCGCGGCCGCGGTGGGCCAGACCGGCGATCTCCGACCACGCGCGCCCCTGGGCGATCTCGGCCATCGCCTGCTCGCCATCGCCGCAGACCACGGCGTCGGCGTGGGGACACGCCTCCAGCCAGTAGCGCGGATCCTCCGTCGCCGTCCGCCCCCCCAGGATCGTCATCACGCCCGCAGGCAAGGCGTTGATGTCGTCGCGAATCCGATCAAGGTCCTCCGCCCAGTTGATGGAATAACAGACCAGATCGGTCTCCGGTCGGAGGAACCGCTGCGTGCTGGGCGTCCGCTCATGGCGGAAGTTGACCAGCTCGATCCGCTCGGCATAGGGGCGGAGCGCGGCGGCCACGTACTCCAGCCCCAAGGGAGGGAAGGATGTCTTGGAACTCCGCGTATGCCGATAAGGAAAGACGCACAGGACGTGGCGGAACATAACTGTCGGGTACCATCCGTGTAACAGTTTGGCGATCTTCTGGCCCCAGCCCTCCCACCGCCACTGGAGTGCGCTGCGCGAAAAAACAAACGCCCCCGGCCGGCAAGCGGCTCCAGGGGGCATTTTCACGCGAACTCTCGCAGCAAGCCACCCGGGGCGGTCACCGCGCGGGTCGCTGGCTACGCAGCGTCTTCACCGGCGTTCACACCGGCTTGACGTTTTCAGCGCGCGGCCCCTTGGGACCACGGCCTTCGTCGTAGGTCACCGCCTGACCCACCCGCAGCGACTCGATGCTTGCATCGACCACGGCGCTATGGTGGAAGAACAAGTCTCCCTGCTCACCCTGGATGAACCCGAATCCCTTGTCCGGCATCACCTTCTTGATCGTACCCTGCGACATACTGTCACTCCTTCAAAAAACAGAAACACACCTTGAGCCAACGATCCTCGCTCAGGGCCCCTTGTCGTCGAGCAAGACCGCGGCCGGACCAATGTAGAGGGAGAAAATCAACCGCAACTGGAGAGCGACGCCCTGAGGAGGCCGCCGTAACGCAAATCGCAGGGTGACTCGAACGACTGCACATGGGAATGGGCAGGGGCACACATCGTTTCTCACCACTAGTTACGCTAACTATACCACGGGCAATCGGCCAGGGAAAGGGGGGTTTCCCAGGCTTGCCGGCTCATTCGACTCCTGGCGCAATGGCAGGGGGAGTCTCGTTGGGGGCGTCTGCACCGCCTGCGCCGTACTCCTTTTTCTTCTGGCGGCGTGCCCGTTTCTCCGCCGCCTTCTGCTTCTTCCCCGTCTCTCGCTGCCGCTTGGCATACGTGTTTCTGTCGCGCGCCATGCATTCTCCCGCTGTAAGGGCCTGTGTTTCCGGCCGTTTTCTCGTGAACTGATGAGGGAAGCCCAGGCGGCCGCGGGTGGCCCGATAGCTTTGCTAGCGAGACCAACCGCCCCTCAGGGGTTTCTGTCGCGGAAGGTCGGCCAATGGCAGGGTCTTCCACAACGGAAGCTCAATAGCGTCCGCCACGGCGTCCGCCGCCGCCGCCGCCCGCGCGCGGCTCGCGCGGCCGAGCCTCGTTGACCGTCAAGGGGCGGCCATCCTGCTCCTGACCGTTGAGCCCTTGAATCGCCGCCTGGGCCTCCTGATCGCTGCCCATTTCCACAAAACCAAAGCCCTTGCTGCGGCCGGTGTCGCGGTCCTCGATGACCTGCGCGCTTTGCACCGTGCCGAACGCGGCGAACATCGTCTCCAGGGCGGAACTGCTCACACCGTAGCCCAGGTTCCCAACATACAACTTCTTAGCCAAAACTCGATCTCCTTCAAACAGCGCGGATGGCCCGCGGTAGCCGCAGGCCAAAGAATAACGAAAAAAACTACGCTCGATCTCCCCCCACAACCTATTTCCAATGCGAGGTCTTGGCGATGAGTTGCATATGGTCAACCACCCGCTGCACCCCCTCCACGTTCTGCGTGGCGTGGACCGCCATGATCCGCTGGTGATCGTACTGGATCGTGCCGGAAAGGGTGACCATCCCTTTCAGGCTCATCACCCCGACATGGCACGGCGACCGAATGCCGCGGCTTTGGAGTTGCTGGTTGACCTTCGTCATGATGGCCTGATCCGATACGGGGTTTTTCTTGAACACGACCGGCTCCTGAAAAAGGGTGGTTCCGCACGGAACAAAGCCGCTTGGAAGGGAGCTTGCCGCGTCAGAGTGAGGTAAGTCAGGCGGATGGGGTAGTAAACCCTTCTTCCATGATTCTACCCCATACCCCAGGCGAAAGCAAGGGGTATAATTGGGGAAATCACCGTCCCATAGTATCTGCGCAATCATACGACCATACCATGCTCCTAATCACGATCAAGCATGACTGGCACAGATCATGTACCATTGGCCATTGCAATTAACCAACTAATGATGTACAATGTAGTGGTTACAGTCATTCAACCCTTCCAACAAGGCAGAAAGCATATGGCCCGTCCGACAGTACAACAGTTTATTGAAACCTGGGAAAAGTCCGATTGCGTTGCCGAGGTTGCCGACAAGACGAAGCTGCGGAAATCGACGGTGCAAGCCAAGGCGACCCAGTTGCGGAAACTGGGGATCCCGTTGAAGAAGTTCAAGGGGACGCGGCATCGCATCAACATCGACGAGGCGCTGGAGGTGCTGGCGAAAATCCGCGGGACCTCGGTGGCCGCGCTGAAAAAGGAAGCCGCTCACTCGCATCGCACGCAACGGCGGGCACGGAGGTAGACTGCCTTCAGGCTGCTTCGCTTCCCGGGCGGAGGCAAGCCGGCGGACGGACCATGAGCGCGGGCATGTGCCGGGCAGCCTTGCCGGGGAATCCCCGTCACCGCGCCGCCCAGCCGCCGCCCTCCTTGCGGAGGAGGTGGATCTTGCGGGCCGGCATGGCCAGCTCGGTGATCTGCCAGCGGCCGTCGATCCGCTTGGCGACAAAGTTGAACTTGCCTCGATAGAGATCGGGGACTTCATACGACACCGTGCCCGTGGCCGCGTCGCCGCTTACTTCGCAGGTGTGCCCGCTGATGCGCTCGGCGCGGACCATCGTGCGGGGGCCGGGCGCGACGTAGTTCCACGGGTTCCTTACCCGCCGCACCGGCACGGGGGAGATGGCATCGCGAATCTGCGCCGCCGCCAAGGTCGCCGGATCGTCCGCCAACAACTCGAACTCGTCGCGGGCCTCCTGGGACGCGTCGGCCGCCGGGCGGAGTTCGAGGATCCGCAGCGTCAACGACGTTTCCTGCGGGTCGTACAGGGCCGGGTGGGACTTCGTGGCGAAAAGGGTGTCGAACTGCGCTTGCGTCATGGCCGTGGCCGCCGGGATCAAGCGGATGATCTCGGCAGCAGGGTCACCGCCGCCGGCCTGGTCACCGCCGGCCTTCGCCGCGGCCCCGCCGCCGGCCTTCGCTGTGACCCCGCCGACCGCCGGCGCCGCCGCGGCCCCGCCGACCGGCGGCGCCGCCGCAGCCCCGCCGCCCACCGCCACCGCGGCGCGCTCCTCCAGGGCCAACAGCACCAATTCGCTCTGCACGGTCTGCGTCTTGGCCAGGTCGAGCGTCAAGTCCTTCTGCAGCGGGGCGCCACCGCCGGCAACGTCGATTTCCCCCATCAAGAAGCAACCCGCGGCGCACTTCGCATAGGCGTCGTATTTTCCCGGCAGCAGCATCGTCTTGTACGAGGACTTCGTCACCCGCGCCGAGCCGCCGGGGGTGTGCGAGTCGGCGCGGACAAACACAACCTGGCCGACCTTCAACTCCTTCGGGCCCTGCAGCTTGCCCACGACGGTCACAAGGCCGGAGGCCAGTTCGATCTTCTCCTGGCTGTCGCCGTTGACGGTGATCCGCCCGGAATAGACAACGCAATCGTGAAACATCGCGACCAGGCACGCGGGGCCGTCCAGCACGCCCGTGCACGTGGCGAGTCCCTTGGAGCTCACCTTGGCGTTGCGGGGGTAGAGCTCGCCCGGGCCGGCCCTCTGCAAGACCTCAATGTTGACGCCGCTGGGCAACTTCTTGCCGCCCATCCCGACGGTCACCTTGAGCGTTCGCAGCCGCTTCAGCAACACCTCCCTGGCGCCCGCGGCGGACGGCATCTTCACCGTGGTGTGATACGGGGCATAGCCGGTCGCTTTGACAGACAGCGTATACGTGCCGTCGTCCACGGGTCCCAGCTCGACCAGGCCCGACGCGTCGCACTTTGCCTCGGGCGCCTCGGCGTCCTTGCGGCTCAGGCGGGCGGTCGCCTTGGGCAGGGGGTCGCCGCTCTCCTGGTCCTTGACGGTCAGGCGGAGACTAGATTGGGCCGCCGAGGCCGCCTGTCCCGCCAGGCCCCCAGCCGCCAGCAGGGCAGCCAGCGTGATCGCAACCCGGACGGCCCCGCGCGTCGCGCAGACCGCCGCTTCCTGTCCGGGGGTGTGGCAGTGGTTCATCGGACGACTCCCTTTGTGTCAGATGTTAGACGCAGCCGCCGCACTAAAGTTTCGCAAAAAAATGATCTTCTTTGCAATCCCCCGGAAGTATGGTTTGATCATGCCACTACAGTGACTTACTATCCACAGCCCTCGCCCTCATGCACCAGTCAGTGGTCGCTCGCGGAGGGAGAGGGCAGCGCCTGGGGCGAGTTTTCAGGAGCATGCCTCGTCGGAAAGGTCCTTGATCTCCAGTGCGAGCATGATCCAGGTCCAGCCGTTCAGGAGCAGTTCCACTCCCACAAGCAGCCCAATAACCCAGAGGGCGTCGGTGGGCAGGTGTCGAAAGATGATGAACCCGGCGAGGAAGGTGATCGTGCCGTTGAGCATCGCCCAGCCCCACTGCGGGAAGCGAACGATCAAGGAGGCCAAGACCCGAAATACTCCGATCACCATGAACGACACGGCGATGAAGATGGTCATCACCAGAGGGGTGGCCAGCGGCCGTTCGGTAATGACAAGGCTGGCCGCCACGTAGAGAATACCGACCAACAACTGGACGAGAAAGCCACCCCACTTGCCGGCCCAAAAGGAGCCGATGATCGTGGCCACCCCGGCGATCATGAGGATCACCGCCAGGATACTGACGACGACGAACGTGGTGAGCACGGTGATCGGGGGGGAAACGATGGCGGCAATGCCGCACAGGGCCAGCAAGAAGCCCAAGAGCAGGAGCCACCACCAGCGCTTGCGGAGGTGTCCGAGTTCGTGCTTCATGGAACACTCGGTCGCTTGGCCGAGACTGGCTTCACTTTTGGTACTCATGGCATCGATCCTTTCTGCAAGAGAACTGTGTGGAACCAACTGCCTCCTTGCCGACGCAACGGGCTTTCCCTATTTACCTCCGCTTGACAAGTATTGGATACTTTTCCTCTGCCGGCAATCACGCCCCCCAAACCGGTGTGACGCCGCTTATTTCGCCTTGGCCGCCTTCTTTCCACCGCTGCCGCCGGCGTCTTCCTCACGTTGGGCGGCGTGATACTTGCGCCGGATGTCGGCCAGATCGACCGTGGGGGCGGGAAATTTCATGTCCAGCGATTCCAAGGTCTCCACGACGATCTTCGAGACGGCCAGGTTGCGGAACCACTTGTGGTCGGAGGGGATCACGTACCACGGCGCGTGCTTGGTGCTGGTGCGGCTCAGGGCCTCTTCATAGGCCGCCGTATACTGCGGCCAAAGCTCCCGCTCGGCATAATCGGCCTCGCTGATCTTCCAGTGCCGCGCCGGGTCGTCCAGCCGCCGCTTGAACCGCCGGAGCTGTTCTTCCGGGCTGATGTGCAGGAAGAACTTGAGGATGTGGGTGCCGTTGGCCACCAGACCCTTCTCGAACTCGTTGATCTGCTCGTAGCGCTTCGACCAGACCTCCTCGGCGACGAGGTTGTGGACGCGGACCACCAGGACGTCTTCGTAGTGGGAGCGGTTGAAGACGACGATTTCGCCCTGCGCGGGCGCCTGGCGGTGAATGCGCCAGAGGAAGTCGTGCGCCGCCTCGTCATGGGAGGGGACCTTGAAGCCGTGGACGCGGGTGCCTTGCGGGTTCATGTTGCCCAGCACGTGGTTGATGACGCCGTCTTTGCCGGCCGCATCGAGCGCCTGGAGGCAGATGAGCACGGAGCGTTTGCACTCCGCGTAGAGCAGGTATTGCAACTCCCGCAGCTTCTTGGTCATTTCCTCGACTTCGCCGGCGGCCGCGGCCTTGTCTTCGTGCTTGGCGGTGAAGCCGGGGTCGATCTCGTCCAGCTTCAGCTTCGCCGCCGGCTCGACTTGAAACAATCTTCGATAGCTCAAGGGGTATCTCCTGCCGAGGAAAAAGGGGAAGCCGCGGGCAAGGCCGCGGCGCGGGAAGCGGCCGCGGGGCGCTGGTGCAGCCCGCCGTACGGGTGCAATACCGTGTTCAATCTGGCCAAGAACGGGTGCCGGCCGCTGCGGCGACGGTCGTGTTCCCCATAGACTGCCAGCTTGACCAGGTCCTGCACCACCATCCATACCAGGTTATAGACCCAGACCCAGCCGATCAAGCCCCAGGCCAGCGGCGGCACCAGCCAGCCAAAGCCGCACATCAACACGGCGAGGACTTGCGTGCCGACGATGGCCCCGAAGAGATTGGCCGCCGGGAAGGGGCGCATCCAGAACGGCCCCTGCGCGCGGGTGACGAACAGCATCAGGTGCCCGCCGGCCACCAGTTGCAGAAACATCATCGTCTGCAAATGCCGCTGGTTCAGGTGCAGGATCGTCTTGCCGAGGTACATCAGGCCGAAGCTCTCCGCGACCGCCAGCGCGCCCAGGATCGAAGAAACCGCCAGCACGCGATCCATCTCCCAGCGGACCGGCCGCGGCGCCACCGAGGCCCGGTCGAAGGCGATGGTCATGATCGGCACGTCGTCCAACAGCGCCAGGGCGATAATCATGATCGGCGTCAGGGGAAAGAACCCATAGACCACCGTGGCCAGTACGATGAACACCATGATATCGGTCGTCATGGCGATACGATAGAGGGTGTAGCTCATCATGCGGGCGAAGATCCGCCGCGCCTCGGCGATTCCTTGGATGATGACCGAGAGGCCGGGGTCGGTCAGTATCAGGGCCGCCGCCGCCCGCGCCGCGTCGGTGGCGCCGGAGACGGCGATGCCGACGTCGGCCTGTTTCAAGGCGGGGGCGTCGTTGACTCCGTCGCCGGTCATGCCCACCAGGTGCCCGCGCTGCTGCAAGGCCTTGACGATGGCGTACTTATGCTCGGGGAACACCTGGGCGAAGCCCTCGGCCCGCTCGACGCGCTCGGCCAGGTCCGGGGAAAGCTGCCCCTGGGTGACATCGCCGGTGAAGAGGTCCGTGGCCGGCAGGATGTGGGCGCCCAAGCCGAGTTGCCCGGCGATTTCCGCGGCGATGGCGGCATTGTCGCCGGTGACCATCTTGACGCCGACGCCGTAGGACTCGGCCTCCGCGATGGTCTCCTTGGAATCGGCCCGCGGCGGGTCGAACAGCGGCAAGATGCCCAGCAACTTCCAGGGGCCGTCGCGTTTCGACCGCGCCACGCCCAGCGTCCGGTAGCCCTTGGCCGCCAGGATCTGGACGATCCGCTCCGCCCCGGCCAGCTCGTCGCCGGAGAGCTTGGCCATGGCGAAGATCACCTGGGGCGTGCCCTTGGTCACGAAGAACGTCTTGCCGCTGGAATCGGTGATCGTGGCCTCGGTCCGCTTCGACACCGGATCGAACGGGACGAACTTGACCTGCTGGTATCCGTCCAGCGCCTTGGGGTCGGCCAGGCCCGCCAGCACGGCCATGTCGATGGGGTCTTGGTCGGCGGCGGTCGATGCCAGCGCGCCGGCCAGCAGCACGGCCTGCGGCTCCGCGCCGGCCCACGGTTCGACGTCGCCCAGCGTCAGCTTGTTTTGCGTGAGCGTGCCGGTCTTGTCCGAACACAAGATGTCCATGCCGGCCATCTCCTCGATGGCCTCCAGCCGGGAGACGATCACCTTGCTGGCCGCCAGCAGCTTGGCCCCCAGGGCCATGGTCACCGAGAGGACGGCCGGCATCGCCACCGGCACGGAGGCCACCAGGAGGATCAGCACGAACTCGGCCACCCTCAGCACGGGCTCGCCGCGCGAGAGCTGAACGAACACCAGGACGGCGGCCAGCACGACGGCCACGAGAATGAGGAAATCGCCGATCCGCAGGACGGTCTTCTGGAAGTGTGAAACGGCGCCGGCGCTCTGGACCAGTTTCGCCGTGCGGCCGAAAAAGGTGTTGCCGCCCGTGGCCGTCACGACCGCCACCGTCTCGCCTTTCTTGACGATCGAGCCGGCGTAGGCCGGATCGCCCCGCTGCTTGCTCACCGGCAGCGACTCGCCGGTCAGTGCCGCCTGGTCGATGCTCAAATAGCCGTCCGCGATCAGCGTGACGTCGGCCGGCGCCACGTCGCCCATCCGCAACCGCACCACGTCGCCGGGCACCAGGGCGGCGGAGTCTACTTCCTGCCACTGTCCGTCGCGCAAGGCGCGGGCCTTTTGGGCCAAGGCCCCCTTCAGCGCCGCCAGCGCGCTGGAGGCCTCATGCTCCTCCCAGAAGCCCAGCACGGCGTTGAAGACCAACAACGCCGTAATGATGGCGAAATCGCCGAAATCCTTGACCACCAGGGCCAGGATCGCCGCGGCCTCGATCATCCCGGGGATCGGTCCCCAGAAGAAACCGAAAAACGCGGCCCATTGGCTCTTTTTCTTCTCCTCCAAGGCGTTGGGGCCATATCGCCGGAGGCGGTTCCTCGCCTCCAGCGAGGTCAAGCCGCGCTCCGAGCTGCCAAGCTGCTTGAACAGGTCGCCGATGGCGAGCTTGTGCGGAGCGGAAGACGATGGGCCGGGTTCGGCTGCCGCCGGGGTTTGCGTGTTCATTTTCGCGGGGGACGGTTGTTGGACAACGCACGGGTGCCACTGCTGGCTTGTCCAGCAGTGCGCCGGGGGGCAGCGGGTGAGCACTGCTGGACAAGCCAACAGTGGCACCCGACGAAGGCGGTCAATTGTATACTTCCGGCAAGCCGAAAAGCGACCGTTTTCTGCGCGTCGCCGATCTAGGCCGGGCACGCAATGCCCCAGTTATGCCGAAGGCGGCTCGCTTCCAATTGCCGAATTCCGGCGATTCTCCGGCAAATCGGCGGCTATCGCCGCCCTTCCGCCCGTTCAGGTGGGTTGATGCTCGCAGGCGGTTGCAAAGCCGCTGTGGGCGACTTGACAGACATTACCGCCGTGAGAAACGGGCTCATGCAGTGGCTGTCGCAGGCCTGACCCGCACCAGGCGGAAGCCGAGCCGACGGTAGACGAGCAACGCCCCGAAGACCGTGGCGCCTTGGCAGGCGTTGAGGAGGAAAAAGAAGGGCGCATGCTGGGCCAGCGTTTGGCCTGGACCAAACGTGTCCGGACCCAAAAACGCCGAAAGAATAGCGATTTCGCCACCCGTCACAACGCCGCACAACAACAACCATCCCAGTGCCAGCGGGATGGTGGTCCCCTTCGATCGGACCGCGCCCCAAATGCAGGGAAACGTGACGAGGAGGCTGCACGGAAGGAGAAGGGCGGACAGCAGCACGCTAACGATTACAGCCATACCGAAATAACAGTTATGCTTGACGGGCAGCAACGGCAGCACCGAGCAAGCTATCGACAGCACGACCGCCACAAGAAACGTTGCCACCAGCAGGTGCCGGAGGTTGAACTGCCAGGGCCCGAGGCGGGATCGCGGCGTGCCGCTGCCCACCGAGACCAGGTTCCAGCGGCCGGCCGCCTTGGCGATCCAAAGGGGGACTTGTGCGAAAACATTCCCAGCAAGAAGCAACACGCCCAATAAGGCTGCATCTTCGCGCACGACGCCTGGCCTGCTTCCCAGCACCAGCGCACACCACATCGCCGCGACCAGCGTCAAGGCCCAGGGGAGCCGCACGACGAGATTTCCCGGCGCCAGCGCGGCCCAGGTTGCGATCAAAGTCGGTTGGGCGATCCCGATTCCCCAGAGCGCTCCAAGACAGCACTCGGGCATGTACTCGCCGATTTGCGGTATGATGAAATCCAAGGCGAAAAAGACGGTGATGAGGGCCGCGCTGGCGCCCCAGACGGCGATCCTGCCGGGCGGACCGGCCGGCGGCGGCGCAAGCTCGGTCGGAATCGGCTCAATCCCTTCGTCTTCAGTCCGTGCTTCAGACATCCCCTGCGCCTCTGCGTCTCTGCGCGATTCTTCTGTCTTGCCCGTTCTCACCGGTCCCGGTGCGGCGGCACGGCCGGCGTGCGGCCTAGCCCCAGGCCAATGCCGGGAATGATCGAGACGGCCGTGCCGTGGTCGAAATTGAAGATCGAAAAGCCGCCGGCGCCCAGGCCGCGGGCGGCGTCGATCTGCCCCGCCACGCCGTCGGCGGAAAGGGCGCTGTTGCTGGCCGTGGCCCCGATGCCGGGATAGACGGGGATCCGCCCGCCGGAAAGTTTCATCTGCTGCCGCACCCAGTCGGCAAACTGCCCCCGATCGTCGGTGTAGTCCATCGGGCAGACGAAGTCGAGATAGCCCGCGCGAATCCACGCCGGCCAGTCCTGGGCGACCCAGCGGCGGCAATCGGGATAGCCGCCCCAGACGGCCGCCGAGAGCTTCAGCCCCGGCCGCACCCGCTTCACCTCGCGATGGATGTCGGCCACCAGGAGCGTGATCTGGCGGACGCGCCAGTCGTT
This sequence comes from Thermoguttaceae bacterium, assembly GCA_052139835.1. Taxonomy (GTDB): domain Bacteria; phylum Planctomycetota; class Planctomycetia; order Pirellulales; family Thermoguttaceae; genus JBKQVT01. Next base: position 29,547 of record JBKQVT010000097.1, read on the forward strand.
GTACTCGTCCTTGCGGGCCCCCGTGGCGCAGTCGGCCGGCCAGTTGCTCACCGGGCGGCCCGAGTCGGCCTCGAACCGCCGCCGACAGCCGTCGCAATAGCAGCACTGGCCGTCCGGATAGCGGATGTAATCCATGTGCAAGCCGTCGACCGGGTAGCGGCGGGCGACCTCCACCATGCTCTGGACTTCCAGCCGGCGGTTTTCTGGGTGCGAAGGGCACAGCCAGTCCACCGGCTGGCCTTGCAGGGAGACCTGCGTGCGACCCTCCCGGCGCATCCGCGCCACGAACTCCGGCGGCGCGCCGGCCAGGTTGAAATGGACCTTCCAGACGTGGACCTCCAGGCCGTGCCGCTTGGCCGCCGCCACGCACTGAGCGACCTGGTCGCCATACTTGCGAAAGATATCGCTCCGCGGCAAGACGTCGCTGGGGTAATGGGCCAGGCCGCCCCAGAGCATGTTGGGAAAGATCATGTTGAGGCCATTGCGGGCCAGCTCGCGGGCCGAGCGGTCCCAATCGCCCGGATAAGCCCCCGCGCCCGAATGGTTCCACACGGCGCGGGCTTCGCGGGTGCGGCTGGGCTGGGCGCGGAGATAGGCCTCGACCAGTTGTTGGTGGCCGCGGCGGGCGCCTGCGGCGGCCTCGACGAAGCGGCCCAGGGCGAAGTCGCGGCGGGCCCCGGCCAGCGTAATCCCCGCGGTGGCCGAGAGCAGCTCGGCCGCGTTGTCGCGGCCGGCACGGACAAACGCCGCCGTCTCGGCGAAGCTGCCACACTGGCCCGCCCGCCCGGCCCGATCCAACTCCGCCGCGGCCATCCGCCGCCACAGCGGCGGCGATAAATAGCCCAACACCGCGGCGAGCATCTGCTTCTTGCCTTCGCGATCCTCGGGCAAGACGATGTGGGTCAGCACCGCGCCGCGATCGCTCAGCAAGAGGGCCGCCTGCCCGCTGGGCTGCCCGGCGTCGTCATACCAGCGGCCGGCGACGCGGGCGTGAAAGCCCGCAGGGCGGAAGACCATGAGGTTCCAGGAATCCTGGCGGACCGCGGCGGGCAGTCCGGCGACGTCGGCCGCCTCGAAGCGGATCTCGGCGAACTGGCCCGGCCGCTGCTGCCGCACGTAGCGGGCATCGCGGAACCCCAGCGCGGCGGCCAGCCGCGGGGGCACCAGGTAACATGCCAGCACCTTGCCGCCCGAGGAGACGAAACGCGCCAGGGCCGCGTCGGCCGCGTCGCTGAGTTGCGGATCGTAGGCCAGCACGGCCAACTGCCGCCCCCGCAGGCCGTCCTCCCGCACCGCGGCATCGCCGAGGGTGTCCGAGGGGAGGCCCAATTCCTCGAGCATCCGCGCAACCCGCGCCGCCGTCTCCTGCGCGGTCTGCCACTCGCCCTGGTCTTCTTCACGCTGGGGTTTGTCCGGAACGACGAGGACGATCCGCTCCGGCGTTTCTCCGGCGGGCGCCGCGGGTGCCACGGTTGGCTTGCCCAACCGTGCTTCCGCACTGCTGGACAAGCCAGCAGTGGCACCCAATGCTCCTGCCGCCCAAATCGCCAGGGCCGTCCCGAGCAGGAGCCGCCGATCTCGGGCCATTGCACTCGCCTCGTGCCGCGTGGGGGTGGTTTGACGCCGCGGGGCCAATCGCTTATACTCCTAATGGTACAGAAAAAGGGCACTTTCTCAAGGCGGGGCCAGACCGCACGCAACGGAGTCCTCTCATGGCTCGGTCCACTCGCAAGACGTCGGCATTCACCCTGATCGAGTTGTTGGTCGTGATCACCATTATCGGCGTGCTGGTGGGCCTGTTGCTCCCCGCCGTGCAGATGGTGCGGGAGAGCGGCCGGCGGACCGTCTGCCTGAATAACCTCAGGCAGTTCGGTGTGGCGGCCCAGTCTCACCTCACCACGCAGGGATACTTTCCATCCTCCGGATGGGGGGCCACTTACACCGGCGATCCCGACGCGGGCTTCGGCACGAATCAGCCCGGGGGATGGCTCTACAACATCCTTCCCTATCTCCAAATGACCGACATCCATGATTTCTCCAAGGGCGACGCCGCCAGCGCCAAGGCAGCCGACTTGGCCGTGCTCCGCTCCACCGTGGTGCCGATGTTCCTCTGTCCGAGCCGCCGCACGGCGGCGGTCAGGACTTATTCCCTGACGACTTCAGGCAGCACGGCGACCTACATGACCTCGGGCGGCGCGCAGACGACGGCCCCACTGACCGCCCCCCAGACGCTTGCCAAGACCGACTACGCGGCCAACGCGGGATCGCAGGTGTCCTCCGGGACGAATACGGCCTACTACGCGTCGGGATCGACTCTCGCAAGCGGCGAGATTCCCGGCGACGGCGTCTCCTACCGTCTGAGCCAGGTCCGGCCGCAGGACATCACCGACGGACTGAGCAACACGATCTTCGCCTCCGAGAAGTACATGGAGAAATGTCCTCAGTACAACTACTACAACGGCACCGCCGCCGCCGACAACAACAGCGCCATGGACGGCTTCGGCTGCCAGGAAAATCGCTGGGTGCCGTATCCGGGGAACGCCACCTACTTGCCAATCACCGCCCCGATGAAAGACGGCCTGTATTTCACGATGAACAATCGTCCAGAGAATGCCAATGGGGCCTCCTATCGCTTCGGCAGTTGTCATACGGAAGGGATGAACACGGTCTTTTGCGACGGCTCGGCGACCGTGATCAACTTCTCCATCGATCCCAATGCCTTCGGCTGTTTGGGAGTCCGCAACGACCAGGTGCACTACAAGTACCCGGAGTCGGACTTGCCACGCTACTAACGGCGCGGCGGCGGCTCTTGCTCAACAGATGCGCGGCATGGGTTCGGCGGAGAGGAGATCGACGATGCGGCTGCCGCCCAGCCGGCTGCGCAGGGCGACGGTGCCGGGGTGCTCGGCGGTCACGCGGCCGATCACGGCCGCCTGCGGCGCGGCCGGATGCCGGCGCATGATTTCCAAGAGTCGCCCGGCGACGGCGGCCGGCGCTAGGGCGATCAAGCGCCCCTCGTTGGCCACGTAGAGGGGATCGAGCCCCAGCAATTCGCACGCCCCGGCCACCGCCTCGGTCACCGCAATGGCCGCCTCGTCCAGCTCGATGCCCACGCCGGCGTCCAGGGCGATCTCGTTGGCGGCCGACGCCAGGCCGCCGCGCGTGAGGTCGCGGAGGCAGTGCAAATCGCCGCCCAGCGGCAGCATCGCCTCTACCAGGCCCGCCAACGAGGCGCAATCGCTTTCCAGCGCGGAGTCGAAGCCGAGGCCCTCGCGGACCGACATGACGGCCATGCCGTGCCGGCCCAGGTCGCCGCTGAGGAGCACGGCGTCGCCGGCGGCCACGCGCCGCGGCGAGATGTCGATCCCCGGCGGCACCAAGCCGATGCCCGCCGTGTTGATGAAAATGCCGTCCCCCTTGCCGCGGTCCACCACCTTGGTGTCGCCGGTGACGATTGTTACGCCCGCCTCGTCGGCGGCGGCACGCATCGACGCCGCCACGCGGCGGAGGGTTTCCATGGGCAGGCCCTCTTCCAAGACGAAGCCCGCGCTGAGGCACACCGGCCGCGCGCCAGCCATCGCCAGGTCGTTGACGGTGCCGAAGACCGCCAGGCGGCCGATGTCGCCGCCGGGGAAAAACAGCGGCCGCACCACGAACGTGTCGGTCGTGAAGGCCAGCCGGGCGCCGCCGATCTCGACCACGGCGCTGTCGTGCGGCGGAGCGCCGCCGCGGCGGCCGCCGAACGCCGGCAGGAACAGCCCCTCGATCAGCCCGCGCATCAGCCGCCCGCCGCCCCCGTGGGCCAACTGCACGGTGGCATGATCATCCAACGGCAGCGGACAACTCAGGTTGAAGTCTTCGTTCATGGCAATCCCCGGTCCCCGGACTCCATTCCCACCGGACGCCGCCGGTGGGCTTGGGGTAGTGAAAATCCGAAACCCCGCCCTCTAATCCCCAATCCCTAATCCCTAATCCCTCTCCTGTAGCGATAATACGCCGCGCAGGCCCCTTCGGCCGAGACCATCGGCGCGCCCAGCGGCCGCTCCGGCGTGCAGCGGATGCCGAAGGCCGGACAATCGCAGGGCCGGCGGTGGCCCTGCAAGACCTCGCCGGCAAGGCACTCGGCCGGCTCGTCGGCCGTGATCCCCGCGACGCCGAAGCGCCGTTGGGCGTCGAAGCCCGCATAGGCCGCCCGCAGGGCCAGGCCGCTGGCGGGAATCTCGCCGATCCCCCGCCACTTGCGATCGACGGGCTCGAACACCGCGCGGATCTGCTCCAGGGCGAGGCGGTTGCCCTCCGGGCGAACGCTGCGGGCGTACTGGTTGACCACCTCCGCCCGACCCGACTCCAACTGCTCGACGCAGGCCAGCACGCCCCGCAGAATGTCCAGCGGCTCGAAGCCCGTGATCACGATGGGGACGTGGAACTGCGCGGCGATGGGCCGATACTCCTCCATGCCGGTGATGGTACAGACATGTCCGGCCGCCAGGAAGCCCTGCACGCGGTTTCGCGGCGAGCGCAGGATGGCCAGCATCGCCGGCGGCACCAGCACGTGCGAGACCAGCACGGAGAAATTCGTCAGCCCCCGCCGCGCCGCCTGGGCCACGGCCATGGCGTTGGCCGGCGCCGTAGTCTCGAAGCCCACGGCGAAAAAAACCACCTCCCGCTCCGGGAGCTTGCCGGCCAGGGCCACGGCGTCCATCGGCGAGTAGACGATCCGCACGTCGCCCCCCGCGGATTTCACCGTGAGCAGGTCCCGCCCGGACCCCGGCACCCGCAGCATGTCGCCGAACGAGCAGAACGTCACCTCCGGCCGCGCGGCCACCGCCACCGCCTGGTCGATCATCTCCAGCGGCGTGACGCACACCGGGCAGCCGGGACCGTGGATCAGCGTGATCTGGCGCGGCAGCATCTCGTCCAGACCGAAGCGGACGATCGCGTGCGTCTGGCCGCCGCACACCTCCATGAGGTTCCACGGTCGCGTGGTGGCCCGGGCGATGGCCGCTGCCAACCGCCGGGCCCCTTCGGCGTCGCGGTATTCGTCGAGGTATTTCATCCGCCCTCCTCGGCGCCGGCCCGGCCAATCTCTTCCAGGTACGTGAAGATTTCCGCCGCTTCGGCCTCGTCGATGCGGCTGATGGCGAAACCGACGTGGACGATGACGAAGTCGCCCACGGCGGCCTCGGGCGTATAGGCCAGGCAAATCTCCTTGACCACGCCGCCGAACTCGACCTTGCCCATGGGCAGATCGTTCTGCTGGTAGATTTCCAGCACTTTACCGGGGATGCCCAGACACATGCGATGACCCTTGGTTGAATACGGCGACGAGGACCTGGCCCAGGGCGATGCCGCCGTCGCCGGGCGGGACGCGCCGGTGAGTGTACACGGAAAAGCCGGCTTCCAACAGCCGGCGGCGGACGCGATCGGTCAATAAGGCGTTTTGGAAACAGCCGCCGCTGAGGACCACCTGCGGCAGCCCCGCCCGCCGCGCCACAGCCACGCACAGCTCGGCCAGGGCGTTGTGAAAGCGTGCGCTGATGCGGCCGACGGGCACGCCGCCCTGCCGATCGGCCAACACCGCCCGCAGCAACGGCTCCCAGTCGGCCACGGCGGGCGTGCCCTCGCCCAGCGGCAAGGGATAAGCCTCCGCCGTTTCCGTGTCGGCGGCGAACTCCAGCGCCATGGCCGCCTGCCCCTCGAAGCTGATCACCCGCGGCAACCCGCACAACGCCGCCACGCCGTCAAACAGCCGTCCCATGCTGCTGGTGCGCGGCGTGTTGATCCCACGGGCCACCGCCACCCGCAGCGTGCCGAGCTCGGCGGGGCTGAACCAATCGGCGGTGCCCCCGGCCGCCTGGGCGGCAAGCACGGCTTCCGCTTCGGCGCCGCCCATGATCTCGTGCAAGAGGCCCAAGGCCGAGCGCCGCGGCTGGCGCATGGCCGGATCGCCGCCGGGGAGAGGGAAGGTCCGCAGGTGGGCCGCGCGGACGAACTCCGCCCGCTGGCACACCAGGGCCTCGCCGCCCCAGATCGTGCCGTCGGTCCCATAGCCGGTGCCGTCCCAGGCGAACCCCAAGACCGGGCCCTCCAGGCCGTGCTCGGCCATGCAGGCGGCCACGTGGGCGTGATGGTGCTGCACCCGCACCAGCGGCACGCCCCACCGCAGGGCCAACTCCTCGGCATGACGCGTCGAGGCGTAATCGGGGTGCAGATCGCAGGCCACCACCTCCGCAGCAACCTTGAAGAAATCGACCAGGTCATCGATGGCGCGGCGAAAGACCTCCACGCCCAAGAGGCTGTCCAAATCGCCCACGTGCGGGCTGAGCACGACCTCGATGGGCCCCGAGGCGGAGCCGAGCCCCAGCGCCACGGTGTTTTTGAGGTGTCCGCCCACCGCCAGCGTCGTCGGGCCGGCGATCCCCAGGGCGATGGGCAAGGGGGAATAGCCCCGCGCCCGGCGAAGCACCTGGATCCCCTCGGCATCCAGCCGCGCCACGGAATCATCGACCGGGCGGACGATGGGACGGTCGTGGACGAGGAACAAGTCGGCAATCCCCGGTCCGCTGTCACCGCTGCCGAGCCGCTCGAGCGCCTCTTCGGTCGAAATCGCCATGGGCTCCTCCGACAAATTGCCGCTGGTGCATACCAGCGGCCGGCCGACCGCCTCCAGCAGCAAGTGATGCAGCGGGGTGTAGGGGAGCATGACGCCCAAGTTGGGATTGCCGGGCGCAATGTCAGCCAAATCGGGACAGTCCCCGCGCCGCCGCAACAGCAAGATGGGGGCCTCCGGCCCCTGGAGGGCCTGGGCTTCCGCAGCGGAAAGCTCGCAATGCCGCCGCACGTCGTCGAGCGTGGGGAACATCAGGGCAAAGGGCCGGTCGGGCCGCCGCTTCCGCCGCCGCAACAGGCCGACCGCCGCCGCGTTGGTCGCGTCGACTAGTAGTTGGAATCCGCCCAGCCCTTTCATCGCCAGCACGCGCCCGTCGAGCAAGCCACGGGCGGCCTCCTCCAGCGCCGCGTCGAGCACCGCCAGCCGCCGTCCCCGGCCGTCGAGCAGTTCCAACGCCGGCCCACAGCGCGGACAGGCGATCGGCTGGGCGTGGAATCGCCGGTCGGACGGATCCGCATATTCGGCCGCGCAGTCGGGGCAGAGGGCAAACTCGGCCATCGAAGTCCGCGGCCGGTCGTAGGGCACTTGCCGAATGATCGACCACCGCGGCCCGCAGTTCGTGCAATTGGTAAACGGATACCGCCAGCGGCGTTGGGCCGGGTCGTGGATTTCCGCCAGGCAGAGGTCGCAAGTGGCCAGGTCGGCGGGAATGGTCGGCTGCGGCGCGGCCGCGGCCAGGCTCGCGCGAATCGCAAAGCCGGCCGCCGCTCCGTCCTCCTGCTCGGCGCGCCCCTGGCATGGGATCGCTTGTACCTCGACGGCGTCGATGCGGGCCTGAGGTGGATGGTGGTGGCGAATAGCTTCGACCAACTCCTCCAGCGCGGCCTGCTCTCCTTCGGCCTCGATGCGCACGGTCCCGGAGCGGTTTTGCACCCACCCGGTCAGCTCGCGCGAGCGGGCGGCGTTATAGATGAACGGCCGGAAGCCGACCCCCTGGACCACGCCGCGGACGGTGATCGCCCAGCGGCAGCGCGTGGCGGGTTCAGCAGACGGCTTCATCATGGGTTATCCGGCGACGGACACTGTTGGGGGAGCGGACGTCTAACCTAAGTGTAGACGAAGCGCAATCGACCGGCCACCCGGCCCTCCGCCTGCCATTCTGGCAGTGTTGGCGGTTGCAACTGCCTCCGGCCGCCTCCGCTGTGGACGCTTTGTAACGAAAAGAAAGATTTTCACGCCTGGTCATCCACTTCCGCTTTCTTCTACGCAAGCCGCATTTTCGGCATTCTCGCGTAACTCAAGGCGGCCAAAAGCGTTGTGAAAGGCTACCGGCCTTCGACGTTCCCGCCGAGGGGGTGCGGCTGTCGATTGGGCACGCCACTTGCATCCTACCCAGTCGGTCGATGGATACGGCCCGAAGACCCGTGGGGCGGGCAGAAGTCGACCGGTCCGAGGCTTGGCAGGTCATGCTTCGACGTAAAGAGGGGGTCTGCGGCAACAAGCATTATGTCGAAGCATGACCTGCCGGCTGGGACTGGCGACGGAAGTTATTTCACGGAAAAGACTTACATGTCCGCCCCGCCACGGCGCCGAAGGCCGCCCAGGAGACTGAGGCGAGGAGATCCAGTACAATGGAATGCTCGGCAAGGGTTCCCGTCCGCCGGCAGCCGGCTTGTCGGGGGTTTCGTCGCGGTGGGCTGAACCTTTCCGCCGACGGGTGCGTAGCAAAAATGAACGGCATAATTGAACACCAGCGACAGAATGATGCCGAACCGGGGCCGCGGACTGCCTGGAGTGACGAGAAGTTGCTGCTGAAGTATCGCGACTGCGGCGACCGCCCTGCCTTTGAAGAGTTGGTCCGCCGCTATGAGCGGGAGCTTTACGGTTATCTTCGCCACTACCTGGGCAATGCCGAGATGGCCGAGGACGTGTTCCAGCAGACCTTCCTTCAGGTCCACCTGAAATGCGACCAGTTCGAGTCCCATCGGAAGTTGCGGCCGTGGCTTTATGCCGTGGCGACCAACCAGGCGATCGACTTCCGGCGGCGCAGCCGGCGCCACCGCATGGCCAGCCTGGATCGGCGGATTGGAGGCGAGGCGGAGAGCGAGTCGGGGCTGTTTGTCGACCTGTTCGATAGCCCGGAGCGGGGACCGTTGGAGGAGACTCAGTCGTCCGAGGAGCGCGACGCCGTCCGTCGCGCAGTCGACAGCCTACCGGAGCAGACGAGGCAAGTGGTCCTCCTGGTTTACTTCCAGGGATTGAAGTACCGCGAGGCCGCCGAGGTGTTATCCATTCCCGTAGGCACGGTGAAAAGCCGCCTGCACGCCGCCGTGCAGAAGCTGGGTGAAGTGTTAACTCCCGTCCATGTTCGACTATGACTGACGCGGTGCGAGAGCAAGTGCTCGGGTATCTGCTGGGGGCCCTGGACGACGCCGAGAGGGAGCGGGTCCGCGCGCGCCTGGAGAGCGAGGAAGCCTATCGGCTGGAGTGGATCGCGCTGGGACGGCAGTTGCAGCAACTCGAGGCGTACCGCTCGGCCGCGGAGGTGCCGCCGGGGCTGGCCCAGCGGACCTGCCAATTCATCTTCGCGCAAATCAAGCCTGCGCCGCGGCGTTTGCCGCGGCGGGCGATCAGCCCGCAGTCGGCGCCGCCCAGCCGCTCCAGCCGCGTCCATTTTCTCGACATCGTGGCCGCGGCGGTCGTCTTTGTGCTGGCCGGCACGTTGACCTTTCCGGCCCTGCAAAACGGCCGCTTCCACTCCCGAGTGACGACTTGCCGCGACAACCTCCGCGAGTTGGGAACCATGCTGACCGCTTACAGCCAGGCCCATGACGGCCGCTTCCCCCAGGTGCCGACCGAGGGCAAGCTGGCCTCTGCCGGCATTTATGCCCCCCTCCTCGCCCGCGGCGGCTTGCTCAGCGAGGCGCGGCGGGTGGTGTGTCCGGACTCGTCGTTGGCCGCGGCCGGCGATTTCCGCGTCCCCACGATCGCCGAGCTGCAGGCCGCCGATGCGGCCACCGCCGCCCGGCTCCGCCAACAGATGGGCGGCAGCTACGGCTATTGCATCGGCTATCTCGACCACGGCGTGTTCGAGCCCACCACAAATCTGCACCGTGCCGGTTTTGCGCTCATGGCCGACGCCCCCCGCGAAGATCGCCCTGATCGGCAGAGCGACAATCACGGCGACCGGGGGCAGAACGTCCTCTTCGAGGACGGACACGTCCAGTTCCTCACCGCCTCGCGCCCCAGCGGCGCCAGCGACGACATCTTCGCCAACGACGACGACCAGGTGGCGGCGGGCGTTCATCGCGACGATTCCGTGATCGCCTCCAGCGGCGTCACGCCGGTGATCTACGTGAAGGGCGCGAGGAACTAGGGGCCGGGGGCTCGGGACTGGGGACGGGGGATTGGCGGCTGGAAAAGCCCCTCGACTGCGTTGGGGGGGACCCGCCGTTGACCGCGGCCGCCGCGGCGGGTAGACTAATATGTTTTCCCCCTCCGCCAACCGCCATGTCTGTACGCCGCCAAGATATTCGCAACGTGGCCATCATCGCCCACGTCGACCACGGCAAGACGTCGCTGGTCGATTGCATGTTGCGCCAGAGCGGCCGTTACCGCGAGTCGCAACTGGTGGGGCAGCAGATCCTCGACTCCAACGACCTGGAGCGGGAGCGGGGCATCACCATCCTGGCCAAGAACATCGCCATTCCCTACCGGGGCGTGAAGATCAACATCATCGACACCCCCGGCCACGCCGATTTCGGCGGCGAGGTCGAGCGCGTGCTGCGGATGGCCGACGGGGCGCTGGTGCTGGTCGATGCGGCCGAAGGCCCCATGCCGCAGACCCGCTTCGTGCTCTCCAAGGCCCTGGAGTGCCGGCTGCGGCCGGTGATCGTGATCAACAAGATCGATCGCCCCGACGCCCGCCCCCATGAAGTGATCGACGAGGTTTTCGATCTCTTCATGCAACTGGGGGCCGAGGACCACTTGGCGGATTTCCCCTACATCTTCTCCAGCGCCAAGCTGGGTTATGCCACCCACGACCTGGCCAAGAACGACGGCACGGTGGCGCCGCTGATGGACCTGATCCTCCAGCAGATTCCCGGCCCCGAGATCGACGCCGAGGCCCCCCTGCAAATGCTCGTGACCACCCTGGACTGGTCCGATTACGTGGGGCGGATCGCCGTGGGCCGCATCTACTCCGGCGCCGTCCAGCCGGGCCAGGACATCGTCTTGATGCAGCGCGAGGACCGCATCACCCCCGCGCGGATCATTTCCGTCCACGTCTTCGAGGACCTGGGGCGCGTCGAGGCGCCGCGGGGCGAGGCCGGCGACATCGTGGCCCTCGTGGGACTGGAAAACGTGGAAATCGGCGACACGGTGAGCGATCCGCTCTTTCCGCGGGCACTGCCGCGCGTGGTGGTCGACGAGCCCACGCTGAAAATGACCTTCGGCGTGAACACCTCGCCGCTGGCCGGCCAGGAGGGCCGCTTCGTCACCAGCCGCCACCTGCGCGAGCGGTTGCTGCGGGAGATCGAACGCAACGTGGCCCTCCGCGTCGAGCCCATCCCCGGCACCGAGCTGTTCTCGGTCGCCGGCCGCGGCATCCTCCACCTCTCCATCCTCATCGAGACCATGCGCCGCGAGGGCTACGAGATTTCGGTGGGCAAGCCGCAAGTGATCCTCCACGAGCACGACGGCATTGTCGAGGAGCCCTTCGAGAGCCTGGTGGTCGAGGTCCCCGAGGCCGCCACCGGGGCCGTCATGGAGTTGGTCGGGCAGCGCCGCGGCCAACTGGTCGAAATGACCACCCACAACCAGTATTCCTACCTCCTCTTCTCGATCCCGGCGCGGGGATTGATCGGCCTCCGCACGCGGCTGCTGAACGCCACGCAGGGCACGGCCGTCATCCACCATCGCTTCGACCGCTACCGGCCCATGGAGGCCGACATCGCCGGCCGGGCGTCCGGCGTCCTGGTCTCCAACGCCGCCGGCCGCGGCGTGGCCTACGGACTCGACGCCCTGCAACAGCGGGCGGAGATGCACGTCGGCCCCGGCGACGTGGTCTACGAGGGCATGATCGTCGGCGAAAACAGCCGCACCAACGACATGACCGTCAATCCCACCAAGGAGAAGAAGCTCTCGAACATGCGGGCGGTGGGCCACGACCGCAACATCCTCCTGAAGCCCGCCCGGCGGATGTCGCTGGAAGAGGCCCTGGAGTTCATCGCCGACGACGAGCTGGTCGAGGTCACGCCCACGCAGATCCGCCTGCGGAAGATCATTCTCAAGGAGGTCGATCGCCGCCGTGCCGACCGGGCCGGGGCCAAGTAGGTTATGAATCAGAAGGCGTCCAGCGGCGGCTCGGAGGCGGCAAAGGAGTCGTAGCAGGCGGCGGCCAACGCCACGTCGTTTTCCCGCGGCAGGAAGACCCCGCGGACCCGAGAGCGGAGAATCACGCCCTTCTCCAGCGACTGGTAAAACAGGCAGTGGCGCAAGCGGGCGCCGTCGCCCAAGAGGCCCAGCGACGCCTCGTCGTTGTGAAAGTCGGCCGGATGGATCATCTCGGCATAGGTCGGTTCCCCGCCAGGCAGCCGGCAGAGGACGCATCCCGGCCCGTTCGCCGGAACCAGCCGCAATAGCTCCGACGGCGCCAATGCCAGCGCCTCGCAGCGCGGTGGGCTGGCCCCCGCCAGCCGAAACATCGCGCCACCGGGTAATTCACTCTGGACGAACGCCACCGCCGGGCTGTCGAGCAATTCCGTGCGTACCGAGACGATCAACTCGACGGCAGCGAGGAACTCATCCGCCGGTCCGGGTCGCAGCGCTCGCCAGACGGCATCCATGTGCAGCGGCGAAAGCGGACGCAACGCCGACCCAGTGTACGCGGCGACCAGGTCGTCACCGCGGACGTAACATTCCGCCGGCCAGTTGACATCGCCCGGACGCTGCAACGCAACGGAAAGCCCCAGCACTTGGGCGCGGATCGCGTGACTGCCCCAGGGGCCAAAGAGCGTCAGCCCGAGGCCCGGCTGCGCCGCATCGAGCTTCGCGTGGAAAGAATCCAGTTGCAACTCGGCGACATTCTTGTCGCACTTCCAGAGCGCGGCGGACATGGCGATAGCGGCGAGGAACTGAAACGACGGCAAAACAAAAAAACCCCGCCGCTCGCGGCAAAGCGAAACGGCGGGGCCGGAACAGAGAAGAGGCCACTCTTCTTATATCTCGATGATACCAGTTTCGGCAGTCTTGTCCAGTGTTGTCCGCAAGAATTTTTCCCTTTCGGCAAGGATTCTTTTTCTTTCCCTGCTTTCGTGGGGGTGCATGGGGCAGAAAGTCCTCAATCCCACCACCACTGCCCCTTGGCCAAGACGATCTTTCCTTGTTGGCGAACTTTGCCGACGGCCGGGTCGTCGTCGGAAGGCTGCTTGTTGGCAAACGCCCGGCTTGGCTCGATCGCCACGCCTCCCCCAATGGGGGTCATCAAGCGGCTCCCCCTCCAAATCGCATTGATGGCCGGGGCGACTTGCTTCGGCATATCGAAGGTTTCCACGGCGAAACGCTGCTCGTCGCCGAAAAGGTCCATTTTCCACTCCGCCTTGCCGTAGAAACCCTCATGCCGGATGTAGGCCGCGGCGATCGACAGGTCGATGAGGTTCCGCAGTTGGGCGTAAACCGGCGAGCGTTCGGCCAACTCGGAATACTTGGCGGTAAAGCCCTTCA